>JBLHKV010000298.1:0-4573 GCA_047618115.1 Halieaceae bacterium | reverse complement strand
AATTTTGGGGACAGTTTACTTAATTTTATGAATTTCAACGTCTACGAAATTCATAAAATTAAGTAAACTGTCCCCAAAATTAATTAAGTAAACTGTCCCCAAAATTCAGGAGTCTGTGGAGATTGTCGATGGGGGAGTTTGAGTGATACGAATGTCGGTGGAGGAATTGGAAGAGGCGCTGGCGATACCTTTTCCGGAATCAGGCCAACTGATCCTCGAGGACAGTCGACGTTTGACGGGCCCTGGGCTGCTGTGGGAGTTTCCTGGCGCCATAGCCGATGTCCTCGTCACAGGTTTCCCATTGAACGATGTGGAAGCCTGCTGGCAGCAGCATATACAAGCTGTGCTGGCGGCGGTCGGCTGGAGCGAGCAGAAGAGTATTTCCAGGCAATACGATGGCGGCTTGAATCTTGCCATTTCAGCGCCCATCGACCAGTTGTATTCCGCTATTTTTGTAGTACAGGCGGCCTGGTATTACACGGCCTGTGAGTTACTCGGAACAGAGCCGCAACCGCTTCAAGATTTGAGTGAGCAAATCATCGCGGTTATGGCGAACGAGGCACGGCCCGAGTTACTTGCACTGCAGAGCGCTGCGAGTAGCCATAGTGTCGATTTCTTGTCCGACGACGAAACTATTTCCATCGGGCATGGGGTTGGTTCTCGCAGTTGGCCGGTGGATCAATTGCCGGATCCTGACAGCGTAGAATGGGAAAGCCTTTACGATCTGCCGGTGGCGATGATTACCGGTACTAATGGTAAATCTACCTGCGTTCGGCTGGCCTCCGCCGTAGCACGTGCGGCAGGGAAGGTAGCTGGTGTAACGTCCACAGATTTTGTGCGAGTGGGCGATGAAATTCTCGACCACGGAGATTATTCGGGGCCAGGCGGAGCGCGTATGCTATTGCGTGATCCCCGCTTGGAATTTGCCCTGCTGGAAGTTGCCAGGGGTGGCATTCTACGCCGCGGCCTGGCTCTGCAACGGGCCCAGGCCGGGCTTGTTACCAACGTAGCCGCCGACCATTTGGGGCAGTACGGGATCAACACGGTAGCAGAGCTCACCGAGGCCAAATTTGCCGTCTTCCGAACGCTGGCGCGCGGCGCCGTACTGGTACTCAATGCCGATGATGTTGGCCTGGTGACCTACGCTTACAGCCAATCCGAGGAAGTTGAGCAGCGCGGTGTGCGTGTCTGTTGGTTTAGCCTGACGCCCGATAATCCTGAGGTAGTCAATGCGCGAGCTAACGACGGCTCCTGTGGTTGGCTGGAGGACGGACAGCTGATCTTTTTTGATGGTCGAACGGCGACCGTGGTCAGCGAGGTCGCGAAGATACCCATCACGATGAATGGGGCGGCTCGTTACAATATTCAAAATGCGCTGGGTGTGATGTGTCTTTGTATAGAGCTCGGGCTCAGTCGCGCGGCGGTGCGCGATGGTATGGCTGATTTTCACAGTGATCCTACCGATAATCCGGGTCGTTGTAATGAATTCCGCGCCAATGGGGCGCAGATATTTATCGACTTTGCACACAACCCCCACAGTATTGCGGCGGTGTCGGAAACCATGAAGAATCTTCCCGCCAAGCGCCGTTTGCTGATGTTGGGTCACGCCGGTGATCGCAGTGATGAAGACATTCGGGGATTAACTGCGGGTGCCTTTGGTCTGGAGCCAGATCACGTGGTGATTTGTGAAGTCCCCGACTATCTTCGCGGGAGGGAGGAAGGTGAGATCAGCCAGCTCATTCAGCGAGAGTGTATTGATCAGGGATTGTCCGAGGATCAGCTCAGTTTCTCTGCGGATCCTTTGGCAGGTGCACACAGAGCGCTGCAATGGTTGGAAGAGGGTGACCTGGCATTGTTATTGGTATTTTCGCACCGCGACCAAGTGGTCGAGTTACTGCAGGGGGCGGAGAGTTCCTAGAATCTCATGCCTACGCCTTGATACGGTCGGTGAGGTCGCGATTGAAGTTGCGACCCCACATGTTGTCTAGCCATTAGCATTCGGCACAGATTACTCTGAATTGGGCATGCCGGCGGGCACGTTGTAATTCCAACTGGCCTCCTCTACTCGTTCGCTTATTTTCCACTGGCCATTTATGCGCTGATATTTATCCAGATACCATAATCCAAGTAGCATGACTTCATTGCTACCCCCCAGCTTCTCGGGTACGTACATGGGGTTAAAACAGTAGATGCGCGCGTTCGCCTCATCCCCATTCAAGTGTATTCTGATGTTGGAGTTGAAATGCTGAAACTTAGGGAACAGGGGTAGCGTGGCGGCGAGAAACTCCTTTACCTCAGGATATAGACCCTTGGTTCCGCCTAATGCCGAATAGTCGATCCAGGCGTCTTCGGTAAACAATTTGTCCAGTTCATCGAGTTGCTTTTGATCTATCGCATTGGCGTAGTCAAGAATAAGGTCTTGAATGTCCTGCAGGTCGGAAAGCTGATCGAGTGTGTATGGCATACTATTCCCCCAGTGCTAGAAGTGACGATTGAACTTCGGGTCGGCGATGTAGAAGTCGAAACACTCTTCGATTTTAGCCTCACTAAGACCGTATTGCGCGTAGTTATAGCTGTGGCTACCGTGTTTCCCCTTAGGGTTCTTCAGGATATGAGCCTGTATTGCGCTGCTCACCGGTTCATCGAGAGTCAGTCCGTAGTGCTCGTAGATTCTTTCAACTAATGCCAGAGGTGAATCTACAAATTCCGCGAAGGCGTAATCCAGAAAAATATTGTCGGGCAGCTGGTTGCGTTTTTCCAGGCCGCTGCGCAATGAATTGGCATAAAACTGCATCACCAGTGGACCCAGTTTTTCATCTTCAAGTTCTGGAATTGACCCTCCGAACATTTTTACAATCATGGAGGTCATACTGGAGATAGAGGGAATCACCTCGCGTGGGTGACGGTGTCCCCACAGCACGCCTACCGCGCCGAAGGTCTCTACAATTTCTCCAATGGCCCACATATGGGCGGGCGCCTTGAGCAGCCAGCGCTCACCCGATTCACGCCATTGCAAACACTGGAGTATCTTTTTGAAGTACTGATACAGAGGGAGCAGGCTATGGCTTTGAAACCAACTGGCATAGGGTTCCAATAATATTTCAAACCCGGTCATCACGCCGTCGAAGGCCAGTGCATGGATCATCACACACTCTTCCGAAGTGTCGGTATCGACATAGTGAATCTTGTCGAACCCCGGGTTTCGAGCGCGCTGCTCGGCGATGGCATCCGCCACGTACTGACGGCGTGGATCGATATCACCAGGTTGATGGCCTGGCAGGGGGTCGGGGAATGTGGTCTCCCAATTGCGCAGAGTTCGCGTCGCGGGATCAGTAGCCAATAAGTTCAGCAAAGCCGAGGTTCCGGTGCGAGGTAAGCCTGTCAGAAAGAGGGGTTGCGCTATATTTTCGTGAGCGATTGCCGGTTCTCGCCTCAGGGCCTCGTTAATTCGTAGCCTGGTGCCGAGATTTCTGGATATTCGCGATGCTGCCGACAGTCGAAACTGTTCATCAACCAGGTGGGCATCCAGTGTGTTGATATAGTGATCCAGGCCCTGGCGGTAATGTTCATCGCCAAAGTCGTCCAGCTTTTCCTGCTGGCGGGCCCCCATAATAAGTTTATCGCTGTCCAATATAGTGCTGCTCACGGGTCGATTGTAGTCCTAAGTTTGACGGTAATGCTTAGAGGACCAGCTATCGCCCCCGGAAACAAGTATTGGCTTACTTGGGAGGGTAATTTGCTTGCCCTGGTTCAGTAGACTGACCGCTACTGGAGGCATTGGGTGACGTATAAATACTTGAATGTAGGTAAAACATACTGTATGTTCAAATCCGTTTTTGCCAGTGGGTAGGCTCTAGTAGTATTTGTCTGGATACCCGTAGCACCTATCCCCGTAATTTCCCCCAATCAGAGAGGATTCAATAGTGAGTGAGCTGGACCAATTCAGAGAGGAAACCCGCGACTGGCTTGAAGCCAATTGCCCGGTGGCCATGAGAACTCCGGGAACATCGGAGGCAGATCAGTTTTGGGGGGGACGCAACCCTAATCCTGTGCACCCTGACCAAGTGGTGTGGCTTGACCGTATGGCCGGTAAGGGGTGGACGACGCCTACCTGGCCAGCAGAGTACGGCGGTGGTGGCCTGGACAACGAACAAGCAAAGGTACTCAGACAGGAGATGTCGCGCATAGGAGCGCGACGCCCGGTGGAAAGTTTCGGCATTGACATGCTTGGACCAGCATTGATGTTGTACGGCAGCGAAGAGCAAAAGCATGAACATCTACCCAGAATTATCCGTGGGGAGATACGCTGGTGCCAGGGTTATAGCGAACCCGGAGCTGGGTCCGACCTGGCCAGCTTGCAAACCCGTGCCGAAGACTGCGGTGACCACTACCTGGTAAACGGTTCCAAGATATGGACTTCCTACGCAGATAAGGCCGACTGGATTTTTTGCCTGGTGCGTAGCGATAACAGCGGCACCAAGCACGAGGGTATTAGTTTTCTATTGTTCGATATGGCCTCTGCGGGTGTAACAACCAAGCCGATCAAGCTGATTAGCGGCAACTCGCCTTTTTG
>JBLHKV010000297.1:0-4578 GCA_047618115.1 Halieaceae bacterium | reverse complement strand
GTATTCATGATCTCCTGATCTCCGGGGATGAGATGCATCCTAGCGATCTCGGACATGCGCTGATTGCCCGGTGGTTAGCGGATATATTAATGGCAGAGTTAGCGCAGCCATAAATATATACGTAGTGAGTATTATAGCAATTGGAACTTATACAAAATTCTTAACTCAAGAGATATATGCAATGCCAGTAAGTATCAAAGATCGGACCAATAAACTTCAAATTTCTTATAGAATCGCATTCATAAAAGTTACGGTTTTTATATTTTTAGCGCTAAGTAATACAGCGAATGCGGCAACAGCATTAACCGCCGATCGTTTAATCGATGGACGTAGTTCAAAACTTATCCACAATGCTGTGGTGTTGGTTGAGGGAGAACGAATTATCGCCATCGGAAATCGTTCAATTATTCCACCTGGAACCGAAATCATTGAACTGGGTGATGCAACCCTGCTACCCGGTTTGATTAACGCTCACGAGCATCCATTGATGCATGCTGATGACTATCAGGCTACCCATCTGGGCACATCTTCTGCTTATAAGGGCTTGATGGCTCTAGCTGGTTTGCAGCGTCTATTGCTAGCGGGGTGGACCGGCGTTCGAGTCATGGGCGATGCGGATGTGTTTTACGCAGCTATAGATCTTCGTCGAGCAATAGACGCGGGTGTTTTTATTGGGCCTCGTATCTCTGGAGCGGGCCATTACATATCCATAACCGGCGGTGGTGGCGACATCAATTACTTATCAGCTGAGCAGCGTGTTATTGCTGATGGGCTAATTGCTGATGGGCCGGAAGAAATTCGTAAAGCCGTGCGTAATGAAATTAAATACGGTTCCGACTGGATTAAGCTGCTAGTGACAGGTGCTTTTCAGTCAGTGGGTGATAACCCGCGTAACGTGGCATTTTCACCTGAAGAGCTAAAAGCAGCAGTGGAGGAAGCAAATCGTCACGGTGTTCCGGTTGCCGCCCATGCGCATGCAACGGACGGTATCAAGCAGGCGGTGGCTGCAGGGGTGCGCTCGATCGAGCACGGTACTTACATTGATGACAAAGCCATTGAGATGATGGTTAAACACGGAACATATTTTGTGCCGACGGTTTATATGGGCGACTATTACGCGGAGGGGGAAAAGCTGCGTGCGCAAGATAAGAATGACAGTTATATGACTCACGGTAGAGCCCAATTTCTAGCCGCTATTGGGCGTGCTCATAAAGCGGGCGTAAAAGTTGCGGTGGGGCTTGATCTTGGTGCCGGCGCTGTTGACCCCTCCGTTTATGTAAGGGAAATGGCGCTTTTTGTCGAGGCCGGTATTTCTCCCATGGATGCAATACAGGCAGGCACCCGTGTCGTGGCTGAAATGCTGGGTTGGAGTGATCGCCTTGGCACTATTGAGCGCGGTATGCTTGCGGATATTATTGCCGTTCCCGGTAATCCTTTAGAAGATATTAGCCAATTAGAAAAGGTATCAATGGTGATGATTGGCGGTAAATTAATAAAACTCCCCGGCCAGCCTTCATCACTGGCAGGCTTGTTGCAGTAATTCGTCCGTAGCGAATAACGTTTTTTTTCAAGAACGAGGATGTAAAGTGTGGATGAATGGGATGCGAATGTTGATTGTGGCGTTTGTTTGCGTTGCAAGGTACTGACAACTTAACTGTCCGAAATTGATAGAATTGGAGGATGAATACATATAAACGCCACAGATTCCCCCCAGACATCATCTCCTACGCCGTCTGGATCTACTAGCCGAACGAGGCATCACGGTCAGTCGAGAAGCGATACGCCTCTGGTGCATCAAGTTCGGTGCCATCTATACACGCCGATTGAAACGAAAGCACCGAGGCTACGGCGACACCTTCTACTTCGATGAGGTTTTCGCCGGTGTGCTGGACCAAAAGATCAATGGCAAGCAGCATTATCTCTGGCGGGCTGTCGACCAGGATGGCGAGGTTGTGGATGTATATCTTCAAGCAAAGCGGGACGGTGCCGCTGCTAAGCGCTTTTTCAAGCGGCTACTGAAGCCATGGTGGGGAACCCAGGAAGATCGTGACGGACAAGTTACGAAGCTATGGCGTTGCTCATCGGGAGTTGATACCCGAGACGATCCACAGCACTGAACAGTATGAGAATAGTCGGGCTGAGCAATCGCATGAGGCCACCAGAGTTAGGGAGCGGGGGATGAGATGGTCCGACATCTCGGAGTTCAAATCGGTCAGGCAGGCTCAGCGATTCCTTGGTGCTCATGCAGCTGTCAGTAATCTCTTCAACCTAGGTAGGCACCTGGTAAATGCTCAGCACTACCGTGATCTCAGGATAAGTGCGTTCGCTGATTGGAGCAGGGCGGTTGCTTGAAGCGGCTAGATCGGAATTTATTCCCTCTTGATTTTTAACTTGCCGGTACAATGACAGCTAATCCCAACTATCAGGAAGACATCATGAAATCTGAACAGGCCCTGGAATTACATCAGTTGGTGTCGGTGGTTTCAAGGCACATAGAATCAGCCGAAGATCAGGCGATTCTCCTGTTGATTGAACCTCTGTCATGTTCAGAGATAGCACGTCTGTTAGAAGCATTGCCCGGCAAGTTCCGCACATCTGTATGGCAGCATGTTTCGCCTGAATTGAGCGGAGAAATTTTGCTCAAGTTGCATCGCGATGTTCGCCGTTCGGTGATCGAGACCATGTTGCCAGAAGCATTGCAGCAAAGTCTCTCGACACTGCAAATGGATGAGCTGGCCGATATCGACGAAGATCTTCCGCTGTCCGTCATGAATGATATCGTGGGTGCGATGGATGCGCAGAGACTGGAGCGCTACAATCTGGTACGCGCATTCCCGGATAACACAGCCGGTGGACTAATGGATGTCGACGCTACCGCAATACGATCGGAAGTTAGCCTCAAGACGGTTTATCGGTATCTATGCCAGCATCGGCGCAGAGTTGGCGAGCTTTCAGAACACCTCGATAGCCTTGTCGTAGTCGATCGAAGTAATCGGGTTCAGGGCACACTGGCGCTGAGCGATCTCGTCTCGCTCAACAACGCCTTGCCGGTGTCGCAGGTGATGAATACCTCAGCAACTTTGATTGACTCCTTAACACCTGCAGGTGAAGTTGCCCAATTATTCAGAGATCTGGATCTGCTCTCTGCCCCCGTCGTTGATGCCAATAATTGCCTTTTAGGGCGTATAACAGTGGATGACATCATTGATGTTTTAGGGGACGAAGCGGATAAAGAAATATACAGTAAAGCAGGATTAAACAAAGATCAGGACATGTTCTCACCAGTGCTTGAGAGTTCTGTCAATCGTGCGGTCTGGCTGGGGACAAATCTTGTCACCGCTTTTGTCGCGGCGGCAGTTATAGGAATGTTTGAAGCTTCTATCGAACAAATTGTTGCACTCGCAGTCTTGATGCCGGTGGTCGCCAGCATGGGAGGGGTCACCGGTAGCCAGACATTAACCGTGGTGACGCGAGGTATTGCGCTTAAACAAGTTGGCCCGGCAAATATTGGTCCACTCACCCTGCATGAATTGAAGGTTTCGGCAATCAATGGCGCGCTGTGGGCAACCGTGGTATTTCTAGTGGCTATTTTTTGGTATCAGGATTGGCAGTTGGGCGCGGTATTCGGGGTAGCGCTATTCGCTGTGAGTCTAGCAGGTACACTTTCTGGTGCGATCATTCCTATGCTGCTCAAGAACATGGGGGTCGATCCAGCCATCGCAGGTGGAGTTATTCTTACTACCATCACCGATTCAATTGGTTTTTTGGTGTTCCTGGGTGCCGCTACCAAATTTTTATTATGAAACTGGATAGCGCACAATTCCTGAAGGCAACTAGCTGTGTGATTCATAGATATCCTCTCACGGTCAGCGCCGATCGTTCAACTGGGAGCAGTTTGCTCTGTACATTAGGGTAAATCCGCTGCCGAGTGTAACGATCTACCACGCGCTGTTCTAACTCACATCCTGTGGCTACGTGAGTGGCTTTGTCTTGAGTCTACTGCCCGAATTGGGCACGATGGGTTCTTAACGGGGGGAGCTGGGGTGCCCCGCTCCTCTACCAACTCATACCACAGGTCACGTCAATGGTTTGCTGATAATTAGTCGATTGTTTTTGGGCACTGCCTCTTGTCTTGCTCTCGGGGATAAATACACTAACAGTATTAGCCCCACTCCAATTCCGGCCAGGCCTTCATAAATAGCATCGTGCCAGCCGAGCAAACGCCACATCAGGGCCGACCCGAGTCCCAGAAAAATGGCGACGATACTCAGAGATTCCGTTGGCCTCCGGCCGAGACAGAGGACGATCAGCAATGGCGCGAAAGCACTGGCAAGACCTGACCAGGACATAATGACCAGACTAAACACGCTCTGATTATTGAGCAGAGCCAGTAACAGCGCGCAAGCAACAATCAATGCAGTAGCAAGTTTGATCACAAGCGGGCGTTCAATATTCTTCGGCAGCAGATCGTGCGTGAGCACCGCCGAGCAACTCAACACAAGAGAATCAGCAGTCGACATGGTAGCGGCGAATATAGCTGCGAGCGTCAGACCGACGAGTACAGGGGGCAGCAGTTCC
>JBLHKV010000296.1:0-4590 GCA_047618115.1 Halieaceae bacterium | reverse complement strand
ATTCAAACTCGGTATTGTCGCCGCTACAGATACCCATATCGGCGCAGCCGGTGCAGTTGACGAAGCCAGGTTTCCAGGTTCAATTGGCCTGGACAGATACGCAATGGACCGTATGCCCGATCCATTGGAAATTCCCGGGGTGGCCAAGGCCGATGCTAGCCGCTTCAACCCAGGTGGCATCGCAGGTATATGGGCCGAGGAAAATACCCGCGAATCACTGTTTGCTGCCATGCAGCGAAGAGAAACATTTGGCACCAGCGGACCGCGGATATTGCCCCGATTATTTGCCGGATGGAACTACGAAACCGACATGTGTAATTCGGCTGATATGCTTAAAGAGGCTTACGCACAGGGCGTTCCAATGGGAGGTGATTTGCCAACTCCTTCGAACAAAAATTCTCAGCCGACGTTTTTGGTAAATGCATTTATGGACAGTCAAACAGGTGCCACCGAGCTTCAAAAAATTCAAATCGTCAAGGGATGGACCGACGCTGGTGGCAACATGCACCAGCAAGTGATTAATGTGGTTGGCGATGAACATCCAAGAGGAGGTGTGGATCCCAACACTTGTCAGCGCAGTGGTAGGGGGCACGCGACCTTATGCGGTGTTTGGAGGGACGAGAATTTCGAAATAAATCAGTCCACAGTGTATTACGCTCGCGTGGTAGAAAACCCCAGCTGCCGCTGGACCACCTTTGACTGTAATTCAATACCCCAGTCAGAGAGGCCGGCGGCATGCTTCAGTGAAACACTACCTAAAGTAATACAGGAGCGAGCGTGGACATCTCCTATATGGTATAGCGCACCTAATCGTTAAATAGTCCAAGTCCCCTATCACCTTGCAAGTTTCTTCTCGACTTTCGCAAGCAGAACAGCGACCTCGTCTTGCCGTGCCTTGTACGCAATATCTCGACCCGGTGTAGCCGGCGTCATCGCCGCCCTCTCCAGATGTTCACGCGCCGCTTCAAGGTCACCGTCCTCGTATAGGAAATCTGCCATATAAAAATTGGCATCAATGCCATTGGGGTCCGCTGCTAACCCGGCCTCGAGCAACTCTTTCGCGCGGTCATCGTCACCAAAACCGACGGGCCAGCCCGGCACTTTGAAATAGAGCGTACCAAGGCTGATGTTTGCAGCCCCGACTGTTTCACCGTCTCCCAGCTTTAGTGCCGCCTCAAAATCCTTACGCGCGGCCTTCGCGTATTTCATTGCCGAAAGCGCGCCCGCCTTGCCTGCATAGCTGGCTTTAACAATTCCACACCAGGTCAACGCTGCCTGATTCTCGACCAGCGTTTCCAGCAGCGGAGCACACCTGCCTACCAGTTCAAGCATAGCTTCCTTTTGAGTATCACCCTGCAATGCAAAATTTGCGTGATCCCAATCCGAACGTAGCGCACTGACCTCGGGTGGCAGCGAATCCGCAGCCAGAGCGCCAGTGCCAAGCACAGATAACGCCAGCAATAGCGACCAAGACCAACGCAGCAATAAAGTGTAGATGGAATCCATAGTGTTTCTCCTGTTTTATACAATCGTAGTATTCGTGCAACGGAGGTTACAATCTACACCGGCCAGCTTAAGAAAATATTAGGTAGTCCTTCGCCAGGCAGCGGGGCTAGTACCATACCACCGCCTGAAAGCTCGGCCAAAATTGGCAGCTTCGCGGTAACCGAGTAGCTCTGCCACATCGGCCACACTCAGCCTGACCTGGCGCAACAAATTTTCTGCATACTCCCTCCTCGCACTTTCCAAAAGCTCCCTATAGGAGGTTTGTTGTCTTTTTAGTCGCCGAATCAGGGTTCGTGGAGTTGCGTGTATTAACAGGGCTAACTCATTGAGATCGGGCGGACGGGCTTTGGTGGTTTCGCCCGCTATCTTTCTGTCGAAATGTAGATTGAATATATGCCTGACCCTGGCTGCTGTATCCTTGACGGATATCTGACTCGCTATCGTGTCCTTGCACTTGATGATATTCGACTGATAAATTTCTTCGCTCGATAAAGGCGAAGGCAACTTGCGCCAGGACCCCGGCAGTGAGATAGCACTGTATTCACAACCAAACCTACATTCTGAGTGGTAGATATTTTTGAGTTCGACCGCATAAGACGGCGCAGCGTGTGCAAAGTGCGCCTGTACATTACCACCCACTGGATGCCCCAGTATTGTTTCGATCAAGGTCTCAATAACCTTTAGGATAATCTCACTCATCCAACGCGCGAAATCCTTATCACCGGTCAGGTCCCAGATTCCGAGTTCAAAACGATGCTCTGTTTCGCGTATCTCTGTCCGTATTCCGGTAACTCGTACTGCGTGATAATTTGCCATCACGGCCAATGCCTCGCCCAAGGTGGGTGCGCTCAGCGCCGCAAAGCCCAGAGGACCGTGGGTTGCGATATTCAAGCGACTACCTAGATGTGCGGTCCACGCTTTCTCTACCCCGGAATCTTCGAGATTACGGTAGATACACATCAACGTGTCTGCCGAGACAAAATCTACCGTTTTGAGTTGCTCTTCGTTCATACCTGAACCAGCCAATAGAACCGTCGATGGCAACCATTTGGCGCCAAGTACGAGTCGAGCGTAGGCAGAAGAGACCTGAAAGTGAGATAGCATTCAAGAATTATGCTAGTTATGTCACTTAATGACTACTAGTTTGTCACTAAGTGAAATTGCGGCGCATGGACCATAAGTCTATGCTGGGGCAATCAGAATGGAGCGTCATCACTATGAAAACCTACACCCTTGAACACCCGGAATTGGGAACCATCAGTTACACCGACAAAAAACGCTACCTATGGTTATTGTCGCTCCTCAATCCATTACTACCGATGACTGGTGTACTGGCATTTTATGGGACAGGAAGCGAGTGGGCGCTGACGATACCGCTAATGTTCAACTATATCGTCACGCCCTTCATGGATTGGGCCATTGGCTCGGACGAGAACAACCCACCCGAGGAACTGGTGCCGCAGTTGGAAGAGGATCGCTACTATAGAATTTTGACCTACCTGACGGTGCCGATGCATTTTCTGGTACTGATCGCTTTAGCCTGGTTTGTCGGCACGCAGGATATCTCGCTGTGGTCGGTGCTGGTGCTGGCGATCACTGCGGGTACCTTTAGTGGGCTGGGCATTAATACCGGGCATGAACTGGGTCACAAAAAATCGAAATTGGAGCGCTGGCTGGCAAAGATTGTCTTGGCGGTGCCCACCTATGGACACTTCTGTGTTGAGCACAACCGCGGTCACCACACCCATGTGGCCACCCCGGACGACCCTGCCAGCTCAAAAATGGGCGAATCAATTTACAGATTCATGCTGCGGGAAATACCCGGTGCGTGGAAGCGGGGCTGGGCCGTTGAGAAAGAACGACTGGCACGCAAGGGCAAGTCTGCATGGAGCGTGGAGAATGACGTGCTGCAGTCCTACGCTATAAGCCTGGTGTTGCAAGGGGGCCTGATTATTGCCTTTGGTTGGATCATGGTGCCCTTTTTGGCCATTCATAATTTTTGGGCCTGGTATCAACTCACCAGTGCAAACTACATCGAACACTATGGTCTTTTGCGCGAAAAAGAGGCCAACGGACGCTACGAGCGTTGCCAGCCACACCACTCCTGGAATGCAAATTACATCGCCAGCAATCTGACCCTGTTCCACCTCGAACGCCACTCTGACCACCACGCCAATCCGACTCGACGCTACCAGAGTTTACGAAACTTCGACGACATACCAGAGCTACCCAATGGCTACTTTGGCATGTATTGGCTGGCGTACATCCCGGCACTCTGGTTCAAGGTCATGGACAAGCGGCTACTGGCACTGCCTCATATCAATGGCGATTTGAGCAAGGTCAATATTCTTCCCGCTGCCGAAGACAGGATCTACAGAAAGTACGGTTCCGATACGGCCAGCGCAGTTCTGACGTGACCGAGAGGGGAAGTTAATTATGGCGCAATACCAGTGCCCGGGCTGCAAGTACGAATTTGACGAAGATCAGGGAGATAGTCACGAGGGATATCCGCCCGGTACCACTTTCGATTCACTCCCGGAAGAGTTTACCTGCCCAGACTGCGGCGTGCGTTACAAAGAAGATTTCCAGAAACTGGATCGCGAAACTGCCTTTACCGATTAACCCTAATTGATACCGAGCGCACCAACAAACCCAGCCCGATCAAAATAGCTGGACCACCATAGACGATAGTAACGTACAGCCAATCAATTTTTTCGACCTGCAAGGCATACAAACCTGCGCCAAAGTACCCCGCAGCGGAAACCGCCAGTACTACCCAGGCAATTCCAATTGCCAGCTTGTCCGAGCGAACCATTTTAAAGGGAGCATCCATACCGTTGCTTCGCGCTTTGATATAAGCAAGAGCGACGAACGCGTAGGGGATGACGAGAGATAGCGATGCCAGATCGTTCAGCAAACCGATAAACCTCTCCGAGCTGGTCATGCCGGCTAATATTGATAGCAACGGTATCAATGTTAGTAACGAGACCACCATGGCCTGCATCCATAAAGCGTTACGCAGTGTACCTTGGTCATCGCTTTTGGTGAGAGAACTGGGGAATGTTCCAGAGGGCACCTCACTAA
>JBLHKV010000295.1:0-4607 GCA_047618115.1 Halieaceae bacterium | reverse complement strand
CCCGGCTCCGCTGCGGAGCCGGGCATCAGCATCTGTCGAGTACTACTGGAAAACGATATCGAAATTGAGCACGCATGTGAAATGTCCTGTGCTTGCACCACCTGTCACGTCATCGTACGCGAGGGATATGATGCCATGGAGGAGGCCGATGAACTCGAGGATGATTATCTCGATATGGCCTGGGGTTTGGAGCCTGAATCCAGACTGAGCTGTCAGGCAATCGTCGAAGACACTGATCTGGTGATAGAAATCCCCAGATACACCATCAATATGGTCTCTGAAAATCACTAGCGGAGAGAAACAGCAATGAAATTCAGTTGGACGGACAGCCTCGATATAGCTATCGAATTAAGCGAAACTTATCCCGACCGCGATCCACTTACTTTGAATTTCGTCGACCTGCGTGCCATGGTTATGGCACTCCCGGATTTCGAGGACGACCCTGGGCGCTGTGGCGAAAAGATTCTGGAGGCCATTCAGGGCGCCTGGATCGATGAGCTAGACTAAAAATAAGCTTTAAAACGGTACATTTACCACCTTCTTAACGGATGAAAATCCGCGCGTTTATCCGTATAATCCCCCCGGCTTGATGTGGGTGGAGATCCACCCTCGTTGTTTCAACCAATCGGCGTTCACGACATCGGACGCAATACCCAATTTATTCCAGGAGGCCCCCATGGCCGTAGAACGCACGCTTTCCATTATTAAACCTGACGCAGTGGCAAAAAACGTAGTTGGAGAAATAGTCAGTCGCTTTGAGAAAAGTGACCTGCGCGTGGTTGCCGCAAGAATGCTGCGGCTTAGCGACGCTGTTGCTGGTGGCTTTTACGCCGAGCATGCAGGACGTCCCTTCTACCCAGATCTCATCGAATTTATGACTTCCGGGCCTGTGGTGGTTCAAGTACTGGAAGGCGAAAATGCTGTATTGAAAAACCGGGAATTGATGGGTGCTACTAATCCACAAGAAGCTGATGCCGGCACCATCCGCGCTGACTTCGCACAGTCGATAGATGCTAACGCCGTTCACGGTTCAGACTCAACGACTTCGGCAGCGCGTGAAATCAGCTATTTCTTTGCGGAAAGTGAACTCTGCCCGCGCGGCTAGGGCAATAACCAGGAGCAACTCTTGAGCATCGTCGAAACAGATCCTAAACAGAGTCCCGTCGCGCCTGCCGAGGCCAAGGTTAATCTGTTAGGCATGCCGCTGGCGAAGATGCAGGCATTTTTTGCCCGGTTGGGTCAAAAGCCTTTTCGTGCGCAACAGATGCTCAAATGGATCCACCACGCCGGGGTCACTGATTTCGCTGAGATGAGTAACTTTAGCGTGGCGTTGCGTCAGCAGTTGGAAGAAATAGCCGAGATCCGACCGCCGGAAATCGTTTCTCAACAGGAATCCGTGGACGGCACACGAAAGTGGGCTGTCAAGGTCGAGGGCGGTGGCCTCGTTGAGACTGTATTGATCCCCGAGGGAAGTCGAGGCACGCTCTGTGTCTCTTCGCAGGTAGGCTGTAGTCTGGATTGCAGTTTTTGCTCGACGGGTAAGCAGGGTTTTCAGCGCGACTTGACGGCAGCGGAAATTATCGGGCAGGTGTGGTTAGCCATTAAATCCTATGATGCCTTTCAACCTGGTAAGGGTCGGGTGGTAACCAATGTGGTAATGATGGGGATGGGTGAGCCCCTACTGAATTTCGACAACGTTGTCGACGCTATGGATTTGATGCTCGAAGATCTGGCCTATGGCATTTCCAAACGCCGGGTAACGTTGAGTACCTCGGGCGTGGTGCCCGCACTCGATAAGCTTATTGGTTTGAGTGAAGTGTCCCTGGCTATCTCGCTACATGCCGCCAACGATGAACTGCGTAGTCAACTGGTGCCGATCAATCGCAAGTATCCTATCGCGCAGCTGTTAGACAGCGCCCGGCGTTACATCGACTCACAGGCTGACCGGAAGAGAGTCGTAACCATAGAGTACACCCTGATAGCCGGTGTCAATGATAGCACCGCGCAGGCTACTGAGCTGGCTGATCTGTTAACAGGTTTCCCCTGTAAAATTAATTTGATCCCGTTTAATCCATTCGATCAGTCCGACTATCGCAGGCCCAGTGGTAATGCTATATCCCGATTTTGGCAGGTGCTGGTTGACCGGGGGTATATAGTCAATATACGCACGACTCGAGGTGACGATATCGACGCAGCCTGTGGTCAATTGGTTGGCCAGGTCGTGGATCGTACACGCCGTAGCGAACGCTATCGTGAGGCGAGTGCCACACAAACCGTGAAGTTAGTCGGGTAGATGATATCTCGATACATTGGAGGCTGGCCTGTGAAATTTGATTCTCGAATAGCCAAACGATTATTCATGGTGTTTGTATCGGTGTTGCTTTCCGCCTGTATATCGACCCAGAGCTCTGTATTCACCAATGCCAGATCGGAAGAGGAAGCAGTGGCAGCTCAGGTACAGCTGGCGCGCGCCTACATGGGTAAAGGTAATTGGGAGCGGGCGAAACGTAAATTGAAAGTGGCTCATTCGATGAGCCCCGATGCACCCGAAGTTCAAGAAGCCTTGGCCCTGGTAAACCAAAACACGGGAGAGTACGAGCTTGCGGAATATCATTTCAAACGAGCGCTGTCTCTCCAGAAACAGTTTTCCCGGGCGCGCAACAATTATGCTGCCTTTCTCTACCAGCAGGAGCGCATCGATGAAGCCTGTGACCAACTCGCCGAGGTGGTGAAGGACACGCTCTACGAATTGCGCGCCCAGTCATTTTTCAATCTTGCTCGCTGCCGCCATCGACAGGGTAGAAACGAGGATGCCGAGAAAGCTTTCCTTAGGGTGGTAGCGATGGATGTCGGTAGTAGCCCGGCAACCCTGGAGCTGGCCGCTTTGTATTTTATGCGCGGCGATACCGCTAGTGCGATTGAGTACTACGGACTGCACAGGAGCACAGTGAGGACGCAGTCAGCACGCGCGCTTTGGCTGGGTATTCAATTGAATGATTCACAGGGGAAGTCCGACGCTGTCGCCAGTGGTGCACTGGCCTTACGGAGTCTATATCCAAATTCAGCAGAGTATGCCGAATACGAGAAGCGCTATGCCAGCCCCTGAAAATAGTCCAACTGTCAGCGTAACATCGGCGTCTCCTGGCGTCATTTTGCGGGCCGCCCGAGAGAAAGCTGGGCTTAGTAGAGTTCAGCTCGCCGAAAAGTTGAACTGGGTGAACTATTTCGTAGAGGCGGTCGAGGAAGACTGCTATGACGTATTCAGCAGTAGAGCGTTTGCGACCGGATATGTACGCAGCTATGGGCGATATCTGGAGGTGCCGGAAGAAAGCTATCTGGATGCTCATAGGGAGCTGCTTGCGGCATGCTCTGTGATGATGGCGCGAGAACCTCTCCGCGAGATAGCTCCGCCACGTCAGGTGGTCAGCACCAGTGGATACGTCGGATATTTGGCGGGCTTTGCGATTGCCGCATTGGCATTTTTTCTTTGGTGGCAGCAGGCGGATGACGAGGTTTCGGCTGCCGAAGTTGCAGCTGTAACCGTTGATCGCAATGTCGATGAGCGGTCCGTAGCACCGGCTGAGATTACAGCTGAGGAAGTCGGCGCGATGGCCGCAGTGGGCTACCCAGATTCCGCTGAGGTACTGGAAAGTAGCGAAGTGGGTCAGCCGACTTCAGCGCCTTTTGGTTTGGCTAGTACGGACTTGCATTTCAGCTTTTCGGCAGAGTGTTGGTTAGAGGTACGCGACGCCAGTGGCGATGTGGTGTTTGCTAATCTACGAAAGGCCGGCGACGTGACCACCGTAGTGGGAACCCCGCCCTATGAGATACTCATAGGCGATGCGAATGCGGTCACATTGCACTATGCGGGGATACAAGTTGAAATCGCCGCTGAGCAGGGCCGCAAATTTGCTCGCCTGAGCGTAGGAGCCTGACCCGTGTTTAGCGAATCACCCATTAAGCGTCGGAAAACCCGTCAGATTATGGTCGGCAATGTGCCTGTAGGCGGTGATGCTCCTATCAGCGTGCAGAGCATGACAAACACCGAAACCTGCGATGTTGCGGCGACGGTTGCTCAGATTCAGCACATAGTTGAGGCTGGGGCAGATATCGTACGGGTATCCGTGCCCTCCATGGAAGCCGCCGAGGCTTTCCACCAGATTCGCCAGCAGGTCGCAGTGCCGCTGGTGGCCGATATTCATTTCGATCACAAAATTGCATTGAAAGTCCTCGAGTACGGGGTCGACTGCCTGCGCATCAATCCGGGTAACATTGGTCGGGAGGATCGCATCCGCCAGGTGATAGATGCCGCCAAAGATCGGGGGATTCCACTCAGGATTGGCGTTAATGCCGGGTCCCTAGAGAAAGACTTACAGCGGAAGTATGGTGAGCCCACCGCTGAGGCGTTGGTTGAATCGGCGATGCGGCACGTGGATATTCTCGATCGCCTGGATTTTCAAAACTACAAATTGAGCGTCAAGGCCTCTGATGTTTTTATGGCGGTGGCTGCCTACCGACTTATTGCCGATCAAATAGAGCAGCCACTGCACCTGGGCATTACCGAGGCGGGAGCGCTCCGGGGTGGCACTGTCAAATCGGCGGTGGGC
>JBLHKV010000294.1:0-4620 GCA_047618115.1 Halieaceae bacterium | reverse complement strand
ATCGTATGATCGTCAGTGCGATGGGAACGAATCTGGCCGAACCAGAAGGCTATGTGGGACAGCGTATTATCGATTTTCACGAGAGTCATGCCAAAGGCGGCGCCGGTCTGGTGGTTCTGGGCGTAGCGGGCGTGGGGTGGCCCCACGGTGGTAATCTACCTCATCAGGTCGCTATTTCAGACGATCGCTTTATTCCCGGCCTCACAAGAATGACCGACGCGGTGCATAAGCACGGTGCCAAGATAGCGGTTCAAATACACCACGGGGGAATGACCTCCACCGAAGACTCTCGCGAAGGGCGTCCAATATGGGTGCCATCTATCCCCGTCAGCAAGTCGGGTAATTTCGTCGACGGATTTTTGGAAAGCGAGTTGGCCGAGATGTTCGATCCCAAGGCACCGGCGCCAAAAATGCACGTGATGACGCACGCCGATATAGATGAGCTCGTGGGGCTTTTTACTCAGGCAGCCGTTCGCGCCAAGGCATCGGGCTTTGATGGCATCGAGATTCATGGCGGTCATGGTTACATCATTTCGGAGTTCTTGTCACCGCGCACCAATAATCGAGAGGATGAATACGGGGGCAACCTGGAAAACCGCGCGCGGTTATTGCTGCGGATTATCGATAGTGTGCGGCTTGAGATTGGTCACGAGATGGCCCTTTGGTGCAAGCTCGACTCGGAAGAGTTTGGTGTGGAGGAGGGGATTTCACTCACAGATGCAATTGCCACGGCGAAAATGGTGGAGCAAGCCGGCGTGAACGCAATCACGGTGAGTGCGTTTCATGATACGAGCAAAGGCTACATGCACTCTGAGTCCAATATACCGCATGTGCCCGAACGTATGATTAGCAATGCCACTGCCATTAAGCAGGCTGTGGGATTGCCAGTGATTGCAGCCGGTAGAGTAGAACCTGGTTCGGCAAACACGCATATTAGACAGGGGCACTTTGATTTTCTTGCGATGGGCCGAAAGCTACTGGCAGATCCGGACTTGCCAAATAAAATTGTCGCAGGAACTCTCGAACAGATACGCCCCTGTATCTATTGCTACTGCTGCGTTAGCCAAATCTATTTACGCCAAGCGGTTAAATGTGCGGTGAATGCCGAGACAGGCAGAGAGCGGGACTTGAAATTAATTGCCACCGATGCGGTCCTTCACATGGTCGTGATAGGCGGCGGACCGGGCGGTATGGAAGCCGCTATGCGTCTCGAAAAAAGAGGGTTTAGAGTGACCCTAATAGAGCGCAGTAATCGCTTGGGTGGAACCTTGCAATTTGCTGGTATTGCCTATGCCGCTAATGAAAAACTACTGCACTGGCAACGCCGACAAATTAGGGAGTCCAGTGTAGAGGTTATGCTGAATACGCAAGCGACGGTTGATACTGTCAAACATCTGGGCGCAGATCAGGTAATCATAGCAACCGGTGCCCGTCGGGATATGCCGCATATACCGGGCAATGAAAAGAACTTTGTGTTTTCTGGCGACGAAATGCGTGCCATGATTATGTCCGAGGACAATCCAGAGTTGCGTCGCAAGACGTCTGCGTTCACGCGCTTCATGGCGAAACTGGGCGCTATCACGCGCGCTTCACAAGTGGGTCCACTGGTGCGCCTGGTAACGAAAGTATGGCTGCCGTTAGGTCAAAGAGTCACAATTATTGGCGCAGAGCTTGTCGGTCTGGAACTCGCCGAATTTCTAGCTGAACGCGGTCGCAAGGTGACCGTCATTGATGATGCGGCCCGCCCGGGAAAAGGTTTATACCTGGTGCGTCGCTTGCGCATGCTCGATGAGCTTGAGCACCTGGGAGTAGCCATACTTAACAGCGCAAGTCAGATCAGTATTGGTGAGCAGGTGGTCAATTACACTAACTATCGCGGCCAGCAGCGTAGCATAGCGGCGGATCATGTCATCGTCGCAAAGGGCGCGACCGGCGACACGACGTTGGCGGAACAATTTAAGGCAGCGGGATTCTCAGTGCACACCATAGGGGACTCTACAGGGGTTACTTATATTGAGGGCGCTATCGAAGATGCTGCCAAACTTGCCGTCGAGCTTTAGCAATTTTTTTATTGCGCCACAAAATCTGTCAGTTGTCTTTCGGAGATTGTTCGAAAGTACCTATTACACTCGGCCTCGTCTGCGAAATTTGGTAAAGCGTAAACTTTCCAGCCGAAATTTACACATTGCCCGGTGCCCTCAACCAGACGGATTGTACTGAGCGCCGCCGCTTCCACATCTTTTTGTAAAAAGGGTATATCCACTAACTGTTTGTTTGAAAATCGCCTTGTTAGATTGGCATAATTTTCTGAGGTGGAGTCGGTTGATTGGGAATAGGTAGTCAAACCCTGGACACGGGTGTCATTGCCAGCCACCCGTGTAACCATAATCCAACTACCGCTGGAACCAGTCACTTCCGGGTATCCATTTTCACCATCGAATTCCAGGGACATCTTGTTGAATATCCCCTCCATGTCATCGCCGCCGTGGAGAGGGATCCAGTCACCGTTGCGAGTGACGCCCTGGATATCCCCGAGCCGAGCATCCAAAGCAATGCCAGCATCCGTGAGAAGCCTGACTGCAGAGGCCAGGCCGGTGAGAGCAACTGGGTTGTTTTTAGAGTCCAGGCCAGTCGGTGTCGTTAGCGGATTATTGCTATCAAAAATTTTGCGAAGACGAAGGGCCGCAGGCAGGGAACCACGTCCATCTGCCTTGGTTCTAACCGCGCGAATGAATTCCCTGAATAGATGCGCGCCACGACTGTCGAGGTTGACGGTCAAATCCCAGTTGGCAAGTATCGGGCATGCGGCACTAATATCGACCTCGCCGCTGTCAAGTTTGACCTGCGGATTGTTATTGCAAAGAGTCACGAGGTCGTCGCGAAGCAATTGCCCGGCCATATTCTGGTTGCTTAGCAGACGCTCTTGCAGAGTCTCCAAATCAAATGTATTGCCGCTCAGCCCGTCCAAACCTTTTTGCCGAGCCTGCACCATAGCCAGGCCGGAGCGTGTGCGCATGCGACGCTCCGTGTCGGTGTCTCCATGTACTTTTGGGAAACCGGTGAGGGGAGTCTCCGGATTCGTCAGCCAAAAACTGTCGTTCGAATTGGTAACGTAGTCTGTACGAAATAGAAAAGGTTGCTTGCTGGCTCCTAGCAAGCCAGCGGCCGCAGCATCGGCGTCATTATTCCATTCACAGGCGCTGGTATTCCCGAGGAATACCTGGCCGTGCACGCGACAATCCTGTAACTGTTGGTCGGTAAGGTTAACCACAGGACCGAGATCTCCATAGAGGACCTCTCCACTGCTATCGGCAGCAATAGTGTTGACGCCTGCCGTACTTTGATAGCGATTACTAGCCGCCTTTAACTCACGAACCGTTCTGGCGCGGCTAAACGCGAGCGCTCCACCTTGAAACCCTCGCGCACCTTCGTCGGCAATACGCAGACTGAACGCCACGGGATCTTGCCAGGCAAAAGCCCCGCCGACCATCCAGCCCAGGTGTGTGCGGTAAAAATTGTGCCTGTGCTCGCTAATATCGCCATCGTCCATTAATACGTTCACCGTGACCGGAATGGTTTCGATGTCGCGTTGCTCACCGTCAAACATATAGGCCATTACATTATCCGGCACTAACTCTAGTTGATAGAAGGTGAAATCCATAGCGGTCGATACGGTGTTAGTCCAGGCGATGTTGCCGTTGGTTCCAAACCCAACATTCGCTCGCTGTGCCTGATTGGCCCCCAGAAGATTGATCACCCCGGGTATGATGTGATGCGTGCCGTACATACGAAAATCGAAGTCACGCCAGTTCAGGTGCGGGTTGGTATACAGTAAGCCGGCCCCATCGCTACTAAGATCGCGACCGATGGCTACACCGTTGCTGCCTTTATCGCTGTCTTTGATCAGAGACTCGCCAAGCTCAGCCAGTTTTTGGCTAGCTTCCCGGCTGCTTTTAAACACTTGTCCACCGGTCTCCTCGGTGGGTGGCTGGGCGGCAACAATCAGACCCGACAACGCCGGTAAAAAAGCTGGCATTAGATGAATTCTGCGGACATCTTGCGCTGTCATTCGTGGAATCCAATCCGCATTTGCACATTGTGGATCGGTCATTTTATTAAACTCGTGGTCTCTTACGTAGCGGTTAAAGCCCGCGGCATAGCCGGCGAACATAACAGCAAATTCCTGATCGATAGTGTGATCATAAAGTCCGACATCGGTCTGCAGTTTGAAAAAAAGATCAGATTGCAGGTTGCCATCCCCAGCGCCGAAATATTCAGACAGTTGTGATCGGTATTTCAATATGTTGCGCGCCAGTTCGCAAAAATGATCCTGGCTGGCTGCATAGGCCTGCCCGTAACCCAAGCTGCCCCAGTCCCTGGCGATAATATGGGGAATACCACCCTCTGTGCGGTGGAGAGTGGCATCGAAGGCGTACGTTTTCATAGCGCCGTCCATACTGTCGGGCGCGTCGCTAAGGTGTGTCTCGGTGTGACTACAGCTCACTAGCAGCGCACACACTCCGGCGGCGAGCGAGAGCACTTGAACTATTTTTCTAGTCTCCTTTTTCATATTATAGTCTCCAAGATTTATCTTCATTAATACAGAGTACATGCTTCAGA
>JBLHKV010000293.1:0-4622 GCA_047618115.1 Halieaceae bacterium | reverse complement strand
TGACCCCATTATTTGTAGGCTGTAAAACCTGACCCTGTTACTTGGCTCTTGCAATTCTCCACCATTACTCTCATTCATCCACGAGTTCGTTATAATGGCCGTTTTTGAACAGGAATAGGCAGCGGGTGATACAAGACACAGACCAGCCGGCGCTAAAGCAATTAAGTCTGGGTCTTGGCATGCTTGGTCTGTGCCTGGGCTTTCTGGCGGCTTATGGCGTATTGACCGGCGATGATGACGGGCGGGTGAACCTGTTGTTCCTGCTGCTGTTATTTGCCTTTGTGCCCGTTGTGGGTTTGCTGCTCAGCATCCTGCTATTGGTGAAGGGTGGGGGCAAAGGCCTGGCGGGCTGGATTCTGGATATTCCCCTGTGGCCACGGCATCTCATCCTGGCCCTGTCGCGGCTCGGTCTCACTCACGGCCGGGAGCTTTGGTTGTTTTACCAGACGCAAATTCTTGCGGTGAGTTTCTCGGTGGGTTGCCTGTTGCTATATCTGCTGTTGCTGCTGGGCAGTGATATCACCTTCGTCTGGCGTAGCACCCTGCTCGAACCGGACGATCTACTCCCCGCTTTAAAGGCAATCGGCACTCCCTGGCGGTTCTGGTCCGAGGCCCAGGCCTCGCTGGCATTGATTGAACAAACCCGGGATTTCCGTCTCGATTCGCAAGGCATGTCGCAAACTGCCGTGGGGCTATGGTGGAAATACATTCTGGCTACGCAACTTGCCTACAACCTGTTACCGCGCAGCCTCATGTTGCTGGTGGCCAGGCAAAAATACCGGGCACGCCTGCAACACGGCAGGCTCCGATCTGAGCCTGATTTTCAGCCTCAGCCGGGCGCTGCTGCCGGTGATGAAAATTCGCTGGCCAATCTGGCCCGGTCTGTCACCTTGCCTTATACCTTGCTTGATTGGGCTGACGTATCGCCGGGCTGTTATGAGCACATACAACAACTGCTCGGAGACGCCGCCGAGATTCATCCCATTGGCCCCCTGCGGCATCAACCTCGGACGCACTCGCCAGGCGATCATTCGCTGGTCGTTGTGGTTAAAAGCTGGGAACCGCCACTGGCCGAACTGGCCGACCGGTTAAATGACTTCGACTCGAACGCGGACAAGCTGATTCTGCCGCTGGACTGGAGCGACACGGGCGTTCGTCAACCCTCGCTTGCACACCTGGATGAATGGCGCCGCTTTGCTGCGACCCTGGCCGACTGGCAGGTACTTCAGCTCGAGACGTCCACATGACACCCGTGTTCGCCGTGGTCGGCCACCCAAACAAAGGCAAGTCTTCGATTGTCAGTACCATTGCCCAGAACGATGCCATTGCCATTTCTCCGCGCAGTGGCACCACGCGCGACACCCAGCGCTACGACATTTTAATTGGCGCGGCGCGTTATACACTGGTGGACACGCCGGGGTTCCAGCGCCCGTCCCGGGCGTTGGCCTGGTTGCAGGAACATGCCCCGTCGGCGGACAGGCGCCACGACGCTATCAGGCAATTCATTGCCGATCCAGAGTGCCAGCAGCAGTTTCCGGAAGAGGTCATGTTGCTCGAGCCGATCATGGAGGGTGCGGCCATACTCTATGTCGTCGATGGTTCGCGCCCTTACGGCGCCGAATACGAAGCCGAGATGGAAATACTGCGCTGGACGGGCCAGGCCAGCATGGCACTGATCAATCCGATTGAGAACGAAGATCATGTGCAGGGCTGGCAACAGGCGCTGGGCCAGTATTTCAAGATCGTGCGCGTGTTCAACGCCATGCAGGCCGACTTTGAGAAAGTCGTGGCGATACTTGAAGCCTTCTCCCACATCCGTGAAGAATGGCAATCTGCACTGGCAGGCATCGTGAATGAATACCGCGGGCAACGCGTCACGCAGTTGCAGGAGTCGGCCAGCTTGCTGGAAGCGTTATTAACCCGGCTTTGCACCTACCAGGTGTCGCAGAAAGTGATCAGCAAAACCCAGGCCGAGGGTTTGAAAGGCATGCTGGAGAACAAGTATCTCAATGACATGCGTAAGATCGAACGTCAACATCACGAGTCACTGAAGCGTCTTTATCAGTATCACCACCTGGAAAGCACGATCGACGAGCTGCCGCTGGAAGGCAATCTGTTCGATACGGAAAAGTGGATCATTTGGGGACTGAACCGTAAACAGCTTACCGCGGCCGCCACCATCGCAGGCGCGGCCACGGGCGCAGTGGTAGACGCTGCACTGGCTGGTAGTAGCGTTATGCTGGGCGCCGTGGGTGGCGGCCTGCTGGGTGCCGGCAGCGCCTGGCTTGGCGCCGATCGCATATCCAGTTTCCATGTGCAGGGATTACCGCTCGGCGGCTATGAAGCGCATCAGGGCCCTATCCAGAACCGTAACTTCCCATTCGTGGTGCTCGGGCGTTTTCTCTACCTGGCTGACTCATTGCGCCATCGCACCCATGCACACCGGGATAAACTCCAGATTAGCGAAGGTGACCTGTCCGCGCGTATCAAGCAACTCGGCAGTGAGCAACAAGCCGGGCTGCACCGCGCGCTGGACCGATTGCGGCAGCAGAAAACGATGGAAGGATTGGGGCAGTATTTGTACGCATTAATCTGCACGGATGCTTGACACATCTTACCCGTGTGGAACCTGGGGCCCGACCCTGGTACTTCTTTCCCCGGATTGAATCAAACCGCTGATCGCCAGATCGAGGTCCGGTGCGCCTGCGGGGACTATCCAGTCCCGTGCGGCGATCGACTGGATAACCGGGACAGATTTATTTAATCGCTCGTCCATAAATAGCTCGGTCTCGTTTTCTCGCCAGCTTTTCCGGGTTAGGTGGCAACTGCTATGAGGCCTTTTCAGGCACTAAGGCAGAACTTTCCGAAAATTGAACGCAGAATGATATTTTTATACGCAAATTCAATTTATTTCTGAAATATTGACGCAGTGACATTTTTGGCGTATAAAATTCAGAGTATTTATTCTAATGCGTACATTTTTCAGATTGCGCGGTAATTTTTCAGAAACTTTTCGGGGATGTTCTAGAGAAATATGAGATCTAGTGTAGGTTATGGCTGGCTGATTGAGACTCACCACCTCCCTGTTATTGATCTGTGGCAGGAGTGTTACATCGATAGTGCTGCCCGTGGCCGCAAGGAAGAAAGGCAGGGCAACCACCTAATTCGCCTGTTTGAATCGCGCTACCAGCCAGAAGACATACTGGCTGGCCATCTCCAATTTGCCATCAGGTATGAGGGCATAAACTTACAGGTTCTCAGTCTGCTGTTTGACACAACGGAATCGAAGCATCTGTGTGAATGGATAGCGGATAGCCCCACGTCTACCTATGCCCGACGAGCTTGCTTCTTGTACGAGTGGCTGACAGGCACTGAGCTTCCTATAAGAAAACCGGTTCCAGCAAAAATGCGTTATGTTGACGCGCTGGACACTGCTATGCAGTTTGGCACCGCTGCGACCACAAAGGATGCACGCTTTCGTGTCAACGATAACCTTCCGGGAACACGGAATTTTTGTCCTTTAGTCCGCAAAACAGAGTTCCTTTGTGAAATGGCAAATAAAGACTTGCGCAAACGAACTCGGGAAACTCTGGAGCAATATGATCAGGATCTGTTGCGTCGCGCTGCTGCATTCCTCTACCTGAAAGAAACTCAATCGTCGTTTGAAGTTGAGCGTGAAAAGCCCTCCGCCAGTAAAGCACAACGATTTGCGGATTTGTTACGGCAAGCCGAAACAGGCCAACCTCTAACTGAGGAGCGGTTAGTAGGATTGCAAAATGCGGTAATTGATCCGCGCTTTCATGAATTTACCTGGCGATCTCAGCAAAACTGGATAGGAGATGACCTGGGTTATCGCAAGAGAGTCGTATTCGTGCCCGCCCGCCCTGAGGATTTGCCTGCATTAATGCAAGGGTTACTCGAAACTGCGGCGAAAGCCAGATCGCTCGTAGATTCAACACCCGACACGAGCGACACCGATATCACCGAATTGCAGTTTGATCCCGTAATTTACGCGGCCGTCATCGCTTTTGGTTTTGTCTTTCTTCATCCGTTCATGGATGGTAATGGTCGGATTCATCGTTATTTGATACACGAAGTGCTCGCGAACGCTGGTTTTACCCCGCGTGGGATTGTATTGCCCGTATCGGCAGTAATTCTCGCCAATCTCGATGAGTATATTAGCGTTTTAGAGAGCTTTTCCCGGCCAGTGTTACAACGCACAGATTATTCGCCTGACACACCCGATATTCCTGCCACGGGTAACGACGCGGTTTACTTCAAGTATTTTGATGCGACTGAGCAGGCAGAGTTTCTCTATCATGCGCTGGAGCGTACCGTCGAGGAAGACCTGCCGCAGGAAATCGACTTCCTGCTTTGCTTTGATCGTGCAAGCAAGCAATTGAACGCATTACTCGATTGGCCAAATCATAGCCTCGAGCTGTTTATTCGTGTGGTTCATCAGAACGATGACACACTTTCTAAAACCAGGAGACAAAGCCATTTCGATTGGATGACCGACGCAGAAGTCAACGAATCAGAAACCATCGTTGCCCGGTCGTTTGCAGGAACGAATTAGCTTGACCACAGACTGCTCTGCAATTCCGGGGACAGTACACTTAATT
>JBLHKV010000292.1:0-4626 GCA_047618115.1 Halieaceae bacterium | reverse complement strand
CCTTGCTATCTATCAAAACCGGGGCCTGCCCCGAGGACTGCGCCTATTGTCCGCAAAGCATCCGCTATGACACAGGCCTGGAAAACGAGAAGTTAATGGCAGTCGAGCAGGTTGTGATCGAGGCCAAGGCCGCCAAGGCCGCCGGAGCAACTCGATTTTGCATGGGCGCGGCCTGGCGCTCTCCAAAAAAGCGAGACATGCCCTATGTCGTCGCCATGGTAAAAGGCGTGAAAGAACTGGGTTTGGAGAGTTGCATGACGTTGGGAATGTTAACCGCTGACCAAGCAGACGAGCTTTCTGAGGCGGGTCTGGACTATTACAACCACAACCTTGATACCTCACCGGAATACTACGGTGACATTATCACGACGCGGACCTACCAGGATCGGCTCGACACTCTGCACTATGTTCGGGAGTCGGGCATGAAGGTATGCGCTGGTGGGATCGTTGGGATGGGGGAGGGTGTCGGCGACCGAGTTGGGCTGTTGACAGAACTGGCTAACCTGCCCCAACACCCCGAGAGCGTGCCCATCAATATGCTGGTCAGGGTGGCGGGAACACCCTTGGCCGACGAGCCGGACCTGGATTCCTTCGATTTTATTCGAACCGTGGCCGTAGCAAGAATATTAATGCCGAAATCACACGTAAGACTATCGGCGGGTCGCGAAGAGATGAATGAGGAAATGCACGCTCTGGCCTACCTTGCCGGCGCTAATTCTATTTTTTACGGCGAAAAATTGCTGACCACTCCCAATCCCGGTTCCAACAAGGATATGGACCTGTTCGCGCGTCTGGGCATAAGGCCGGAAGAGAGAGTTATCGATGATATTTCTCCAGCGGATGATCCTCGTTTCTATGACGCTACGAGCGATCGCGCTCAACAAAGCGCGGCTGGTTGAAAGCGGCAGCGGTTTCTGTCGTCGGTCGTTCTATGGATGGGCTTTCCCAGCGCCTGACTGACACGCTGGCACAGCGTCGTGGTGAGGGTCTGTACCGGCGTCGCTTGAATCTGGAATCTGCACAGGGTACCCAGGTCGTCGTCGATGGCAGGCCGATGCTCGGCTTTTGTAGCAATGATTATCTTGGTTTGGCGAACCATCCGGAGGTGGTCGCAGAATTTCAAAGGGCGGCCGGGGAATATGGGGTAGGTAGTGGAGCGTCGCATCTTGTCGTCGGCCACAGTCGTGTTCACCACCAGCTGGAGGAGCGGCTCGCCGCGTGGACCGGCAGGGAGCGAGCGTTACTCTTTTCCAGTGGCTATATGGCCAACCTGGGAGTACTCACAGCCCTGCTGGGTAAGGGCGATAGTGTATTCGAGGATCGCCTGAATCATGCCTCGTTGCTCGATGGCGGCATGTTTAGCGGGGCAAGATTCAAACGCTTTCTGCACAACGACCTGGAAAGCTTGGAAGGACATCTCAATCGCGGTCCCGAAACTGGGCTGAAGCTGGTTGTTGTGGATGGCGTTTTCAGCATGGACGGCGACCTTGCGCCACTGCCGGATATAGCAGCGAGCGCCGCCAGGCACGGGGCCTGCCTGATGGTGGACGACGCGCACGGCATGGGCGTGTTGGGTAGCAGCGGTGCCGGTTCAGTGCAGCACTTTGGTCTGAGCGAAACCGAAGTGCCCATATTGATGGGTACACTGGGCAAAGGCCTCGGAACTTCGGGTGCTTTTGTCGCAGGTAGCGAATCATTGATTGAAACACTCATACAGCTATCCCGTACTTATATATACACCACCGCACTACCACCGGCGATAGCCGCTGCAACGCTGAAAAGCGTCGATCTGGCGCAGCGGGAATACTGGCGTCGTGAGCACCTGCAAGAGTTAATTCAACAGTTTCGGCTGGGTTGTCAGGGGCTCGGACTGTCGGTGCCGCCCTCTTCCAGCGCCATTCAACCCATCATTATTGGCTCGGCAGAAGAGGCTATGCGGTGGAGTGATGAGCTGGCGAAGCGAGGCCTGTTGGTCGGCGCTATTCGTCCCCCAACCGTGCCACGCGGGAGTTCTCGGTTGCGAGTGACTCTCAGTGCCGCACATACACCAACGCAGGTGGACAGGCTACTGGATGAACTCGCTAAGCTTGCCAATTAGGGCCGGATCAACCGGACAGCCGTTATTCTGCGAGCACCTTAGTTGTGCAAAGCAGAGCCGGCAAACACTGGTTTTGATCCACGGCTGGGGCTTTGACCGCAATGTCTGGCGGGGCTGCATTCCTGCACTGAGGCAATGGGCGAATCTAGTTCTGGTTGATCTGCCTGGTTGTGGAAGCTCACCCGCGGGTGATTACAATCTGGATATTCTGCTGCCGACGCTTGCTGATTCGCTCCCGGCCCATGCAGTCTGGGTGGGTTGGTCACTGGGTGGAACGGTGGCAACGGCCTTTGCTCAGCGTTACCCCGAGCGGATCGATGCCCTGGTATGTATTGCCACCAATCCGCATTTCCTGGCGTCAGATAACTGGCCGAACGCAATGGATGTTCAGCAATTCGAGGAGTTTGGAGCGCTTCTCGAAACTGATGCCAACAGGGGCTTACAGCGGTTTGATGCCCTGCAATGTGGTGCTCGCAATGCAGCGCGAGCTGGGCGTCGGCAATTGAGGGCATTGTTTAAAGGTCAATTGTCTCGAGCACAGTCGACCCTCACTACTTTGCGAGATGGGCTGCAGCTACTTGCTGATTCGGATAACCGCGTCGCCCTTACCGAACTGAGAATACCCTGTCTGCATCTACTGGGTGAATCTGACCTTCTGGTGCCTGTCAGCGTGCAGGATAGTTTGGTTCGGCTGGTTCCGGAACATCGGGTTGAGGTGTGTGTTGACGGCTCTCATTTACTGCCACTCACCCACTCGAGCTGGCTCTGTGAAGTATTGGCAGGATTTTTGGGTCACAGCGGGTCCTTGGCTTCGATCGATACGGGTTCACAGTTGAATAAGAGCAGGATCGCGCGATCCTTCAGCAGGGCTGCAGTTACCTATGACCGCTCGGCGCAATTACAAGAGCGCGTTGGAGAAATACTCATCGAGCGCTGCGCTGGATCTCCACAGTCTCATCCAGTGGAGAGCCTTGTGGATTTGGGCTCGGGTACTGGCGCCTTGATGCCGGCGCTGTGTAGCCACTATCCCGGCGCGCAATACCTCGCCGTCGATATTGCCGAGGGAATGCTGCGTTACGCGCGCTCACGGGGTCGTGCCGGCGATGCCTGGATATGTGCAGACGCCGAAGATCTTCCCCTGGCATCAGCCAGTATCGATCTTGTATTCAGCAGTCTGGCGATTCAATGGTGTGAAAACTATCCAGCGCTTTTCGGGGAGATTTTTCGCGTGCTCAAACCTGGGGGCCGCTTTGTATTCAGTTCCCTGGGACCAGAGACCTTGCACGAATTGCGCCGGGCATGGTCACAGGTAGACGACTATACCCACGTCAATACCTTCCACGATGCGTCTATTCTACAAGCCGCTATTGCCGGAAGCGGATTTGCTTCTCAGGAGGTCGAGTCAATTCAGCTCACCTTGAACTACCCTGAACTACGCCAGCTGACAGGTGAGCTGAAGGGTATTGGCGCTCATAACTTGAATCCGGGAGCGCCCAGTGGTTTGACCAGCCCGGCTCGAATACGAAAGTTCCGCGCCGCTTATGAGGAGCAACGTGTGAATGGTCTGATACCGGCAACTTATCAGGTGTTGATTGGACAGATATTCAAAGCGGAGCTGATGGTATGAGTTCAGGGAAAGCATTATTCATAGCCGGCACAGACACTGGGGTTGGGAAGACGTTGCTCGGCGAGGCTATTCTACTGGCCGCGAACAAGGCGGGGCTGTCGACAGCGGCGGTGAAACCGATCGCTGCGGGATGCGATGCCGATGGCACCAATGAAGACGCTCGAGCGCTGATGAGGGCGATGTCTTTCGACTTGCCCTATCAGCAGGTGAACCCGGTTGCATTGAGGGAGGCAATTGCTCCCCATATTGCCGCGGCACACGAGGGTCGAACGTTGCGTGTGTCGCAATTGGCCGGATACTGCCGTGGCGTACTTATGAAGCGGGCTGATCTGACGGTGATCGAGGGAGCTGGTGGATGGCGGGTGCCACTGAATGCGGTGGAAACCCTGGCTGACCTGGTGCGAGAGTTGCAATTGGGAGTGGTGTTGGTGGTAGGTATGCGGCTGGGTTGCATCAATCATGCCTTACTGACGGCTGAGGCAATCAGGGCCGACGGGCTGGAGCTGAAAGGTTGGGTAGCCAATCAGATAGATCCGGACATGCCATGTTATGAGGAGAACCTGGCGACGCTAAAGCAACGTATAGCGGCGCCGCTACTTGCCGACGTGCCTTGGTCAGATACTTTAGTCGTTAGCCAAGTGGCTGATTTAATAGATATATCTGTACTCTTGTAATTATTTAGGGTCGAGCTGACCAAAATTGACCTTATTTAGAAATTGACCCTCAGCCCAACACATCGAATAATGTGTTCGCTGTTTACATATCGTACTTTCGTGCACCGCGCTTATCCCATATTCAAATTCTCAGAGGTATTCATGCCAGAATATAAAGCACCGATTCGTGACATTCAGTTTGTGATGAATGACCTGTTGGATTGTGGAGGACTCTATCAATCGCTGCC
>JBLHKV010000291.1:0-4678 GCA_047618115.1 Halieaceae bacterium | reverse complement strand
TAATTTGCCCGACGAGGAGGTAGTCATCGAAAACCATTCACCACAGCCAAGAATACTTCACAACTTTGAGTTCCATGGTCGCAGCGGAGAATTTTTCCGCATATGGATTGTTAATCTTGTACTCAGCATCGTTACCTTCGGAATATACTCGGCTTGGGCAAAGGTGCGAACCACACAATACTTCTACGGCAATACAATTCTGGATGGCTCGGCATTCGAATATACCGCCAGCCCCATACAAATCCTCAAGGGACGACTGATCGCGATGGGAATGCTACTTGGCTATGCCATTGTTAGCCGCTTGTTGCCAGGTCTGGCAAATGGTGTATTTATTTTGGGGGCCCTGCTGGTGCCCGCGATCATTGTTTTGTCCATGGCGTTTCGAATGCGCTACTCGTCGTGGCGCGGAATAAATTTCGGATTTAATCGCAACTTCGGCACGGCCTATCTGCTGTTTCTTCCGCTCCTAGCCTATCTCCTTGTTACGCTATTTCTGCCGGGATTACTTGGCATTAGCGAGGAACTTATTAGTCAAGCCAATGGGACGGAGTCCACTGTGGACGACCTTACCCCGGAATTGTCCACCGCATTACTGAGCTACTTTGAGATCACCGGCACCCTGGTAATTATTGGCGGGCTATTATTCCCCTGGTGGCAAAAAATGTTCTACCTGTTTGTCGCCAATAATACGCGATTTGGCAGCACAAAATTTCAGTTCAACGCGATCACACTGGAATTCTACAGCATTTATATCGGTGCATTTCTAGTGCTGCTGACTTCACTGGTTGTATTGGGTATAGCCGCAGCTCTGCTCCTGAAAATAATACCGTCGGAGGCAGCTGTTCTATTGACGCCAGTTTTATTTCTCCCCTACGCCATGACGGCGGCCTACATACAAACCAAGCGCACCAATATTATTTACAGCAATTTACTACTCGATGAGATCGGTTTTAGCAGTAACCTGGAAGCGAAGCGGATGATGTGGCTGTATGCCACCAACACTCTCGCGATTCTGCTTAGTTTCGGAATGGCCATCCCCTGGGCGATGATTCGAATGGCGAGGTACAGGGCGAGTACCATGCAGCTACTGGCCACTGATTTTTCCGGATTTGCCGCCGCCCAGGCAGTTAACCAAACGGCATTGGGTGACGGTGCCAGTGATATATTTGATATCGAAATCGGTATTTGAACAGCATGGACTCCCGTCAGGCGGCGCTAGGTTTTCAGGCAAAGTACTATGATGGACGCTCCTCGGCACCCATCGACGTTGACGTAGCGGTTGATCGACACGGCCGCTTGAGTACCACCCCCGCAACGCTTGAGCCTTTGCCTTTCTCAGATATAATCGTCAAGCCACGCATCGGAAATTCGGCGCGCTACCTCTCGATGCCAGACGGTTCATCACTGGAAACTCGGGCTAACAATACCATAGACCAGTTGGCCTCCCTGTGGAGTTCAAAAAAGTCTGGTTCGGCGCATTTACTTGAAAGTAATCTTAAAGTTCTGCTGGCGGCCCTGATAATTTTACTATTGGGAGGGTACATCTTCGTGCTCAAAGGTGTCCCGGCCCTGAGTTTTCAGATGACACAATGGATTCCCACGAGTGTCGACCAACAATTAACGGGAGAAGTTCTCAGTCAACTGGACGAGTCCGTGTTCAGTCCCTCAAAAATCCCCGCCGCGAGGCAGTCCGAGCTGCGAGAGTCATTCGAGGCTCTGCTGGCAAAGAATGCAGGACATCACAAAGAATTCACATTTACTTTACTGTTTCGCGCAGCAGGCCCGCTGGGTGCCAATGCCTTTGCGCTACCGGGAGGCACTATCATTGTCACCGATGAACTGGTCTTACTAGCGGACGACCAACAAGGGCTTACAGGGATTCTACTCCACGAAATTGGGCACGTAATCAATCGCCACTCGGTGCAGAGTCTCGTCCAGCAGGCCGGTGTGTCCGCCTTGGTTCTGATGATAAGCGGTGACGTGACTACCGCTAGCTCCCTGGTTTTATTACTGCCGACCTTACTGCTGAAAAACCAATACTCACAAGACTTTGAAACCGAATCAGATAGCTATGCTCTCCAGCGCATGATCGCGCTGGATCTGAACCCCACTGCCTACGCCGATATCCTGGAGGAAATGTCTCGACGTAAAAACGTTAAAAAAACAGATGAAAACGAGGTTGGGCTGTTGGACTATTTCTCCAGCCATCCCCCGACCAGAGAGCGCATTGAACGGTTCAGAAATTGGCAGGCTGAGCGCTGAGCCGCCATCAATCAGACGGCTCCCAGGGCGGCGCCAGCAGCCTACGTCTGCCGTCGCTGCTCTTGTCTACACCGGGCTCATCCAGGCCCTTGCGATCCCATAGTTCACACGTTACCTGCTTGTGCTTCTGGTCCAGACCCTCGCAGTAGTTACTGTACTTGCATAACATCACTTGCGCACCATACCCTGACTTAACCTTAATAAACCAATCTGGATCGGCAAGCGCCTGGCGCGCAAAGCCGATGATGTCGGCTTCAGCATTTTGTAAACAGCCCTCGGCCTGAGCAAAACTATAAAAACCACCGGCGACGATAACTGGCGTGGCAAGGTTGTTGTCGCGTAGGGCTGTTCTAATCGATGCAACGGGTTGGATGTTTCTGCCAAAAGGACCCTGCTCATCGGAAATATAGCCCGGCATACACTCGTACCCGCTACGACCCGTGTAAGGATAGGACGACCAGCCAACTTTCGGCTGTTTCGCATCATCAAATTTTCCGCCTCTGGACAGCGAGAGAAAATCCATTCCCTCCTCGGCAAACGTACTTGCAAAGTAACAGGCGTCGTCGATGCCACTGCCACCGTCAATTATCTCATCACTCAAGAACCGACACCCAATAACAAAATCGTCTCCACAAGCATTGCGCACTGCGCGAAACACTTCCAGTGGGAGACGCACACGGTTTTCACGGGCACCACCGTACCCATCACCGCGATTGTTGGTCGCGGATAAAAACGAAGCCATCGTATAGGCGTGTGCATAGTGCAATTCGACGCCATCGAAACCAGCCTCTTGGGCCCGGCAGGCCGCCTGGGTGAATAATTTGGGCAACGTCTGCGGCAGATCCGCAATATGCTCCAAATGAGTGTCGGTAACCCGCTCCCGATACCCCAACTGCATGTCCTCCCACTCCTTCGGGGACAGAAAATTAATAAGCTCACAGTGATCCATCTCGAGCAGTGCGCGCCTCACCTCCTCATCATCGGCATTATTCATCTCCAGCCGTTGCCGGAGCCCATTGCTTATCGCCAGATAGTACTGAATATATTTTTGGGGGTCGGGCCGACGTCGAATGGGTAAAAAATCAATCAGCTGAATGAGCAAACGGGTCTCACCGTCGCTAGCTTCCCTGACTACATCCACCAGCTTTTTCAAACCGGGGATAAATCGGTCGTCGCCGATACGCAGAAGTGGTCCGCTGGGAGTGTCGCGAATACCGGTGGCTTCTACAACGATGGCTCCGGGTTTCCCCCGGGCAAAACGTGCATACCAATTCAGTACGTCTTCGGTTACCTCGCCCTCTTCGTTAGAGCGCCACGGCACCATCGCCGGCACCCATGTACGTTGCAATAATGGCATCGGACCAACAGACAGGGGAGAGAACAGTAAGCTGGCATCAAGCTCATCCCGACTCGGCCAGTGGTCCTCCACTGCTACGTATTTGATGCGCTCCGCGGGTTTCCACATGCTCTACAGTGCCTGCTTGACGCGATTCAGTAAGCCCATCAGCTCATCGACTTCATCGTGCTGCAGATGCCCCAGCAGCTTAATTACCCACTCTTCGTGCGCTGTAGCCATTTTTGCAAAACTGCGCCGCCCTGGCGGAGTCATCTTGACGATAAAAGTGCGACGATTTTCTGGCACTGCCGTGCGATCAATCAGACCCTCCTTGACGAGTTGCGAAGCAATACCCGAAACGTTTCCCCCCGAAACCATCATCCGCTGGGACAGTTCACCCATGGTCAGTCCGTCTGGGTTGCGTTCCAGTTGCGACAACAGGTCAAAGCGTGGCAGGGTGGAGCCAAACTGCTCGCGAAGCGCGCTGCGCAGGCGAGTCTCAATCAAACTGGAGCAGGTCAACAGCCGCAACCAGAGCTTTATCGAGTGGTGGTCATCCTCGTGGAGACGAGTTTCGCGATCCAGCGGGGCTGTGCCATCAGGTTTGGACATAGGTCTCCGCTAAAATTTTATATTTAAAATGTTTGCGCTATACTGAGCATATGTTTTAAGCCTAAACTATTGTGTTGTCATTGACCAGTGAACTCATGTACCGCGGTGACGACACTAGAAACATGGAGCTTTTATGAAGATTGTCTGTCTCGGTGGCGGCCCCTCCGGTCTCTACCTCGCTATTTCGATGAAACTGCGTAATCCAAGCCACGACATATTGGTTTACGAGCGCAACCGACCCGGCGACACCTTTGGCTGGGGCGTAGTATTTTCCGACCAGACGGTTGAGAACTTGATCGCTAACGATCCGGTCAGTGGGGAGCGAATCGCCGATGAGTTTATCCACTGGGACATGATTGACTGCTACGTTAACGGGGAGGTGGAACGTTCCGACGGGCACGGCTTTATCGGGCTAGGTCGCAAGCGAATGTTGCAGATACTGTACGATCGTTGCCAAGAACTGGAGGT
>JBLHKV010000290.1:0-4693 GCA_047618115.1 Halieaceae bacterium | reverse complement strand
AAGTATGAAAAAATGGCTGGCAAGCATGAAGATGTGACTACCAAGCTGCAGACGCTGGCCAATAACCATGAAGCGTTGCAGCAACAGTTCGCACAGGCTACCAGTCAATTGGATGAGTTGAATCGTCGCTTAGCGGCGAGCGTTATGGAGAAAGAAGCTACTCAGCGAGATCTGCTTCAGGTCGGACACGCTCTGGAGGCGCGCTCCCAGGAATTGTTGCAAACCAAGTGCATTGTCGAGAACAGCGCTAAACAATTAGTGAATGTGCAGGCGGATAGGGATCAAACGCTAGAAAAACTGGATCATAGCTACCGCCAGGTTAACCAATTTGTGGAGTCTGGCATCGGTCGTATTGTGGTTGGTCTGGTTACTCTATATAAAATTTGCACCTTGCGAGCCGGTAGAAATACCGCATTTGACGATGTCGTAGCAATGGCAGCACGGCATACGACCGGACAAAGTGATCCCGATAGTTCCAGTACTCCAGAGACGGTCGCACTTGAACGAAGTCGACTGAGTTTGTTAATGGATGTGCTTCGCTATGTCTGGCGTAATCCGTTTGGCTCTTTTCGAAGCTTTAGCCTGCCACGATTACGAAGGGCTCTACAGATTTTTGTTCGCTCGGATGACGATGACCTCCAGCTATGGGTCAGACAGCGATTCCCCACTCTTGAGGAAGCCCAGGACCGGAGTAACGAGCTAGACCTGGACCCATCCCTGGATAGCCTTGAGCTGGACTTTCCAGAAGTACCTCAACCGCTGGTGTCCATTATTTTACCTGTCTTCAATCAGTATCGTATGACGGTGAACTGTCTCAGATCGATTCTGGATCACACGCACGGCTTGAACTATGAAGTTATCCTCGCAGATGACTGCTCAACGGATTTGACCGAGACGATCGGTGTGCGCGTCAGCGGACTGCGGCTGTCTCGGACAACAAGCAATTTGGGTTTTTTACGCAATTGCAATGCTGCTGCCGACCAGGCCCGTGGTGATTATCTGTTGTTTCTCAACAATGACACGGCAGTGACACCGGGGTGGTTGTCAGCGTTACTCACTGCCTTTGCCGATGATCTGGAGGTCGGCATAGTCGGGCCCAAGCTGCTGTTTGGTGGCGGTGAACTTCAGGAGGCTGGGGGGATTATCTGGGACGACGGCAGCGGTTGGAATTACGGTCGTCTGGACGACCGCAACAAGCCTGCATATAACTACCGAAGAGCGGTCGATTATGTGTCCGGCGCTTGCTTGATGATACGGTCTCCTGTCTGGGTTGAACTCGGTGGCTTCGATGAGCGCTACGTACCGGCGTACTACGAAGACACAGATCTGTGTTTTGCGGCACGCGCGGCTGGGTATTCGGTGGTCTATCAGCCCGAAAGCGAGGTCTATCACTTTGAGGGGATGTCTAACGGCACAGATCTCGAATCGGGAATCAAGCATTACCAGGTTCAAAACCAGGCGAAGTTTGTATCGCGTTGGGCTGCGGAATTGCGCGACTCACATTTCCCCAACGGCGAAAATGTTTTTCAGGCTCGCGATAGATCCGCTGGTCAATTGACCGTTTTGGTCATTGATCATTATGTACCATCATACGACAAAGACGCCGGTTCGCGATCGACAATGATGTATCTTCGACTCATGGTCGATATGGGTTATCGCGTTATATTTCTCGGCGCCAACTTCTTTCCGCACCAGCCCTATACTGCTGAACTTGAACGTCTGGGTATCGAGGTTTTGTATGGTGAATATATGGCGCGTCACATTCAGGAATGGCTGGGGGAGAATGCTGCAAAAATAGGTGCGATCTATCTTCATAGGCCCCACGTAGCCGAACAGTTTCTACCGATGCTGAAAAGCCTGGAAAATTGTCCAAAAATTATCTACTTCGGACACGATCTACATTATCTTCGAACCGAGCGAGAGGCGACCCTGTATGATGACGAGAGCCTGCACGCCGAAGCTCAAAGCTGGAAGCAGCGGGAACACGCGGTTTTCGATCAAGTCGATCAAATCTATTATCCGTCACAGAGTGAGGTTGATGAGATACATGCGCTACGTCCCGAGCTTGCGGTAAGGACCATTCCTTTGTACCTGGTGGACGGTGTGGAGCCGGTGAATTATGTGCCTTCCGAACGATCCGGAATACTATTTGTGGGTGGTTTCAATCACCCCCCCAACGCCGATGGTGTACATTGGTTTGTAGCGGAGATTCTGCCGATGATTCGCGCGGCAGAGCCGGATCTGGAGTTGCATATCGTCGGTTCGAATGCACCGGAGTCTATTCTAGAGCTGGCCGGAGTGGGTGTGAACGTTTATGGATATCTCTCGGATGAAGAGCTCGCCAATATGTATAGTTCGGTCGGGGTGGTCGTTGTCCCGCTTCGCTATGGCGCCGGGGTCAAGGGCAAAGTTATCGAAGCGCTGCAATGGGGCCTGCCCGTGGTGACGACTGAGGTGGGCGCCGAGGGTATACCCGACGCGGAAGAAGTTTTGTGGATTGGCGATAAGCCCGATGAGTTTGCCGCGGCGGTACTGTCGACCTATCGCGCAGAGGAAGGTAGTCTCGACCGGCTGGAAGAATACCCAGCTTACCTTCAAAATTATTTCAGTAAGGCTCGGGCGCGCAGCATTTTGATCGAAGATTTCGGCGAACCGCAATGTACCGTTACTACGGTGTCACAACGCAGTGTCTAGTACCGTACGGCACATTATTACCCATGGGCATATTTTCAAAAATGCCGGTACCACCCTGGACTGGAGTCTGGCGCGGAACTTCGGCGCAGGTTTTCTGGATCATCGCGACGATGCCGCTATGCGAGCGGATGGACCGGCACATTTGGCCCAGATAGTTCAAGACCAGCCAGAACTGCAGGCAATTTCCAGTCATCACATGGTTTATCCACTCCCCGCCATTCGGGGTGTGAGTTTCGTGCCCGTTTATCTCTTACGTCATCCCATCGAACGTATAGCGTCGGTTTATACATTCGAACGCCAGCAAGATGCGGATACACCCGGGGCGGAAATGGCGAAAAAAACATCATTTGTCGAATATGTTAAGTGGCGAATGCGAGCCGATGTACCGCGCACCATTAGAGATTATCAGTGTTTCAATCTGGCTGGCTGTAAGCGCGGAGGAGGAGGAATGTTGCCGCGGACAATTTTATTGGAAGCCCTTGAACAAGTTGATCGCAATCCCTGTATAGGCGTTGTCGATCGCTATGATGAAAGTATGGTGGCGTTGGAAGTAGTGTTGGCCGAATCTGGTTTTGCGGATATTGATTTAGCGTACCTGCATCAAAATGCGACGAGAAAAGTCCACGGGGTAAGTTTGGGTAAGCGTGTACAACGGGTTGGGAAGGACCTGGGTGAGTTGTTGGCAGAAGTTATCGATGCTAATAGCTACGACCTCGCGCTGTATCGTTTGGCCAATCAGCGACTCGATCAGATGATCGCGGGCATAGAGGGTTTTGAGGGTAAAATGGAGTCCTTTAAGCGGCGTTGTCGAGCGCTTTGCTGACCACGGTTTTCTAACTCGATAATAGGAAGTCGAATAGAGAGTTGTCGGAAGAGGGGCGATACGGTTTTCCCGTAATAAGCTGGAACCCCGCCCAACGCATTAGCTCTTCATCCAGCCCCAGTACTATCGAGGTGTGCATCAGGTTGAGGTATTCGAGGTTACCCCGGAAAGAATCTGGGCTCAGCGTGGGGTCCCACATTAACAAATCGCTGTAATCTACCCTTCCATCAAGGTTTATATCTGCTACAACCCGCTTGCTGGCGGTGTCTAATGCCAACATTATTTCTTCCGGGTCGCGTTCCGCCAGTGGCGTTGCTGAAGTTACTAACAACCATTGAAACGCGGCCTCGGTCAGAAGCGATATCTTGGTCGTTCTCAGCACAAAGCTTGAGCCTGGAATGATGGCGTGCCAACGTCCCTGTACTGTAAGCGGTTCCTCATCCACTCTGGAATCCTGATTGGTATCATAATCCTTGCCCCCCTGCGCAGTGACCAGGTATAGCGTTTGACGCTCCAGCAAATTCTGGGCGACTTCTATTGATCCGAGCCAAAGGAGACGCTGCGTTGCCGTTTGTTGTTTATAGGTTTGTGCTAGTGCACCGTCGGCAATCGACTCCGGTGACTGTGTCGTGCCTACGAAAACAGGTGTCGTAGGGTCGTTTAGGCGGCTAACGGTGATGGATGCGCCCCCGACGTGGCCCTTGAGCTGGGTTATTAAGCAAGCAGAGAGCGAGCCGCATAGGAGACCAACAAAGATAAACCGCACGGTTAGCTGCAAAGCTTTGCCACTACCAGGAACTGTTTTCCGAATAAGGGCCACAGGAAAGGCAGCCGCAGATATAGCTTTACCAAGGCAATAGCCGGCTGCTTACCATCCGACATGGTGTAGGGCAGGAAGCGGGGGGTGACTGTCTCTGTGCTGAAGTTCTTCAGTTCCAGCAGTTCGACTACGCTGCGCTCGCTCAGCGCAATATGATGATCCCAAAAATCCCAGTAAGCTCCCGGTACGTAGCGGATGTTGGGGCCGATGAGGATAATTTTACCACCGGGTTTCAGGCAGCGACGCGCCTGGTCAAGCGTATCTTCAATCTTACTCTTTGTAGAGAGGTGCTCTAGAAAGTTACTGGTGAATACGACGTCCAACGAGTCGTCTTCCAGCGACCAGAGCTCGGAGCA
>JBLHKV010000289.1:0-4703 GCA_047618115.1 Halieaceae bacterium | reverse complement strand
CGTCCTCGGGGATAGCTTCGACGAGTCGCTGCCTCCTTTGTTTCTACCCTATAAGCTCCGCAGTCTGGAGTTAGAGAACCGCGTAGTGGTCTCGCCAATGTCTATGTACAGCTCTGTTGATGGCATGCCTGACGATTGGCACCTCGTGCACTATGGCGGCTTAGCCAAAGGCGGAGCCGGCCTGATCTACACAGAAATGACAGACATCTCCTCGGAGGCGCGAATTACCCCCGGCTGTGCTGGCATATGGAACGAGCAGCAAGAGGCCAGTTGGAAGCGTATCGTGGACTTTGTCCACGCCCACACCTCCGCAAAATTTGCCATGCAACTCGGTCATGCAGGGGCCAAAGGCGCAACCAAGGAGCCCTGGAACTGGCACCCCGACCGTTTGGATGACCCGCTGAATGACGAGGATAGCTGGCCTTTGGTATCGGCGGGCGCCATCCCCTACGACAGCTTCAGCCAGGTACCTGCAGAAATCACCCGTGAGCAGATGGATGAAATCACACAGCAGTTTGTAGAAGCGACAAGACGTACAAACAACGCTGGTTTTGATCTGCTGGAGCTCCACGCGGCACACGGCTACTTGATCTCATCATTTATCACTCCGGTTATGAACAACCGCAGCGACGAGTACGGTGGTAGTCTCGAGAATCGACTACGCTACCCTCTGGAAGTTTTTACTGCCATGCGCGAGACTTGGCCACAACATAAACCTATGTCCGTACGTATTTCGGCGCACGACTGGATGGGAGATAGCGGTAACACCGACGAAGATGCGGTTGCCATCGCACGGGCCTTCACAGCTGCCGGAGCGGATATAATCGATGTTTCGAGTGGCCAGGTATCGCACCAGTCCAAACCCCAGCCGGGACGGATGTTTCAAACCCCACTCTCGGATCGGATTCGCAACGAGGCAAACATCGCTACCATGGCTGTAGGTAACATCTTCGAACTGGATCACGTCAACAGCATAATTGCAGCCGGACGCGCCGACCTCGTTTGTCTGGCCCGTCCGCACCTCGCGGACCCCAACTGGACACTGCGTGCTGCCGCCGAAATGGGCCATAACGGCCTCGGCGTGAACGCGCCACATCAGTACTTTATGGGGTATCGTCAGCTCCAGATCAACCTGCAGCGTGCGGCTGAAATGGCTGCTGAAAAATGAAACATGCCGTCGTTACAGGCGCCGGAAGTGGCATAGGCGCCGAGATAGCACGCGCATTGGCCACCGCCGGATATCGAGTCAGCTTACTCGGGCGGCGCCTGCAGGCATTGGAGGCAACGGCTGCAAGTATCGAGTTGGCTGACAGCTGTCAGTGTATTCCCTGCGATGTAAGCGATGAAATCGACACTGAAGCTGCGTTTACGCGAGCGATTAGTAATTTTCAGCCTGTGGACGTGTTAGTCAACTGTGCCGGCAGCGCTCCTACCGCTCCGTTTCACAAACTAGACAGCACCCAATGGCAACAGGTAATGGGGGTGAATTTACACGGCGTTTTTCACTGTACGGCACAGGTAATCAAACACATGCGGAAGCAGCGCTCTGGCCGCATCATCAACATCGCCAGCACCGCCAGTTTACGAGGCTATGCCTACGTTAGCGCCTATGCTGCGGCAAAACATGGCGTCCTCGGCCTGACCCGGTCACTCGCCTTGGAGACGGCCACCCTGGGAATAACTGTCAATGCCGTCTGCCCCGGTTTCACCGATACCGACATTATTCGCGATGCGGTTACCAATATCGTTGAAAAAACTGGCCGCAGTGAGCAAGATGTTCTTTCAGAATTCACCAAGGTCAACCCGCAGGGACGACTCATCGATCCCGCTGAAGTAGCGAGCACGGTTATATGGCTTTGCTCAGAATCGGCGCGATCGGTAAACGGGCAGGCAATCGCTATCTGCGGTGGAGAAACCTGCTAGATTCACAACCCCCATCAGACTTCGAGACGCAATTATGAACAGCACTAACCTGACAGATTACCAGGCGCGACATTTCCTCTGGCGTGTAGACGACAAGGTTGGCTTCATTACCCTCAATCGTCCCGACAAGAAAAACCCTCTTACCTTTGATTCCTATGCCGAACTACGCGATCTGTTTCGCAGCCTGGTCTACGCAGATGATGTAAATGCTGTCGTGATCAATGGTGCCGGTGGAAATTTTTGTTCGGGGGGTGACGTGCATGAAATCATCGGACCACTTACCAAAATGAATATGAAAGAGTTAATGGTTTTTACCCGTATGACCGGCGATCTGGTCAAGGCAATGCGAGCTTGCCCACAGCCGATACTCAGCGCGGTCGAAGGTATCTGCGCCGGTGCCGGCGCTATAATCGCCATGAGCAGCGACCTACGCTACGCTTCCGAAGACGCCAAGGTCGCGTTTCTTTTTAATCGCGTGGGTCTGGCAGGATGTGATATGGGCGCGTGCGCCATGCTACCCAGAATTATCGGCCAGGGTCGCGCGAGCGAATTACTCTATTCAGGCAGGGCGCTGAAAGCCGGGGAAGGCGAACGTTGGGGCTTTTTTAACTCGGTAAGTGACGACCCCCTGGCCATCGCAACGATCATGGCACGCCGTATCGCCGAGGGCCCGACCTTCGCCAATGGCATTACCAAAACCCAGTTGCAGCAGGAGTGGAACATGTCCGTCGACCAGGCCATCGAAGCGGAGGCACAGGCACAAGCCATCTGCATGCAGACCGATGATTTCGTGCGCGCCTACAACGCGTTTGTAGCCAAGGAGACGCCCGTTTTTGAGGGCGATTAATGGAGGTTTGAACGAATGAGAGACGAAAGCTTTTTACAGTGGCCATTTTTCCAGGACAGCCACCGCGATCTGGTTCGCGAGGTCGACCACTGGGCAACACAACACTTACCGGAGCTGGTTGCGAATGAGCACAACGACCTCGACGGAACCTGTGTCGGCATTGTTCGCGCCTTGGGTCGTGCCGGCATTACCACCTACGCAGTTCCTGCTTCCGGGGGCGGCGCACTGAAAAAGCTCGATGTGCGTAGCCTCTGCCTGATTCGGGAAACCCTGGCCAGACACCATGCTCTCGCCGATTTCGCCTTTGCCATGCAAGGCCTTGGCAGCGGCCCCATTTCACTGTTCGGCAATGAGGATCAACAGCAGCGATTCTTGCCCGCTGTTGCCGCTGGAGAGAAACTTGCCGCTTTCGCACTGTCAGAACCAGAGGCTGGATCAGACGTAGCCGCGATGGATATGACCGCGATCGAGGATGGTGACAGCTACATATTGAACGGCGAGAAAACATGGATATCCAACGGCGGTATCGCCGATTTCTATACGGTCTTTGCCCGCACTGGCGAAGCACCGGGCGCCAAGGGTATCAGTTGCTTTATCGTCGAGGCCGACACCGCCGGTTTTGCCGTTGAAGAACGTATCGAGCTGGTATCCCCGCACCCGCTAGCCAGATTAAGCTTTACCGAATGCCGAGTCCCGAAAGCCAACCTGATCGGTATGGGCGGACGCGGCTTTGGCATAGCAATGGCGACACTGGACGTATTCCGCTCCACAGTTGCCGCCGCTGCACTGGGAATGGCCAGACGCGCACTGGATGAAACTTTGTCCCACGTTACCAGCCGGAAATTGTTTGGTGGAACACTCAGCGACCTACAACTGGTACAGGGTAAATTGTCCGATATGGCCGTGGCCGTCGACAGTTCCGCGCTATTGGTCTATCGCGCAGCCTGGACCAAAGACTGCATTGCAGATCGTGTTACGCGTGAGGCGGCTATGGCCAAACTCCACGCAACTGAGTCCGCCCAGCTGGTCATCGACGCCGCCGTGCAGCTACACGGCGGCAAGGGCGTCACCAAGGGGAACATAGTGGAGTCTCTCTATCGCGATATACGGTCACTGCGAATCTATGAGGGAGCTTCCGAGGTTCAGCAAACGATCATCGCTCGCCAGACCCTGGCGCTGTCGACATGAAACGCTACTGGGAAGATGTAAAGGTTGGCGAGACGTTCACTACTGAACCCCGCACAATTGAAAAAAAAGATATTCTCGATTTCGCCAACGAATTCGACCCACAGCCCTACCACCTGGATAGCGCTGCGGCAGATGCGTCGATCTTTGGTGGGCTCTGTGCCAGTGGCTGGCAGGTTTCAGCACTCATGATGCGGCTTCTTACCGAGGCACTACACCAGCAAAATATCGCAATATTTGGCGTAGCTGGCGTTCCCGATATGCGTTGGAAGCTACCGGTTTTTTCTGGCGATAGCCTAGCCGCTAAAATCATACTGGTCGCAACCAATCCGGACTCTGGTCGCACGGGCATGGGTAGTATCGATGCCGAAGTGGAAGTCAGCAATCAGGATGGCCAGCCGGTAATCAAACTCGTTACGCGCTTACTGATCGGTCATCGTGAGGAGGTATGCACCGATGCAGGCTAAACCCTATATTCGCAGTCGATGGTTTGAGGACATACCAGTCGGCGAGTTTCACGTCTTTGGTTCCCACACTTTCAGTGAACTGGAGATCATCGAGTTTGGAGAAAAGTATGCTCCAGAAATTTACCACACCGACCCCGTTGGAGCCCTGGACACGCCCCACCGGGGCTTGATAGCCTCCGGCTGGCATATCAATGCAATCTGGATGCGACTAATGGTCGAGTATATGGAGCGCTTTGCCAGCGGCGTTCAGGATGGGCGTCGCAACGGAGCGGGCGTGGGCC
>JBLHKV010000288.1:0-4740 GCA_047618115.1 Halieaceae bacterium | reverse complement strand
AATCAGCGCCCTCTGGTGCCAGATCTATGTGGGAGACATCCGGATCTACTGTTACTCGTTCGTCGGCAAGATGTGGAATATCCTCGCCAACTTCCGCGGTGGTCAGATGACTGGTGTCGGGAGGAGGAGGGGGCTCCTGCCTGGCGACGGGCTTCGGCTCGAGGAAAGGAGACTCCAATTGAATGGCGCTGGTGTCGACTTCTGCGGTTGCGACAGCTTTACGTTCGTTTTCGCGCAGTACGTCGCTCCCCGCTGGTGCCAGGGACATTTCATTGAGACCTGTTTGTGTTGCAATCTGCGGTGCAGCGGGCTCTCCACTAGGGGCGTCGACTAACGGTGCGGTTGTCGCAGAGCTCGTTGTAGCCGTCTCGTTGGCTGCTGTGGATGCCTCCGGTGTTTGCCTGGCTGCGTCGGTGGGCCTAATTGCAATCTGTGCGCCCGCAGCGGCAAGCGCCTTTTTGTATTTTAACGCGCCGGCTTTGTCCAGACCGCGTTTCAGACGCTGTGTTTGTCCGCCTAAAAGCTTGGCAACAGTATTTTCGTCGGCCTTAAACAATTGGCCAAGGTTGCGGGCGACGGTGTTCCGGTCAAAGCCCTCGACCAGCTCACCGGAGAAGTAGATGTCATACAGCATCGTCATTATTCTGTGCTCTTGTGGTAGCCATCTACCGGACAGTATAGTCGTGGCGGATGAATGCAACAATCCCGTCAGTTTCCATAAGCGCAAGGGACTTAGTTGGACATCATCTATTTCGGCAAGGTACAGTCTACCCTCGAGGCGGAAAAATGAGGCCTTCAATGAATTACCGGATCATTCCAGTCTATGGCAGACGATTGTGTACCAACACAATACGCTAGAACGCTGCTGCGTATGGCAGTTGATCGCGGCGTAGATCACCACCAGTTCCTGCGTTCTGCGGGACTCAGTTTTGATCCTCTCGATGAAACGATCGAAGCTGCCCCCTTGGATATTACCGCCATGCAATATAGCCGTATCTACGGTGGCGTGTTGCAATTGCTCCAGGATGAAAGTTTTGGCCTGGGTGCGGGGCAGGGATCCAGCCCGGGTGCCTTTCGAATGCTGTGTTACTGCATTATTTCGTGCAAAAATTTAGGTAAAGCGATAGGCCGTGCAGCCGAGTTTCATGAAACATTTATGGAAAACGAAGCTCAACTCTATATCAATTTCAGCGATCAATCCGCTCGGGTTGGCTATCACCACAATAAGTTGGCCGGCAAGCGCGTAGTCGATGTCACCGATGGTTATGCGATTTCTGTATGGCATCGATTTTTCGGTTGGCTGATCGGTCGACCCATTAAACTCGACAGAGTAGATTTCTGTGGAAGCACTCCAGTGAACCCTGAAAAATACGAGCAGTTGTTCGGCTGCCCGCTGTACTTTAATCAACCTCGGAACCTGATGTACTTCGACAGCGAGTACCTGCGCAGGCCACTGGTACACACAGAGCAGTCCCTGGAGGAATTTCTTCGCACAGCGCCCTACCAGTTGTTGGTAATGAGCCCAGAGCACATGGAGGGTAATGTGGTAGCTCAGGTACGAGCTATGATAGGTCACGATTTCAGCCACGGATTTCCAGGCTTCAATACCATAGCCAGTGCTCTGCATATGTCGGCGCCAACGCTGCGGCGGCGACTCAGGCGTGAAGGGATGACCTTTCAGGCACTCAAAGACAAATGCCGGGAGGAGGCTGCGATCGGCTTTCTTCGCGAATCAGATCAATCGATCAATGCCATAGCCTATTTGACAGGATTCACCGACCCGAGCGCTTTTCATCGGTCCTTCAAGAAGTGGACAGGAATAACGCCTGGACAATTTCGTGAGAAGGACGCAGATTCAACCGTTCGCGATCGCGACAGTGCTGGATAGTTTGGCCAGTAAATCTGCGGTGGCATCCAGCGCCAGGCAGGCATCGGTGACACTTTTACCGTAGCGCAACTCCGAGAGCGGCTTCATTACTTGATTGCCGCCCACAAGGTGGCTTTCCAGCATAATACCGTGGATACCCCAATTTCCCGCCAGGATCTGGGTTTCTAAATCCGCGCATACCTGAGTTTGTCCTAGGGGGTCCTTGCCCGAATTCACATGACTGCAATCGACATGTCTTATCGAAGTGATTATGGCTAAGCTAGCATGGTAGCTGGTTAGCACACTATTTATCTGAACCGCGGCGACGTGCGATGTGACCTTGGGTATAATGCTCGCCCAATATTCAGCGCAGGTAGCTACTCCCAATGACAATGCAGGCAACTATTGTCGAGAAAATTGCCGCTGCTCTCGACCCCGATCACCTCGATGTGATCGATGAAAGCAATCAGCACAATGTGCCACCCGGCTCAGAGTCGCACTTTAAAGCTGTTGTGGTGAGCGAGTCTTTTTTGGGGAAGCGGCAAGTGGCGCGTCACCAGGTGCTATATGGGCTGCTGCGCGACGAGCTGGCCGGGTCCGTACATGCCCTGGCTTTGCATACCTATACAGCTGCGGAATGGCGAGAGCGTCACGGCGAAGCGCCAATGTCTCCACCGTGCCTGGGTGGCAGCAAGTCCGAGGCAGGGGAGGACTGATGTCCAATATAGTCGTCGCCGCCCTTTACAAGTTCACAACGCTTGACGATATCTACGAATTGCGTGAGCCGCTGCTGGACGAGTGTCGGGCAGCTGAAATTCGAGGCACCTTGTTGCTGGCACCCGAGGGAATCAACGGCACCATTGCCGGATCCAGAGAGGGTGTTGACCGTGTCCTGAACTATTTGCGGCGGGACCCACGCATGGCCGACCTCGTTCACAAAGAATCTAGCGATAGCGAAATCCCTTTCTATAGAATGAAGGTGAAGCTTAAGCGCGAAATTGTCACCATGGGTGAGCCGGATATCGACCCCAATCGACAAGCTGGAACCTATGTAAAACCCTCTCAATGGAACGACCTGATCGCGGATCCCGATGTGGTGGTGCTAGATACACGTAATGACTACGAGGTAGGGATCGGGTCTTTTAAGGGCGCCCTGAATCCGCATACCACAACATTCCGCGAATTTCCCGACTATGTGCGAAGCGAACTAAATCCCGCCAAGCACAAGAAGGTGGCTATGTTTTGCACCGGTGGAATTCGCTGTGAAAAGGCATCTGCCTTTATGCTCAAGGAAGGTTTTGAGGAGGTCTACCATCTTCAAGGTGGCATTCTTAAATATCTGGAGGAGGTGCCCACTGCCGATAGTCAGTGGCAAGGTGAGTGTTTCGTATTCGATAATCGAGTCTCGGTAGACCACAAATTAGAAAATGGGAGCTACGACCAATGTCATGGATGTCGTCGACCCATCACCGAACAGGACAAACAGTCACCTGAATATCAAAAGGGTGTAGCATGCCCGAATTGTTTTCACTCATTAACCGAAGATCAGCGTGGCAGGTTCGCCGAGCGCCAAAAACAAATTGAATTGGCCGCGCGCCGCAACAAACCCCACCTGGGTGCACCAGCACCTGCGAGGCAACATGACCGCACAGCGAAAGCTTAAAGAGCTCAAACGAGGCAGGCCATCAAGGCTGCGGGCGTTGCGGCGGCTACTGGTTTTTCAGGTTAAGTTAGCAGCTGACGCCGTGCGGGATCTACTGCTCAGTCCTATCAGTATTATTGCTTTTATTGTCGACGCGGTGTCCAGCAATGAAGAGGAATCGAGCTTGCATCGACGTTTGATGCGGCTTGGACAGCGCTCAGATCGCTTCATTAATTTGTTTGACGAGTATCGGGATGCGACTCACCCGACGATAGATACTACACTCAACAATATTGAGACGCGCATCCGCACTGAACAGACCTCCGCTCGTGGCGGCGAACAGAAAATCAGTTCCAAGCCTGGAGAATAGCTCGGGAGAAACTATCGCCGCCGATCAGAATGCTGGTGTCCACCCCATTGCCCTGGGAAATGATGCCCGCGAGGTAGTGAACGAGGCTTTCTTCCTCTTGCACTGTGACGACCGCCGGACCACCTGATGCCCCTTTATGCGCCACGCAATTCACCGAAATACTGTTTTTTGTGCGCGCCCCACTCTGGCAGTTTTCCTGGTAAGTCAGGCGATCTCCGTTTTGCCCCAGACCAGAGTCCCCGGAATAACCTGCAACCGTGATTGCGGCGTCTGGTTCTGCCAGTAGACTTAGCCCCGATGCGCTGTGGCTCAGAACACTCATTCCGTCTAATGAAATGGGTTTGCTGAGAGATAGCACTGCCCAGTCTCTGTCCATATCACCGCCATCGATAAAAATTCTGGCCTCTCTTGTTAATTCTACGCCGTTCAAGCGTGTTAGCAGAAAGGAGATGGGGCGACTCAAATCGCTATAGTATTCCAGGCAGTGCCAGGCAGTGACGATTCGGGTTGAGACGCGAGCCGCTTGTGGAGCAATCAGGCTCGCGCTGCAGTGTTCGTTGCTGTGTTGAAATTCCCGGTTTTGCCATTTTCTGGTGGGTATGGTCAGTTTTCCTATCGAAGCCAGCCACTTGGGGGAGTGGGCACTTTGCGCTAGCCTTGGATTGACCGGGAGCGATTCAGCCCTATTCGCCATAGAACAAAATAGTCCTATAACCAGAATTAATGCAGTTGGAATTTGTTTGGAAGCGATCACCAATTAATATTAGCATGTAATATACCTCAAACAGGGGATGAATTTGTGCACCAGCCGAGGCTTAATACCGTCTCGTATTGACAGTTTTGGTGTCCAGCTCGAGGATG
>JBLHKV010000287.1:0-4748 GCA_047618115.1 Halieaceae bacterium | reverse complement strand
TCCCTGGGCTACAGGCTCCCGCGCCAACTGCCCATCACACCAACTTGAACCCGCTCTGGTAATGTACCGGTGGCGCCCGGGCTTCAGTACCACCAGCCTCATCTCTTCGCAAGCTGATCTGTTGCGACCTGCAAACCGAACTGGGGCACATCACGTTCCAAATAAGTTTGGATGAAGTCAAGTCGCCATTGCAGCGATGCTTCTTCATCTGGACGTGTATATCCAGAATAAAGTGTAGTCTGGCACCATATATAAGCGGGCAGAGCGGTTTATTTTTTCTTACATACCTGTTCATTTCTCTTTGTGCTAGTCTGTCAGCCTGAGTCCCACAATATAGATGTCAGTAACCGTTTGCTTCAGAGAACGTAGTTACCTGACCTCTTATGATTTCCAGGCGTATCAGTCTATTGAACTGACAATTCTTGTAGGCGACAACATAGGAGTTTGTCATGTTCAGGTTCAACCATTCTTTTCTTTCCTGTCGTGGTTTATACGGCATTACGTTGCTGCTTGGGACCTCGTTTTTATTCCACCTGACCGACGTAAGTGCTCAAGGCACGGCTACGTACCATTTTCGGCATCCCTTTACCGGTGAGTATATGACACAGGGGGGCTACGGCGACGATGCGGCGGATCGCTCGGTCTGGTTGGCTCCGCTCAATAAAAAACTCAACCCCGACCCGTTCCGCTGGGTGCTGACACCCGCTAAAACGAATATTTTATGGCCGGAATACTTCCACATCGTATATTTAAAAAATGGCCTCGTATTAGGCCAATCGTCGGAGGGGCGTGTCGGCAATTGGGGGCTGCTCCCAAGTGACGAGCAACGCTGGCGGATCGAAACCCTCCCCGGGACGAATCCTGTGCAAAAGGTGTTCGTCATGAAGAGCAATGAAACCGGTCTGGGGGTGCACAGTGGTGGTGCAGGGGGAAACAGACAGGTTACTTATTGGCCGAGACCAAAAGATAATAAAGGCTTTGGCTGGATTCTCGAAGAGGCCGGTGAGGTCGACCTGATTAAACTCAGGCTGGAGTACGTGCGCTGTATCAAACCTTCTACGGGCATGGACGGTGCCACCATGGTGTTATTCATGGGGATTGATGCCGCTATTCAGGCGGGTGCGGCGGCGGCCACTGGCGGTGCTTCGGCAGCAGGTTCGGCCGCGCTGGCTGGTCAGGCAGTCACCCGCGCTGCAGTCCTTAAAGCCGCAAAAAAGAAAGCATTAGACACTGCACAGGGCGCCATTAAAGAGGCCGCCGAAAATGAAGCCAGGCGTCGAGCGGCCAATGCAGTGCTGGGTGAGGGCGGTGCCGCAACTCTGGAAGATTTGTCAGGTCAGCCAAAGCAGGCCGCCATGGATTATGCGCCTGCTGGCGTGAAGACAGCCATGGACGTATCGAATGCCCTGGATGCCGTCTCGGCTGAAGGTATATTCAATGAGGTCTACGGCGAGAGTCCGGATGATCTTGAGATTCGGGTAAACGGCGTCTCCGTCTGGCCAAACGGTGGGCGTGACCATAGAACAATAAAATCACAACAGGTTCGCAGGATGAACACCGATTATATTTTTGAACGATCGAAGGGGCTCAGGGTCGATTTGGTGGAGTACGACTCTGGTAGTGATGACGATCATCTTGGTGGTTTCAATGTGAATATCGGCCAGCTCCAGAAAAGAGAACGGTTCGTCGACGTTTTGGTCCAGGATGAGGATGAGGGCAGTATCTACGAGCTTACGTTCACAGTAGAGCCCCTGGAATGGTACGCGGAACAGCATGAACGGGCACTGCAAGCTCAGGCAGACATTGTGGCAGCAAAGGCAGACAGGGAGGCAGCAGAGGCTAAGATGAAAGTAGATAATATAGCTGCGACCACACCTGCATCGGCGGTATTGAGTCTGGAATCTGGTGCCGAAAGTGGAAACAGAATCCCCATTGGTCCAGATGATCCAAACCCGGAAGGCTTGCTGGTAAAACCAGCCATTATGCTTACCATGACTTTCGTGGATGGGAGTGAGTGGGGTATATATTATCAGAACGTACACAAGGACACTGTGGTCTTCGATGATGTCAGTGGTGATCCCAACGACCTCATTAAGGTGATTTATAGCGATAATGGTATTGGTGCGTGGTTGGCTGCTACCGGAAATGGCGTTGGCACAGCCCAGCTTAAGGTCTCGTTTAGCAATGCGCCGGGCGTTACGGCTTCTGTCGCTGTGGAGGTAGTGGATACTGAGCCAAAACCGGTTCCTGTCATACAACAAGTCGCTGTCAATCCCAGAGCAGAATTTTTAAATGGATGGGCCGCTCGACAAAGAGGCAATCTTTCTTTCCCCCATACAGCCGATGTTTTCCAAGTGTCACAAATTTACTCTCGCTGCTCTTCAGGCTGTGAAATGGTTTATCCCAGCGAGGATATTTTGATCGTAATGGGTATGCCTGACTATGCACAAACTGATATTTCCATGGAAGAAGTCGATGCCCGGGTAGGCCATTTATTTCTGGCCGGCTATTGCGGCGGCGAGGGCAAAAAAGAAAACGCGCTTTTAAGTTTTGCTGTTGGTGATAAATATGGTGCTCGCATTGCAAATACAACTTTTAATCCAGTTGATTGCGAAGCCACTCAAGCATCGCCTGCACAGGTTCTGTCCGCATCAGCGTCCAATAATGCCAGCGCACAATCATTTAACCAGCTAGCGGAAGAAAGTAGAGCAGAGATCCCTCTTCCCTTTACCGCAGGTGTGTTTGAGATGAGAGAAATCTACTCAATTTGCCCTTCTGGCTGCGAACAAGATTATGGTGAAGCCGGTTTAGCAGTCGCAATGGCATTGCCCGCTATTGGGGCAAGTGATGTATCAAAGGAAGAAGTCGATGGTGCCATAGCTCAACTGCTGGGGCCGACATATTGTGCCGGTGATGTGAAAAAGAAAAATGGGGTTATGTGGATTGCCGTCGATGATATGCATGGTACTCGTGTGTCGGACATAAGATTTGCTCCCGCTGACTGTCCTGCAGGTACAGAGCATCAGGCACAGACACCAAGTTATGAGGGTGGCAACGCAAGGAACGAGCCTTCGACCCAAAATCAGATAAATCACACGGCACAATTATTTAACGGGCTAGCGGAAGGGAGTAGAGCCGAGATGAATCTCCCCTTAGTCGTCGATGTTTTTGAAATGACCCATATTTACTCTATGTGCCCTTCAGGCTGCGAACAGGAGTATGGCGAATCCGGTCTTTTCGTAATAATGGCTATGCCTAACCACGGAGCAAATGAAGTATCCATGGAAGAGATTGATGCGCACGTAGGTCAAGTTTTGGGAGCGACTTACTGTGCCGGTGACGTCAAGAAAGGAAATGGGGTTATGCAATTTGCAATCAATGGCAAGCATGGTGCGCGTGTAGCAAATACACTCTTTAGGCCAACTGATTGCAATACCGCCAGCGCAATCGTCCCAACTACGCCGAGTGTTCAGGCTCCGGTGGAACAGCAAGTCGAATTCGTCCCATCCCAGCAGGGCATTGTGGCCTCTTCCGAGGCGACCAGTGAAGTGACACAATTCGCGCTCTACAACGACTGGAATTTCAATTGGGCTGTTGCCTGGGTCGATGGCAACGGGACAGTTACCGCAGGCAGTCCATCGATTGTACCAGGGGGAGCCTGGCGCATCGAAAATGGTGCCAGGGGATGGGGTTGGTACACGATTTACACCCCGGAACGCTACTTGTGCAGCTTTTCTCCGAAGCAGGGCGCGTCGATCAACATCTCACAACTTTCAGCTTGCGGCTATTAAACAAGTTATGGGAATTCAAAAAATTTAGATTATTATCCAGCGGATGGTATCGCTGCGTAGCGCAACTGTACGTCGGTTGTTTAACCGGGTGTTAGGTATATATGCATAGGGCTAATCAAACCATCGATTTTACTACTATTCTTCGTTAATTCGAATAACTCGATCTACTCGTAACAAATCCTGCTGGGTTATATTTTCTCGTTAGCAGATTATTAATTTCCCATTGCTGATTTTCATTAATCTGTTGCAGGTATTGAATATCATTGTTCAGTATTTTGCTGCACTTGTGATGATACTCAGCTAGTGTGAGCCTGCAATAAATGGTCGAACCCGGCCGCGCGCATGATGTTGTCATTAAGCTTCATTTGATTGATGGTGTCCTCACCCGAGGTAGGCATTGACTTCCCTGTGCGCACAGCGTCGACGAAGGCTTGAAGCTGATGCCACCAGGTGGTGTCGGAGGGATGGAAGTCTTCGCGTGTTGTGGTGCCGTCGGCATTCTTGATCTCCAACCAGCCGCCATAGGACGAGCCGTCGTCTTCGAATTTGCCGTCGCTGGTGCGTACCGGAGCGAAGGGCTTTTCGTTATGTGGAACCATAAAGTTGTGGGCGACGATCTCGCCGTTTTCAAACACGACGTGACCATCGACCGAGAATGGTTTGGGCTTACCCGTCATGTCGATAAAAATGCGACCCGTGCCGCCACCGGCGAACTTGAGATCGGCATCGATCAGGATATCACTACCAAGAGAATTGAGCTGCCCCCTGGCTTTGACGTCCGTGGGTTCGCCTGCAACTGAGCGGACGAAGTGCAGTGTATAGACCCCCATGTGGATAGGAAGTATAACCCACCTTTTTCGGAATTCAGGCAAGTATCAGCGATTGCTCACTATCCTCGGTTTTGACCCTGACGTGCCCTGAACCACCGAACCCATCGCCGGGAAAGGCGTTGAACGC
>JBLHKV010000286.1:0-4762 GCA_047618115.1 Halieaceae bacterium | reverse complement strand
TTGCTTGAGCACTATCAGCAACGGTTTCAACACCTGCTTGTAGACGAATTTCAGGACACCAACACCATTCAGTATGCGTGGTTACGGGTTTTGGCCGGATCCGGTTCGGCGATGCCACTTGTTGCCGTAGGTGATGACGACCAATCTATCTACGGTTGGCGTGGCGCCAAAATCGAGAACATCCAGCAGTTCACCAGCGACTTCCCGGCAACGAGAACAGTACGATTAGAGCAAAACTATCGCTCGACGGCGACCATTTTGAAGGCGGCCAACGCCGTCATCTCCCACAATATTGGTCGCCTGGGTAAGGAGCTCTGGACCGCTGGGGATGAGGGGGAGCCGATCTCTCTCTTCGCCGGCTTCAATGAAACCGATGAGGCTCGATTTATCGCCGAGCAGGTAGAGACCTGGCACGAACGAGGTAGGGACCGCAAGGGAATGGCGGTTCTTTATCGTTCCAATGCCCAGTCGCGGGTGTTGGAAGAGGCGTTCATGCAGCGCGCAATACCGTACCGTATTTATGGCGGCCAACGTTTTTACGACCGGGTCGAAGTCAAGAATGTGCTGGCCTACTTGCGCTTGATGCTGGGGCGAGAGAATGATCCGGCGATAGAGCGGGTGATCAATACTCCGCCCCGGGGTGTCGGTGCGCGCACCGTAGAAGTACTGCGGGAGCAGGCTCGCGCGATGGAAGGGTCACTGTGGGTAGCCATGCTCCATGTCGAAGAGAATCAACTGTTACCGGCTCGGGCGCTCAAAGCGCTGGCGGGTTTCAGAGAGCTGGTGGACGATTTGTCGACGATGGTCGAGGAGATGGATCTGCCGCAGTTGGTGGATCACGTTATTGGCGCTGTGGAATTAATTGAGTACCACAAAAAAGAAAAGGGAGAGCGCGGCCAGGCCCGTGTAGAAAACTTGCAAGAATTGGTGAGTGCTGCGAGATCTTTCCATTCAGACGACGATGATTCTGGTCCGCTGCAGTTATTTTTGGATGGCGCGGCACTGGATGCCGGTGCCGGTCAGGCCGGCGAGGATGAGGACAGCGTGCAGATGATGACGCTACACTCAGCCAAGGGGCTGGAGTACCCCATTGTGTTTCTGTCCGGCGTAGAGGAAAACCTGTTTCCCCACAGAATGTCACTCGAAGAGCCTGGGCGCCTCGAGGAGGAGCGGCGGCTTTGCTATGTTGGACTCACCCGGGCCATGGAGAAGCTGTACATCAGTTATGCTGAAACCCGGCGCCTGCACGGCAGCGACAGTTACAATGCTCCGTCGCGCTTTATTCGCGAAATCCCCGCGGACCTTCTCGAAGAAGTCAGGGTTGGCACTAGTTTTTCTCTTCCTACGAGCTTCTCCGCGAGGGAGGATCTGCAGCTCGACGGATTGGCTTTGGGGCAGCGGGTTCTTCACCAGGTCTTTGGCGAAGGAGTGATACTGAATTTTGAGGGTGGGGGTAGCAATGGACGAGTGCAGGTTAATTTTGACTCGGAAGGCAGCAAGTGGTTGGTGCTACAGTATGCCAATCTGCAACAGATGTAAGCTAAGCCTCCCGTACATACACATCTATATGGATACCCACCATGTCAGTCCAGCCTAGTTTAGCTCGCTACACCCCCGTTATCATATTAGCTCTGGTGGCCGCGCTCGTCGCTGTCATTGGGTTTTGGTCGCAGGACCGAGCCGGTCGTCACAGCGAAGCTGGACAAACACAGTTTGCGCAAGCCGGGGTCGAGCGGCCCGTGTATCGATGGAAGATGGTGACCACCTGGCCCAAGAACTTGCCTGGTTTGGGCGCCGGGGCAGAGAACTTTGCCCGAATGGTTGAGGAGCTCAGCGGCGGACAGCTGCAGATCAGGGTGTATGGCAGTGGCGAGATAGTACCGGCAATGGGCGTATTTGAGGCTGTCTCTGAGGGCGTAGCCGAAATGGGTCATGGAGCGGCCTATTACTGGAAGGGCAAGGTACCGGCATCGGTATTTTTCACAGCGGTTCCCTTTGGTTTGAATGCGCAGGAAATGAACGGCTGGTTGCGTTACGGCGGGGGCATGGAGCTGTGGACAGAAACCTACGCACCCTTCAATCTTGTCCCCTTCCCTGGTGGAAATAGCGGCGTGCAGATGGCTGGCTGGTTCAATCGGGAGATTAACTCGGTGGACGACCTGATCGGCTTGAAGATGAGGATTCCGGGTATCGGTGGCGAGGTGTTTTCCCGGGCTGGAGGAACGGCGGTGACCATCGCAGGCAGCGAGCTGTATACCTCCATGCAGACTGGGGTAATCGATGCAACAGAATGGGTTGGACCATACAACGACGTTGGGCTTGGTTTACATCAGGTGGCTCGGTACTACTATTACCCTGGGTGGCATGAACCGGGCTCAACACTTGAGTTGATAATAAATCAGGATGCCTTTGCGACCCTGACACCCGAACTGCAGGCAATGGTGCGTGTTGCGGCCGAGGCGATGAATCAGAATATGCTGGATGACTATACTGCCCATAACAACGCGTCGTTGCAGGACCTGGTGGAAAATCACGGCGTACAATTACGCAAGCTGCCGGATGATGTACTGCTGCGGCTGAAACAGACCTCGGAAGTGGTTCTAGCGGAATTTGCTGCGCGGGACCCGCAGGCACAGAAGGTTTATGATGCCTTTATGGCCTATCGGGAAGGGGTTCGCGCCTACCACAAAATTTCTGAACAGGCTTTTTACAATGCGCGTGATCTTTGAATATTTAGCCAACAGCGCGGGTTCGACCATTTTCGTCGATGGCGACAAATATAAATTCACCTTCGGTTACCTTGACCGGCTCAGCTGGGGAGGGTCCGTTTATCCACACCTCCACAAGAATCCGGATTGAGCTGCGACCAACCTCCAGTACCTGTGTATAGCACGTGGTGATGGCTCCGACCTTGACCGGAGTCAGGAAGACCATGCCCTCTACCGCGACGGTGGCAACCCTGCCGCCCGCGACTCTTCCCGCCGCTATCCCCCCGGCCATGTCCATTTGAGAGAGCAGCCACCCGCCAAATATATCTCCATTCGCATTGGTGTCTCTGGGCATGGCGACCGTTTGGAGGGCCAGGTCACCCTGGGGCAATGGATTGGAGTCTATGTTAGTCATTGGCCGATCTCTGATCGTCGGAAACGCGGGAACTATATATAGGGTGGCATCCATCCGGTGTCAACCCTGGCGGGGACCGCACTGACGACACCGGCCATCGGCTAGGGAGTGTTCGCCAGCTTCGAAGGTAGCCAGGTTGCGAGCTCTGGTACCAAAGCGAGCATCAACAACATGAACAGCTGAATCACTATAAACGGGATTACGCCACGATAGATATCCCCCGTCGCAATACTGGACGGTGCGACACCCCGCAGATAGAAAAGGGCAAATCCAAATGGTGGAGTGAGAAAACTGGTTTGCAGGTTTAGGGCTATCATGATGCCCAACCATATAGGGTCAACCCCCATAGTCAGCAGGATGGGCCCAACTATGGGCACCACGACAAAAGTAATTTCTATGAAATCCAAAATAAAGCCCAGCAAGAATATCACTAGCATTACCACTAGCGTGGCTCCGAATACACCGCCCGGCATGTCCAGAAATAGACCGTGAATTAACTCTTCGCCGCCGAAGCCTCTAAACACCAGCGAAAAAACCGCGGCGCCAATGAGGATCATGAAGACCATACAGGTAATCTCCATGGTGTTAATAGCCACCACCTGAGCCTTCGCCAGATCCATTTTCCCCTTTATTAGAGCAAGTGCCAGCGCTCCAACTGCGCCAACCCCAGCGGCTTCGGTGGGCGTGGCGGCACCGCTGAGAATGGAGCCCAGGACGGCAATTATCAGCAGGATGGGCGGGGCCAAACCAGAGGCAAGCTCGAGGGTGGTGATAGGTTCTATATCGGTTGCAGGCGGTGCATGTTCGGGACGCCGCCATGCGTATATGACAACATACAGCGCGTATAGCGTTACCAGCATTATCCCGGGAATCAGCGCGCCAACGAACAGGTCCCCCACGGAAACCGTCTTGGGGTTGAATATACCCAGATCGAGCTGAGCGCGCTGGTAGGCGGTGGACAAAATGTCGCCCAGCAGAACCAGGGCAATAGACGGTGGGATTATCTGGCCCAAAGTGCCCGTCGCGCAAATGGTGCCGGTGGCGAGGCTCGGGTGGTAGCCCCGTTTGAGCATGCTTGGTAGCGACAACAAGCCCATGGTGACAACGGTCGCGCCAACTATGCCGGTACTCGCTGCGAGCAGCATACCAACAACAATAACCGACAGCCCCAGCCCACCTTTCATGCGACCAAACACCCTGGCCATGCTGGTCAGGAGCTCTTCCGCTACTTGCGACTTTTCCAGAATAACGCCCATTAGAATAAACAAGGGCACAGCCATTAAAGTCGTATTGGACATCGTGCCAAAAACGCGGCCCGGCATGGCGGACAAAAAGGAGGGATCGAAGTGCCCAAACAAAATACCGCCGCAGGCAAATACTAAAGCGGTGCCAGCCAACGAGAATGCGACCGGGTAGCCAAGCATTAAGACCAGGCAAATGGCCAGAAACAAGAGCAGGGGTACATAGCTGATATCCACGACGAGGCCTACTCCGGATATCCCTGGTCAGAAACCAGGGCAGTCGCATTGCGCAGTAACTCGGCCAGAGCCTGTGCGCCCAGATTCGCCGCCATCAGAAAAATCAGGCTTTTTAGTAGAAAGACGGCTGGAAGTCCGCCCGGCTCTGCGGAGACCTCGCG
>JBLHKV010000285.1:0-4845 GCA_047618115.1 Halieaceae bacterium | reverse complement strand
TGTTATAGCAGACCCTGGACTCCAGCCCGCAGCGATCGCGCTGGATTCGAATCTTCTCCAGGGCATGCCACGTGGCATCACCGCGGCAACGGGTATGGATGCTCTGACTCATGGTATAGAGGCCTATATTTCACGTTGGGACCGTGGCAATACACAGCAGATGAGTGGCGATGCTGTGAAGCTTATTTATGAACACCTTCAAAGTGCGTGCGATAATGGCGCCAATCTGGCCGCACGAGATGCGTTGGCTATTGCGGCATACTATGCCGGCATTGCCATCAATCAAGTGAATGTTGGCAATGTGCATGCGATAGCGCACCAATTGGGGGCCAAATATGGAGTTCCCCACGGCGTGGCAAATTCGCTGGTTCTTCCGCATGTATTACAACTTTCCCGGCCCAGCGCAGACCAGCTGCTTGCGCAGTTGGCCAGAAATTGTAAGATGGGCAAGCCAGATGACAGTGATGCTGAACTGGCATCGGAATTTATCCAGGGTATCGTTCGATTGCGAGCGAATATAGGAATGCCCGATGTGGCAGTTGATTTGCGAGTGGCAGATTTCCCCGAACTGATTCAACGAGCGGTAGAGGAGGGCGATGCGTATCCATCCCCTGTGTTCTTTACCGAGACGGAGGTAGAGTCAGTTTTACGTAGTCTACTTCCCAGTAGTGAGCAGTAAGTTGAAAATATTTTCCCTTGTATTCGGCTCACAACCTGTAAGAATTACAGTAGTCGAAACTTACATTACAGAGAGTCGCAATGCCTAAATTTCTAATTGTAGCTGACCCACTCGGTGACAAACAGAGTGCGATCACACGAGGTCTTAACCTGGCAAGCCAAATGGATGCGCAGGCGGATATTGCCGGCTATTGCTATGGTAGCGCAAAAGACCTTGCAGACGCCTCTGGGGCTCCCGCGGAGCTGAGGCAGCGCCTTATCGATTCTCAACGGGCCGCCATCGATAGTGCGATTAAAAAGTCTCGACACTCGGCCAATGCTGGAAAAGTAAGCATCGAATGGCAAAAAAATATTTACAAATCAGTGATTAAACGTTGTCGCAATCTGGACTACACCACCGTCATCAAAACGGGTCATACGTCCGGCAGTTTGCTCTATACCTCAACGGATTGGCATCTGCTCAGAGAGTGCCCGAGCGGAGTCATGATTGTGACGCCCAAGCGCTGGAAAAAGGGTGGGACAGTAGTCGCGGCAGTTGATTTGGCAACCGTAGCCAAAGCAAAGGTGAAGCTGAACTATCTCGTCGTGGAGGAGGCAAAGTCATATGCCGCTGCAAAGCAATGTGACTTACATATTGTTCACGTGTTGCGCCTGAATCCTGTCCTGACTGAGCTCGATCTCGTTGATCAGAACACCTACATCCGAGAGCGCCGGGCGGCGTTGGCCCCAATGATTGATCGCGTCAGTCGACTTCACAATATTCCAAAAAGTCGGATTCACGTGAAAAAAGGCCCAATCGATGGGGTGATCTGTAGTGAAAGCGCTCGATTACAAGCGAATCTGGTCGTTGTTGGAGCTGCAATGAGAACGTGGCTGTCTGCCGCGGTACTGGGTAATACGACGGAGGAAATACTGCTCCGACTCAGTACCGACGTGCTAGCTGTGCGGAACTAAGGGGTTGCCGTATGGCTGAAAAGGATTATTCGGAGGAGGCATTCCTCGCCTTTATAAAGCACTCAGTTGTCACAGGTATCCTGCGTCCACAGGTAGCGCGAGCTCGTAAGCAAGCAGCAGAGCAGCTGATCACTCAACTGAAGCCACATGAGCGGGCTGATTTAAGGCTATTGGACGTTGAGGATTTAGCGGCAAGGTTCCATAAATTACAAGGGTCGGCGGTTCGCCCCGAAACCCTCAATTTGTACAGCTCGCGGTTAAGGGATGGACTGACAGACTTTATTAGCTGGCGATCAGATCCGCATACGTTTATCCCACAGGAAAGCGAGTTAAAGTCCGCCAGGGCGGTTGCTCTACGCGATGATCCGGGTGAATCCAGGGCGAGGGAGGAACTGGCGCTTGATCCCCCGAAGAGCCCCTTCGATATATTTTCTGTTCCGATTCGAGAGCAACACGTTGTCTATCTGCAGAATATCCCTCTCGATCTAACTCGAAAGGAGGCAGAAAAAATAGCCAGCGTGGTGCGGGCACTGGCTGACCCCGGTGATGATAGCGGAAACAGTTTAGAATGATCTCCAGGCGCCAAACAGCTATTGTGAATCGAGTGCTGCTGCTGGCCCCACTATTGGTGTTTGGGATAGCTGGCAGCTGGTTTCTGGCGCTGTTTTTGGACCCTGGCAATAGGGGGCCTATTCATGACAATCTGGTTCCAGAACTGATTGGCTTTTGCCTGGAAGGTTTTTTCCTGATCGGTTTGTTCTCACTCATTCAAAGGCGTCAGGACAGGGAACGCCGAGAAGAATTGTGGCAGTCTTTACGTGGGGCGCTCAGGGAATTGTTGAGTTATTTGGACATCGGATTACTGAGTGAAGCGGCCGAGCCAGCTGACTCGTTGGCACTCGAACAGGATCCAGCTATCGTTCAACAACTTCGGCAGAAGCTTGCTGATCAAGAGCTGGATTTGGACGCAATGAGCACTATTAAATCCGTTGCCAGCAGAAATCTCGCGACTATTCACGACTTGATTCCAGTGGCGGCCCAACTCAGCGCAGCCCATATGCGCTGGTGGTTGGCAATATCGGATAGTGTTCGGATGATCACCGAGGCAAAGGATAAAGAATCTGTTAAATATTCATTGAACCACTTTTTGGCCAATCTTGGTGAATTTGACAGCCAGGATATTTAGTGTCCTCCTCCTGACATCGGAAGTATGTGACCATCCCTTGGTGTAATAAACAGAGCCTCAGAACTTGCCGTTAGCGTTTCACCCGCATACAGAGTAGCCGTAATTACGGTTTTTCTACCTTCCTGCTTAATAATGTCGCCGTAAAGCCTCAGGTCGACATTCAGAGGGGTGGGGCTGTGGTAGCGTGTGTTCAAGTGTCCGGTTCGGCCTGGATTACCGCCAATTATTTGTGCCATTCCCATAAATTGGTCGAAAATTGCCGCGACATAACCACCGTGCACGTGTCCCGGGGGGCCTTCATAGAGCCACCCAAACCGAGTTTTACCGAACGCGCGCCCATCTACAAACCAGATCGAAAACTCAGGTGAGAGGGGGTTGGCTTGACCGCCTAGCGCGTTGATTTCGTGGCTCAGTTCACCCCACCCACCAAATTTCCCCGTTTCGGCGAAAGCTAGAATTCCCTCCAATCGGGGGAAGTCGGGTCGAGCTTCGATTACAGCTTCTACACTCTCGGCAAATGCTATAAGTTCGGGGCTGTCTTCGGCGCTGGTTATCAACTGAGAGCTGAGCTCTCGGAGAGCTTTTGCAATTCGACGTTTTGCTGTCCACTCCTCACTGTGCGCCGGTGGGACTTCCTCGGATGCGAAGGGATTGAAGTCTGGATTACTACTCAGCTTGATCTTGGTGTCCATAATTCTTGCCTGATTGGCTTTTTGTGGTGAGGGTCCATTGTAGTGCATGGCCCACTGGCAGCGCCGCCAGATAGAATAGCCGCAGTATGAATAGTGCGACTAGTGGTGGTTTCGCCGGTGTCCTAGCGTGTTGATCGATGTATCAGTAGTTTATCGCTTGCCACAAACCAACAAAGCTCACGACTAGGAGTACACCACCCAAAATTCGATAAAAAAGTGTGGAGTCCGACGACAGCGTTAACTCATGGAATCTAAGGCCCAGAACGTGGCCTACAGCTGCGCAGGGCAGCAACCACAGCTGATGCAAGAGTTGCATATCAATTCCCACTACGAGCAATGCAGACAGCTTTATGACTGTCATGATAAACCACAGAACGAACAGCGTGTTTCTCAGTTGGGGCGCGGCAACGTGTGTCGCAACTACTGCAACGATCAGCGGTGCTCCGATCAGGGATGTACCGCTGACATAGCCGCCCAAGGCTAGAAAGAGCACATCCAGGGCCGGAGTCTGGCTCCGAAACGGCTTATTGAGTAAGTAGGAAACGGCATAGACAGAGACTATGGTAAAAATGATGCCCGTCATGATGTGGGCTGGTAGTACAATCAAACCCATCACCCCAATCATCTTTGGAACGATCATCACGCCCATGGCGAATCGGAGGTAGCGCCAATCCACGCCGCCCTCGTATTGATGTTGCTGGCGCAGGTTGCTTTTACGATAGCTTAGTGCCACCGTCAGGCCGCTAAAAAAAAGTAGTTGAATTCCTATAATCGGGAGAAACAGCAACGGCCTATCGTCAATCAAAAGGAGGATAGGCAGGGAAAGGACCGCACCGCCAAAACCCAAGCCGGAGCGGACGAAGCCACTCCAGACAAATATCAGTGCAATCAGGCTGAGTTGAAGATCAGTAAGTTCTGCCAAAATAATTATTTTTCAGATAGTTATCTTAAAGTCTTAAAGCAATTTCTAATCTCTTCAATTAAACAGTCTGGCTTTTCGAGGGCGGCAAAATGACCGCCGCTATCGAACTCCTTCCAGTGAATTAGCTGGCTGAAGCGCTGTTCAGCCCAGCGCCGTGAGCAAAACAAAATTTCTTTAGGAAAAATACTGCAACCGACGGGGATGGTAATAGGTGCCAGGTTAACATCGTTTAGGCTCTCCCAGTACAGGCGAGCAGAGGACGCCCCGGCATTGCTGAACCAGTACGTCGAGATGTTGTCCAGCAGTTCATCCCGGGTCAGAATATTTTCTGGATGACCATCTGTTTCACCGCAATCCATCCACGACCAGAACTTTTCAACGATCCATGCCGCCTGACCAACTGGCGAGTCGGA
>JBLHKV010000284.1:0-4863 GCA_047618115.1 Halieaceae bacterium | reverse complement strand
TTCGAATTGACCACTCGAAATGTTGGTGGTCACAGCTCGCGGCCACGAATCGACAATGCTATCTACGACCTGGCAGACGCGATCAAAAAACTACAATCATTTCGCTTTCCGGTACGCCATAGCGAGGTAACGCGGTCCTATATGCGACAGAATGCGGAATTGTACGAGGGTGATGTCGCTGCTGCAATGCTGAGCTTTGCGGATAATCCTGCTAACAAGAAGGCTGCCGATGTGCTTTTTGCGCAACCGAGTCTGGTTGGACGCACCAGAACGACGTGTATTCCAACCGTGCTTAGCGGTGGTCACGCTAATAATGCGCAGCCGAGAAGCGCAAAGGTGGTGGTCAATTGCCGGGTGTTTCCAGGCGTATCGTTTGCCGAGGTCGAGGAGGTCTTGACGGACCTGATAGATAACCCCAAGTTAGAGGTCAAAGTACTCGATAATCCGGAGTCTAGCCCAGCATCCGAGTTAAACCCGGTGGTCATGGCGGCTGTGACCAAGGTGGTCAGGAGACGACTGGGTGATATCCCGATAATTCCAACTATGGAACCCGGTGCTACCGACGGCGTCTTCACCCGTGCAGCGGGCATTCCAACTTTTGCGGTTGCTGGATATGTCTATGATCCAGATGATGATAGAGCACACGGCAAGGATGAAAGTAATCCAGTGGAGTCATTCTACGGGGAGCTGGACCACTGGTACGAATTGGTCAAGGAGCTGTCGGATAAGTAACTGAGGTCTGTGTGATGGAGAAAGGAATGGAGGCGACGCTACCCAGCGATTGGTATTTGAAACCGAATATTTTCGAATTGGAACGCGATCACATATTTTTCAAGGAATGGATTTGTGTAGGTCGGCAGGAAGATATTCCACTGGCGGGCGATCACAAAGTATTGGAGCTCTACGGCGAGAGTATTTTGTTGCTGCGGAACCAAAGCGGCGAGCTACGCTCATTTTATAACGTATGCCGGCATCGTGGAGCTCGACTGTGTCCCGCAGGAGAGCAGGAAGATTCCAATGACCGGCTGCCACTGAAAGGCGGTGTCATTGGCGGTAAGAAAATAATGTGCCCATACCACGCCTGGACTTACGATCTGGACGGACAACTCCAGAGAGCCCCGCATATGCGCGCCGATATGGGGTTCGATGTTGAAGAAGTCAGTCTGCATCCCGTTGGCTGCGAAAGTTGGGGTGGGTTTATCTTTCTCAATTTATCTCCAGCTGAGGCGCCACCCTTTGCCGATGCCATCGCCAGCGTCGCAAAAACCTGTGAGCGTTATCCTCTCGAGGACTTGCGAGTGGTAAAGACTATCCAATACCAGGTAAAGGCCAATTGGAAAGTGCTCTGTGAAAATTATAATGAGTGTTACCACTGCGGACCGGTTCATCCTGAGTTGTGCAAGTTGGTGCCGGTATTCAAGGATGGTGGCGGCGCGGATCTGGATTGGGAGCGCGGGGTTCCTCATCGCGAGGGCGCTCACACCTTTACCCAATCGGGTACGACCACAAGGCGGATGTTTCCAGGATTGACTGAAGACGAACAAGTGCGTCACAAGGGGGATTTGTTATACCCCCATGTATTCATATGTCTGTCCAGTGATCACGTCGTGGTATTTGTGCTGCGCGCGCGCGATGCCGGCCATACTGATATTGACTGCCACTTCCTTTTTGAGCAGCATGAGATTGAGCGTGAAGATTTCGCCCCAGCGGACGCCATAGATTTCTGGCACCTCGTCAATCGACAAGACTGGAGTATTTGTGAGCGAGTACAGCAGGGAATGTCGGCGCGGGTTCACCACGTGGGTATGTTCTCACCGATGGAGGATTGGAACCTCGATATCCGACGCTATGTTACAGACCGCATATCGCCGCACTTACCAACGTGATGGCGGGGCTCAGCGTGATCCCGCCGAATTTCTCACTCGGTAAATTGTTGTATCACGTCGCTGGGCGCGAATTCGGCTACCGGAATATCGCGCAAATATAACTCGCCCTCTGGCCGGTCAAGTTGTCGGGCGAAGCTATGACCCGAGTGCACGGCGTGTACCAATGCGCCGGCAGCGAGTGCGTCTCCGATAGGCTCTACCGATTTTATCCCGGCTTCGCGTACCTCGTCCTCGCGGGCCATCAATGCCTGAAATAACGTGTCATTGGGTAACCGCATGCCTACCAAAACAACGGATTTAGCAGGGTGTCTACTCTCCCTGGAGGTGAATATATTCTTCAGCGTAACGTCCCCTCCATCGAAATCGGCGAGTAAAGCCTGCGTGAAAACTTCAACTCCGCACTTGTCCAGTGCCTGGTGAATAAACGGTTGTTCGTTCGTCATTAATGTCCACGCCGATGCATGACCCGCGGGGGTCGCGTACGTCACCTTTAAACCCTGTCCGGCTAGTTGTTCTGCCAACACTCCGCCGATGTAGTAATTGTCGAAGTCGTAGACGAGAACGGGCCCCTCGGGGACTACACCAGCGGCAATGTCGTCTGGGGTGTATACAGAGGCTCGGTCTAGCTCTCCCACGGGTATTTCCAGTGAGGAATACAATGCCTTGGTCCAGTGCGATCCAGTCGCAATAGCCACGCGTTGATGCTCCAGACCGAGAATATCGTCGACTCCGAGTTCGCTGTCCAGGTAGAGATCAACGTTAGCCATTTGGCGTAGGGCGTGAAGACGATAATCGAGCACGCGGCCCCAGGTGCTGAGTCCGGGAAGCGCGGTTTCAAATATCAGTCGGCCGCCCATTGCTCCGGTCTTTTCGGCAATAGTGACCTGATAACCGCGGCGCGCTGCGATTAGTCCAGCCTCTAATCCGGCTGGCCCGCCGCCGACGATCAGAATCTTATCTGCGCTTTCCGGTTTTGCAAACTGCTCTGGGTGCCAGTGTCTACGCCACTCCTCTCCTGCTGTCGCATTTTGCGTGCAGCGTACAGGTACACCATCGTGCCAGCTGGAGATACAGATATTACATCCTATGCACTCGCGGATTTCGTCTTCGCGGCCCTCGTTGATCTTTCTCGGCAAGAACGGATCGGCGATGGAAGGCCTGGCTCCACCAATAAGGTCAAGTACCCCACGTTTGATTTGGGAGACCATGGTATCTGGAGAGGTGAAACGTCCCACGCCCACCACAGGTTTGTCGGTAACCGTTTTAACGAAATCTATTATCGGTTCGTGCGCGCCCTCTGCGCGGAAGCGCGATGCGCCGCAATCGGTGGGGCTGGAATCCATTTTGACATCCCACAAATCCGGCAGATCGGAAAGTAGGCTAACCACCTCGTGCGCCTCAGACTCATAGTGTTCGCTGGTCTTGGCTCGGAGCTCTTCGAGGCTAATACGTAGCGCAATGCCACAATCGTTGCCCACAGCATCTTTGGTGGCCTCTATTAGTTCACGTACGAATCGGACTCTGTTTTCCACGGAGCCGCCGTAGGCATCGCTGCGGTGGTTGTATTCTTCCAATAAAAATTGGTAGCCCAGATAACCCATACCCGCATAGATGTAGACGATATCAAAACCAGCGCTGCGCGCGCGTTTGGCTGCGTCGACCTGCCAGCCGATAACGTCCCGAATATCCTTGGTAGACATTATGCGGGGTCGCAGGTTTCCCATAAAACCGACGTGGGTTGGTGCCCAGGGGATACCCGAGGGCGAGTAGGGAGCCAGTCGTGAGCTGCGATTCATTGCGGCCGCGCCACCGTGCCACAACTCTACTGCCGCAAGCGAGCCGTGTCGATGAATGGCATCGCAGCTCATTGCGTGGGAGCGTATATCGTTATCGTCCCAGAGTCTGGCGAAAGGGAGGGGGCTATCGTCTGACGAAGGATGGGTTGAAACTGCCCCAGTGGAGACAACTCCCCAGCCGCCCTCGGCTTTGGTTTCTCGAAACGCGGCCCTTACGCGCGGATTGGCCTCTGTCATCCCACTTGCATGGGGGACTTGATAAAATCGATTCGGTGCGGTTACCGGTCCAATCTGGACCGGCTCAAAGAGTATGTCATAGCGTGGATTCCGTGCCATATCGACTTCCTTTTATAGCGTTGTAGTGGGTCTAAAAGTGATTTCGATGCAGCGAGTTGTTCATTGTGCTGTATCGCCTGAAAGGTGTTGTGGAAAGGCGCAAGACAGATAGTGGACTGCTATTCGTTTGGCCATGAGGCGGCTCATTCTTCGCGGTGTAATCAGTAGATCCAACCACAAGCCATCTATGAGGGCTGTGTAGCCGCGAGTGAGAAGGTCCGCATCGGCATATGAGTATTGCCCTTCGGAAAGGGCTTCTTCAAATAGAGATTGTATGGCTTTTTCTGCGCGAATGTCGGAGCCCGAGCAGATACGTTGATAAGTTGGCCGCGATCTCGCCTCGCCCCAAAATGCGAACCAAACGGCCAGTTTGCTTTTTTTCGTGACGGGGATACTGAAATGAAAGTCTAGTAGCGCCTGGAGTTTCTCCGCAACGGTTTTGTGCTGGGGACTGTTGAGGATATCGTTCTGTCCGTTATTGTATTCGCTGGCTACCCGTTCCAGCGTAGCGGTCAGTAGTTTTTCTTTGCTCTCAAAATGCAGGTTGGCAATGCCCATACTGAGACCAGCCTGGCGGGTGATGCTGGCCATGGTTGTACCCGCAAGCCCGTTTTGAGCAATGCTCTCTATGGTGGCGCGTATCAGTTGGTCGCGCCGAACCTCTTTGGGCAATGCCCGGCGGCTACTTTTAACGGCGACAGCTACGGTGTTCAAGGGTCGATAATCCCTGTGGCTATTTGTGTCAATACGAGTTTGAACATACCGTAATTCCATTGCTATCGCAAATATTGAATGAACGTCCGTTCATTTGATACTGGACAGAGCGGGCCTCCCGTGGCATCCTG
>JBLHKV010000283.1:0-4925 GCA_047618115.1 Halieaceae bacterium | reverse complement strand
TCCTTTTCAAATATTACCAAGTAAGTGTATCAGTATTCACGTTTTCGGCAACGACCCCGGTCGGCAAACAAAAAAGTGCTGAACATGCTGTTCTGGATCGTTGATACTTTCGATTTCCCAGCCGGTATTCTCCGCCAGCTCAATGGCATATTCGCGTGCGTACAGCGCCCACTGCAATGGTTTGCCGGGATAGGCGTCCCGAAAGGTTGTAGTGCTCGGCGTCCACTCCGTAACTCCCTGGCTTGCGTATGTTGTATCTATCAGGCCAAAACCGCCCGGCGTCAATTCATCCAGATAGAGGCTGAATACCAGGCGTGCATCGGGTTTGGCATAGGGACGGAGGACCCGCATCATCGCAGTGAAATCGTGGGGTGCGAGGTGGGTAAATACGGAAAACAGGCAAATAATGTCGAAATATTGGTCGGGACATGGCAGGGGAGTCGCAGCGTTCAGTGGCTCTCCATTCGGGTTATACATCTCGTTGTGCGTATCCATATGAAAATAGGCAAAACGGGGGTCTTTTACCTCGGCGGTAAGGTGCTCAATCATAGGGCGATACACGTCGACTCCGACGTATCGGCGAATGGCAATGTCGTCCCGAAAGATAGCCTCAGTGAATTTGGTTCCGCAGCCGACATCAAGTATTTCCGATTCGGCCAGATTGTCTAGTCCCAACCATTCTGGAATTCGGCGGAGTAGGTGTGCGCCGCTGTCCAGATACCGTTCGTCATCCGGCTTAAGAGCACCGCGTTTAAACATTTGAGGGACGTGGATAGCCGAGTTGGTCGAGGTCATAGTTTAATTTCAATTTTGTTCAATGCTTAATGATAGGCTACAGCACTCCAGGAACCAACATTTTCACTGGAAACTAACCAGAGTCTCAGAATAATGAATACCAAAACCAAAATACTGCACCGCAAAATCGGCGCGGAACTCCCTATCGCGATGCGAGGAGAGGGCGTTCACATCTTTGATCGCGATGGGAAATCCTATCTGGATGGCTGCGGTGGTGCCGCGGTATCTTGCCTGGGGCATTCTCACCCTCGTGTCATCGAGGCACTGAAGTCTCAAGTGGACGACATCGCCTTCGCCCACACCAGCTTTTTTACCTCAGAGCCTGCCGAACAGCTGGCAGACTTACTTGTGTCAAAGGCTCCCGAAGGGTTGGAACACGTGTATTTTGTCTCGGGAGGATCAGAGGCGGTCGAGTCTGCCCTGAAGATATCCAGGCAGTACTTTTTGGAAAAGGGCGAGCCGCAGCGCAGTAAATTCATAGCCCGCCGCCAGAGCTATCATGGCAATACGCTGGGTGCGCTGGCTGTTGGCGGCAATTTTTGGAGGCGGCAACCCTTCGACCCCATTCTGGTCGAATCTCAGCATATTAGTCCCTGCTATGCCTACCGCGATAAATCTCCCGAAGAAACAGAGCTGGAATACGGCTTACGCATAGCCAACGAACTGGAGGAGAGGCTGGAGCAAATCGGTGCAGAGAATGTTATCGCCTTTATTGCCGAACCTGTTGTTGGCGCTACTGCTGGTGCAGTCCCCGCAGTGCCTGGATATTTTAAACGCATTCGAGAGATTTGTGACCGGCACGGTATTTTATTGATACTCGATGAAGTCATGTGCGGAATGGGGCGCACCGGTTCTTTGTTCGCCTGCGAACAAGATGACGTCAGGCCAGACATCGTTACGCTCGCCAAAGGCCTGGGTGCCGGCTATCAGCCCATAGGAGCAATGATGTGCAGCGCTGAGATCTACTCGGCGATAAGGGGCGGCACGGGCTTTTTCCAGCATGGCCACACCTACATGGGACACTCTACCGCCTGCGCGACCGCGCTCGCCGTGCTCAATGTCATCGAGGAGGAACGTTTATTGGATAACGTTAACCGGGTGGGTTCGTATCTGGATAATGCGCTCCACGAGAGATTCGACCAGCATCCCAACATCGGTGATATTCGGGGTCGTGGCATGTTCCGGGGAGTTGAGATAGTGGCCGACCGCGTAACAAAAGAACCCCTGGACCCCGCTAACGCCATACACGAGGTTATCAAGAGCAGAGCCATGTCACTCGGAATGATGTGTTATCCCGGTGGTGGCACGATTGACGGTAAGCGGGGCAACCATATTCTACTGGCACCAGCTTATATTTTTAGCGAAAGCAACGTAGATGAACTTGTCGAGAAACTTGGGGCGGCTGTAGATAAGGCACTCCAGGATATCGGAGTGCCGGTTTGATCCTCACACCGTCTCCTGAATCAAGGACCATAACTTTTCGACATGTTCGGCTGTCGTATCCTCAACGCCAATGGATACCCGGACCATCCAACGACCGTCCAGTTGGGAGGGGGACATAAAGGCTGCGCCTGAAGCATTGATGCGCCCCACCCAGTCCAGCGTGTGTGCATCCAGAGCATCACCTTCCAGAGGCTGACCTTCCGCATTGTTTGGCACATGACGAACACACACCGTTTGTAACAAGACCGGCGCCAGAAGCTCCCAGTCGTCGCTCTCTGCCACGCGGGCTGCAAACCATTGGGCATTATCAAGGTCGCGCCTCAGCCTGGTCTGGATGGCCTCAACGCCGTCTAGCCTCAAGTGAAACCACAGCTTAAGTGCTCTAAAACGCCGTCCCAGTGGAATACCCCAATCGCGATATTGCGTGACTTCGCCGTCTGCATCCGAACGTAAATAAGCAGGGTTGGTGGACATCACTTGCTGCAGGTGCGCCACGTCCCGAACATAGAACAGAGCGGTATCGAGTATCGTGCCCATCCACTTGTGCGGATTCCATGCCAGCGAATCGGCTCGTTCAATACCCTCCCAAAGATGCCGGCACTCGGGCAGCAGCATCGCTGAGCCTGCCATCGCAGCGTCAACGTGTAGCCAGACATCGTATCTGTTTGCTATCTCGGCAATCGCATCGACTGGGTCCATTGCCGTTGTACCTGTGGCCCCAACGGAGCAAACGATTCCCGCGGGCACCTTGCCCGCTGCCAAATCTTCCTCGATGGCAGTCGCCAGCGCGGTGGGTAACATCGCTCGTGTATAGGGGTCTTCATCGATGAAGCGTAAATTGTCCATGCCAAAACCTGCTAATTGCACGGACTTGGCGATCGAGGAGTGGGCCTGGCCCGTGCTGTAAACCACCAGCGGGGCATCCAGACCTTGCAGACCTCCGCCGTTCTTGCATAAATCACCGGCGCGTTCACGGGCCAGAATCATCGCTGTGAGACAAGCAGTGGAGGCTGTGTCGTGGATAGTACCAGACCACTCGTTACTCAGCCCGGTCAACTGTCGCAGCCATTCGCAAACAACCTCTTCCACTTCGGTGAGGGCCGGGCAACTCTCCCAGGAAATACCGAGAGTGCCCAGGCCAGAGCTGGCTATATCGCCCAGCACCGAAGCGAGGGAGGCGTTTGAGGGGAACCAACCGTAGTGCATGGGGTGCTGAACCTGCGTTATACCGGGGACTACAACGCGATTGAGATCGGCCAGAATGGCGGCGAAGGCCTCCTTACTCTGGGGCGCTTCTTGGGGCAAGCTGTTGCGTACCTCACCCGGTTGAATCTGCGCTCGCACAGGCAATTCGGAAATGTCGCCACGGTAGTCGGAGATCCAATCGATCAACTCGTGTCCGGCTACTCTAAACTCTTCAGGCGTCATTGGTTCCTCTACTGCTTTATCTATTCATTGCTAAAGGCTGGTAGTGCGTCGATGCGACTCAATGTTCTGAGTCGAAGCCCACGTTGGCCTGTGCTGCGGCTATTCGTGCCACAGGTACCCGAAAGGGGCTACAGGATACATAGTCCAACCCCAGATCGTGGCAAAATTGGATGGAGCGCGGATCACCGCCATGCTCGCCACAGATTCCATATTTTATGCCTTTCTTAACTCGTCGGCTTTCGCGTACCGCGATCTCCATAAGGCGACCGACACCGCGTTTATCCAGGGACACAAACGGATCGTGCTCGATCAGCTTCTTGTTCAAATAAGTCGGTAGAAACTTACTCACGTCATCCCTGGAAAAGCCGTAGGTCATCTGGGTAAGGTCGTTAGTTCCAAAGCTCATAAACTCAACGGCGGGAGCTATTCTATCGGCGCCAAGCGTTGCGCGCGGCGTTTCCATCATCGTGCCGACCAGATAGGGGATAGAAGCGCCTTTTTCCATAAAGACCTCTCGAATACACCGGTCGATAACCTCGGTGATCATGCGGATCTCTCGCACGTTTACCACCAGAGGAACCATTATCTCGGGTCTCGGTGTCAGGCCTTCTTGATGTAGTTCCACCGCGGCGCTGATAATTGCCCTGACCTGCATTTCGGTAATTTCCGGGTAGACGATAGACAGGCGACAGCCACGAAACCCAAGCATCGGATTCACCTCGTGCAAGCTTTGGGTAATAGCCGCAATCTCCTTGGCAGGTTTGCCAATCCGATTGGCAAGCGCTAGCGTATCTGCCTCGCCATGGGGTAAAAATTCGTGCAGTGGCGGATCTAACAAACGCACAGTAACGGGTAGGCCGTCCATCACCGTGAACAGCGCCTTCATATCAGCTTTTTGGAATTCAAACAGTTTGTCCAGAGAGCTTTGCCGCTCTTCACGGCTCTGGGATAGAATCATTTCCCGCATCAGGTCCATGCGATGCTCTTCGAAGAACATGTGCTCAGTACGGCACAGCCCAATACCTTCTGCGCCCAATTCCAGTGCTTTGGCCGCGTCTTCGGGCGTTTCTGCGTTGGCTCTGACCTTGAGCTTGCGGTATTTGTCCGCCCAGGACAGCAACGTCTGAAAGTCATCACTGGATGAAGCCTCAGTTTTCGGAATATCTCCCAACATAACCTCGCCGGTCGATCCATCCAGTGTGATTATGTCGCCTCGTGCCATTGAAATCCCCGAGGTGCTTAGTACTAAGCCTCGTTCG
>JBLHKV010000282.1:0-4927 GCA_047618115.1 Halieaceae bacterium | reverse complement strand
TTATACGGCTATAATTGTGCACGTATTCTGGGAGAAAAGACATGTCACAGTACCGATCTATTCTTGTTGCCATCGACCTGACGGAAGAATCTGCTCAAGTGGCTGAACGCGGCGTCTCCCTGGCGACGGCAGATGATATGGACCTTCACCTGATCCACGTAATCGAACCTTTGAGCTTTGCCTACGGCGGCGACATTCCAATGGACTTCTCTGGCATTCAGGAAGAAATTCATAAACAGGCAAAGGAGCAACTAGAGATTTTTGCAGCGGGTCACGGCGTTCCGGCTAGTCATCAGCACATAGTTTTAGGGCGACCGGAGGTTGAAATACACAGCTTGGCAGACGCACTGGGCACCGAGCTCATCGTTGTTGGGAGTCACGGACGCTACGGCTTGGCACTACTAATGGGATCAACCGCAAACGGCGTACTCCACGGGGCGTGCTGTGATGTTCTGGCAGTGCGTGTTGGCGAAGTGAAGAAGTAACTTTTAATACGAACGCCAGTCACTTCGCCAGAAAGTTCAGTAGCTTGTTATAGTCAAATGGCCAGTTCAGCTCACTCTGGTTATCGTCCCTCCTCAGCACTGGAATGCTCAACCCATAGAGCAGGAACAGTTCTTCCTGCTCTGCAATATCCACTTCCTCGAGCGCTAATACTCCCTCCTTGAGCACTGGCAATATCAGCGCCAAGGCCTCATCGCAAAGATGGCAGCCAGACGTTCCGTAGAGCGTAAGAGACAGGCTCAAGCCGGTCACATCATCACAGGTCATAGCCGCTTTCATTGTGCAAGACAACGTCCAACCCCTCGGTCTCCTCCTCTTCCGAGACACGGAGCCCAACCAGTCTATCGACAAATTTTAGAATGACATAGGTACACACGACTGTGTAGAGCAGCACCGCAGTGATCCCACAAAGCTGGATCAAAACCTGATTACCCATCGAGCCCGACGCCGCTGCGGACAAGCCGTTCCCACTGAAAATACCCAGTTGAGTGCTGGCAAATATGCCCGCCAAAAATGTACCCAGTATTCCACCGACACCATGGACCGGAAAAACATCGAGTGAATCGTCAATTTTGAATTTCTGCTTAAGGGTTAGCGTCGCGAAGAAACAGACACAACCAGCGCAAACGCCAATTACCAATGCGGCTGCAGGTCCAACAAACCCCGATGCTGGCGTGATGGTTCCCAAACCAGCAACCATGCCGGTGATCGCCCCCAAAACACTGGGCTTGCCATATTTGATCCACTCGATGGTAAGCCAGGTGATTGCGCCAGCCGAGGCCGACATATGTGTGACCAGCATTGCCATTCCCGCATCACCGTTGGCGGCCAGCGCGCTTCCCGCGTTGAATCCAAACCAACCAACCCAGAGCATACCAGCGCCCATGACACTCATGGTCATGTTGTGCGGTGGCATGGCTGTAACACCAAAACCTTTACGATTACCAATCACGAGCGCGCACACCAGGGCAGCCACACCAGCTGTAATGTGTACAACTGTACCCCCGGCAAAATCGAGCAAACCCATTTCAGCAAGCCACCCGCCACCCCAGACCCAGTGCGTGATAGGGCTGTAGACCACAAGTAACCAGATTGCGCTGAACAGGACAACCGCCGAGAATCGTGTTCGCTCGGCAAATCCACCAATGATGAGAGCAGGCGTAATAACGGCGAACGTCATTTGAAACATCAGAAAAACAGTCTCCGGAATATCTCCGGAGAGGGCATCTTTTCCGACGCCAACCAAAAAGGCCTTATCGAGACCGCCCCAAAATGCGTTCCCCTGCCCGAAAGCAATACTATAGCCAACCGCATACCACAATATCGAGGCGATGCAGGTTATGGAAAAGCACTGCATAAGCACAGTGAGTACATTTTTTGAACGCACCAGGCCGCCATAAAATAACGCCAGCCCAGGTAACGTCATGAACAGTACAAGCGCCGTGGACGTTAAAATCCACGCAGTATTGGCCTCATTCAGGCCACCATCTGCTGCGCTGGCTGAAGCCGCCAGCATAGTGATGGGGAGAAGCCATAGGCCTCTGGGTAAGGTCGTGTATTTCATTGGGGGCCCCTGAAGATTCTAGAAAGGCGTAGAATACTGGATCAGTTGTTACTCTAACAAGCCTTGGTCGATAGCTGGCTAAAATATTGCTTTCTTCCCACAGATTCGTAATATGGCGTAAGGATAGAAGTTCAATAAATTATACCGGAGATTTGTGGCTTGGCGCTCTTTTCACAACCAACCGCCAGAGCATTGGCCATTCTTGATTTGCTCATGGCAAACCCCGGGCAGGCCTTTGGACTGACTGAAATGACTCGTCGTCTAAATCTCAACAAGGCCACCTGTCACGCCATACTCACCACCATGGCCAACTATGGCTTTTTGGTACAACACCCCCGCACTAAAGCCTATCGCCTCGGACCTTCGATCATGGCGGCAGGTAACGCAGCATTCGTCGAATTTCCCGTCCTGGAGTACGCTAGACCCGCTTTGGAGGCCCTTGGTAATGAGTCCGAAATGGGCTTTGGGGTCACAGGCCGCACCCCAAAGCATTTGGTACTGCTGGCTTTGTACGGTGCTGCCGCGCCTGTGGGCAACTTTCAATTAGGACTACGCCTACCCAATACAGGGCCCATTGGAGCGGCATTTATCGCGTGGTCCCCGGCAAAATCACTGGAGGCATGGTTAACCCGGGCCCACGAGTCTATTGGCAACTACTATGAAAAATTAGACCAAAGACTTCGCATGTCCGTCATTGGTATCCGTGCCCGAGGTTACGAGGTCACACTGAAAACCAAAGCCGAGAGCGACCTTTTTACAGACCTTAAAGAAATTAATAACAGCTGGAATTTGCAAAGTCTGGAAGAAGTGACCCACAAGTACCAAGCAGGATTATGCAACGAACACTACCATCTCGACCGCATTGAACCTAAAGTGCAATACGATGTATCAACTATTACCGTGCCTGTATTTGCGTACAAGCAAATGCCAGCCTTATGCTTTGCCGCCGGTATCATCAACAACTCCATAAGTGGCAGTGACATTGAAGATATCGCTAATCGTCTTAAACAAGCTGCCGAAGAAGTTATCGCCACCGCCCGATTCGACAACGAAGACATATAGATACAGGCCCAAAATTCATGACTTTCCGGTCAAAACCCAATCAACTGGATCGCGAAAAGACTCTGACCATTTATGGCCGCAAGCCGGTACTGGAGGCTCTCAGAGACAGCCGCCTCAATGTGCAGCGACTGCACTTGGCAGAGAGTAATCGAGAGTCAGCGCCGCTCAGAGAACTCAGAACCCTGGCAGAGGCATGTCGGGCAGATGTGGTTTATCACACTCGCCTGGAACTTTCGCGTATCTCCCGCAACGGCAAACAGGACCAAGGCGTAGCTCTGGACTTGGAGTGCCCCGAGTTTCGCTCGCTGGATAGTTTCCTCGCGGAACGTAGCAAGCAAGATCCGTTCAGAATTTTGGCGCTGGATGGCATCACGAATCCGCAGAATCTGGGAATGATTATTCGTAGCGCGTGCGCTGGGCGAATCGACGGCCTGCTATTGGCAGAGAGAGGCAACGCCAACCTGGGCTCTCTGGTAATTAAGGCCAGTGCGGGAACCCTCTTTCGCGCAAGTATTGTTCGCGCGCCAAATATAGGCGATGCTCTAAAATTACTCAAAGATGAAGGCGCGACAATCTGTGCGCTGGATGGCGCCGCCAGCACATCGCTATTCGACTACGAGGCCCCCTCTCGCGTGGTCTACGTTCTGGGCAATGAAACCGAGGGGATATCGCCTGGCGTCGCAGCACAGTGCGATGAATACTTGGTTATACCCATGAACAACGGCGTGGAATCCCTCAACGTGGCGGTTACCGCTGCTCTGATAGCGTTTTCGTAAACGCTGCCGAGCGAGGTTCGCCTACTTCGACAAATAGCTCATCGCATCCTCGAGGCCCGAAAGGGTCAGAGGATACATTTTTCCTTCGAGTAACTGTCTGGTCATACTGACCGACTGGGTGTACTCCCACTCCGCTTCAGGTACTGGATTTATCCATGCCACCTTGTCGTAAACATCGGTCAGGCGACGCATCCAGGCTTCACCGGACTCCTCATTCCAATGTTCTACACTGCCACCTGGTTGAACAATTTCATAGGGAGACATCGACGCATCCCCGACAAATATCACTTTATAGTCGTGGCTGTATTTATGCATTAAATCCAGCATAGCGTAGCGCTCGTTATGGCGCCTGACGTTGTTTTTCCAGAGCGATTCATAAACAAAGTTATGGAAGTAGAAATACTCCAGGTGCTTGAACTCCGAGCGCGCTGCAGAAAACAATTCCTCACAGACTTTAACGTGAGGGTCCATGGAGCCACCTACGTCGAGAAATAACAGAACCTTCACAGCGTTGTGCCGCTCCGGTACCATCTTAATGTCCAAGAACCCGGCATTTCGTGCGGTAGAACGGATAGTATCATCCAGATCCAATTCATCTGCGGCCCCGGTGCGGGCAAACTTCCGCAGCCTTCGCATTGCAACCTTGATATTTCGCGTACCCAATTCAACGCTATCGTCCAGGTTTTTAAAATCGCGTCGATCCCAGACTTTAACTGCCTTTTTATTCTTACCATTGGGGCCAACTCGAATCCCCTCTGGATGATAGCCTTCCTGCCCAAAGGGTGAGGTACCGCCGGTGCCAATCCATTTGTTGCCGCCCTCATGGCGTTTTTCCTGCTCTTCGAGCCTCTTTTTAAATTCTTCGATTAATTTTTCAAGCCCTCCCAGCGACTCGATCTTCGCCTTTTCTTCTTCGCTCAAGTTCTTCATGAACTCGTTACGTAGCCAGTCGTCTGGAATCAGAGCTTCTATCACATCATCCAGCCCCTCCAAATCTCGAAAGTGCAAACCAAAGGCTTTA
>JBLHKV010000281.1:0-4951 GCA_047618115.1 Halieaceae bacterium | reverse complement strand
ATAAGCGGCCACAGTATCCAATTCAGGAAAGCCAGCCATTCCGGTAGGGACGCCATTAGTTGATCCATCCACGCGATCAACTGTTGCAGGCCCAGATAGATCATGATGCCGAATATGAGAATATTGATTGCCAGTGGCACGGCGACAAACAGACGAATTTCAGGTTGTTTTAACAGCCGAAATCCTTCGAGCAAATAGTTGGCCCCGCTGCCAATACTTCCCTTTGCCATTACGGTTGTCCCCCATTCTGGTGATATGATAATAGCCGGGCACACGGTAACCCGGTGGGATAGAAATCTCTACTGGCGCCATTGCATTGTGTGGGATAGGGAGTGATTGGTGGTGAGTGTAGAAGAGTTTGATCCCTTTGGGGGCGAGAGTGCGGATATTGTTCCCCATACTCCCGTTGGTCGCATACGTCGAACCTTCGCTCGGGAGTCCGCTGAAACATTGCAACGCAGACGTGATGCTGCCACCGACGCGTTCGATGGAGATCGTAACCCATTGCGAGAGGAAGGGATTGAACCGCTGGATGCCTACGCCATTTTGGAGTTCAAGCGTCCCGGAGTGCAAAACGGGGTTTTCCGCAAACTCAAGCAAGGTAGATATTCTTGGGATGCGAGACTGGATCTGCACCGCCTAACCGTAGCCACGGCGAGGCGAGAGGTATTCGATTTCGTCAATGAGGCTGTGGAACTTGGTTTGCGGTCCTTGATAATCATACATGGCCGCGGCGACGCCTCTCAGCAGGGGCGCAATACCGCGGTGTTGAAGGGCTACGTTAACCACTGGTTACCCGAGATAGACGATGTTCAGGCCTTCTGCTCCGCTCGACCCGAACACGGTTCAACGGGGGCTGTCTATGTGTTGGTGCGGAAGAGCGAGGAGAAAAAAATGGAGAACAGGCTGCACTTCAATAAAGGGCGAGTTGACTGACTGAGGTATCGAAATCGCTGAACTGGAATCGGCCGGGCACATGGTTGCTCTTTGGGATTAAGTGGCCGTGTCCAGCGCAGCTCGATAAGTTGGGAATGTCGGCGAGCACTGTACGAATCCCAATTTTTTGCGGAGCAAAAAATGGTTGAGTTGCGCAGCCGCCAACTTATCGAGTGGAGCTACGGCGAAAATTCCAAAGAGCAACCATGTGCCCGGCCGATTCTGCCGTACCACCCATGGCTATAGGCTTGTTGAATTACTCAGCTCCAGCCGCAGTCAAGATTTTGGCAAACTCTCCTGAGTTATGGTGTTGCTTAACGATGTCCAAAACCGATTCACGATCGGGGTTGCGAGCGTTTACATCCCGATTTTGCTCTAAAAAATAACTGACAAATTTTTTGAAATCGCTCGCTCTCATGCTCTGGTAAGACTTCATCAACATATGAAAGTCCTCTTGTACCGCGTCATACGACTTTACCGTGAGGAAGCTGCGGACCCTGTCATCGGTCCAGACCTCGTCGATAACCTTTTCTTTATCCTTCTTCATGTTGACCCTGCTTTACTCATTACGTTGCTAGTTTAGCCGCTGGTTTAGTAGCTGGTTTACGAGGCCTGGGTTGGCCTGTCCCTTAGACAATTTCATCACTTGCCCCACAAAGAAGCCCAGCAATTTCTTGCGCTTTCCCTCGTCCGCGGCTTCGTACTGCGCGACTTGATCGGGGTTGTCGGCAATTATTTGGTCGACCATCGTTTCGATGGCGGAAGAGTCGCTGACCTGTTTCAGTCCGCGCGATTCGATAATGTTATCTGGCTCACCTTCACCTCGCCACATGCCATCGAAAACTTCCTTGGCAATTTTCCCCGAGATAGTTTGATCGATAATTCGTGAAATCAACTTGCCCAAGTTGGGTGCCGATACAGGTGAATTTTCGATGTTAACTTCATCTCGGTTGAGTAGGGCGGAGAGCTCAACCATGACCCAGTTGGCCGCCAATTTTGCATCGCCACAACTGGCTGCGACGGCTTCGAAAAAATTCGCTTGAACTCGGCTCGACGATAATACGTCGGCGTCGTATACACTCAGCTGATATTGTGAAATAAATCGAGTACGTTTTTCTCGAGGTAATTCCGGCATTGTTGTCCGTATCGACTCGATGTACTGGTCGTCAATTTCTATCGGTAGCAAGTCGGGTTCAGGAAAATATCGGTAGTCGTTGGCGACCTCTTTACTGCGCATGGGCCGTGTTTCGTTGCGCACTGAGTCGTATAGGCGCGTTTCCTGGGTTATTGAACCCCCGCTGTCGAGGACGTCCGCTTGTCTTTCAAATTCTACGGCTATGGCCTTTTCAACGAAGCGAAACGAGTTAACATTTTTGATCTCTGTGCGGGTGCCGAGTTGTTCTGAACCGGGCTTTCGAAGCGAAATGTTAACGTCGCAGCGCATGGATCCCTCTGCCATGTTGCCATCGGAAATGTCCAGATAAGTAACAATTGAGTGAATGTATCTCAGATAGGCAACGGCTTCCTCAGCGCTGCGCAGGTCGGGTTCCGAGACGATCTCCAAAAGTGGGGTGCCGGCTCGGTTAAGGTCGATGCCGGTTTTGCCGTGATAGTCTTCGTGTAGTGACTTACCGGCGTCCTCCTCGAGGTGGGCACGGGTGATACCCACTATTTTTTCTTCGCCATTGGCGAGAATTACAGTTACTTCACCAACGCCGACAATTGGGTGGTCAAATTGACTTATTTGGTATCCCTTGGGCGAGTCCGGGTAGAAATAGTTTTTGCGATCAAATACTGAATACTTACCTATTTCGGCGTTAATTCCCAGTCCAAAAAGGACGGCCATGCGCACAACTTCCGCGTTGACCACGGGCAGCATACCGGGCATGGCGAGGTCGACGGCGGACGCCCTGCTGTTGGGTTCACCACCGAATGCGACAGCGCTCCCGGAAAAGATCTTGGACTTAGTGGCAAGCTGTACGTGTACCTCCAGTCCTATTACCATTTCCCAGCTCATGATCCGCTCTCCTGCGGCAAAGAGTCAGTTGGGGTTTGTCGATGCCAGTCTGTATTTAACTGGAACTGATGACCTACGTTTAACAGCTGGGCCTCGGCAAAATAATTACCGATAATTTGCAGTCCAACCGGTTTGCCATCCAAAAACCCAGCGGGGATGGACATGGCGGGTAACCCCGCCAGATTTACTCCGAGGGTGTAAATGTCTTCCAGGTACATATCGACGGGATTAACAGATTTGGCACCCATTTTCCAAGCGGGGTTGGGTGTTGTTGGCCCCATAATGACATCTACCTGAGTAAAGGCGGCTACGTAGTCTTGTTTAATAAGGCGACGAATCTGTTGAGCCTTGCGGTAGTAAGCGTCGTAGTAACCAGCGGACAGAGCATAGGTTCCGACCAGAATGCGACGTTTTACTTCTTCACCAAATCCCTCCGCCCTTGACCTTGTGTAAAGATCGAATAAGTCTGCAGGATCTTTGCAGCGATGTCCGTAGCGCACCCCGTCGAAGCGGGATAGGTTGGTGGAGGCTTCTGCGGGTGCTATTACATAATAAGCCGGCACAGCAAGTGAGCTGTGTGGTAAAGAAATGGGTACTAAAGTTGCGCCCAGCTTCTCGTATTGTACCAAAGCCTCTTCTATCACAGCCCCGAGTCCAGGGTTCAGGCCTTGATCAAAGAACTCTGAAGGAACCCCAACTTTGAGTCCAGCGAGGTCAGAATTGAGATTTTTCGTGTAGTCTGGAACAGGTAGGTCGACGGACGTAGAATCAGCGGGATCAAATCCTGCCATGCTCTCTAGTAGGAGAGCAGCATCTTCGACGGTCCTGGCAATGGGCCCGCCCTGATCCAGACTTGAAGCGAAGGCAACCATGCCCAGTCTGGAAACCCTACCATAACTGGGCTTAATCCCCGATAGACCACAAAAGGCTGCAGGTTGGCGAATTGAGCCGCCTGTGTCGGTTCCCGTAGCAGCGGCCGCGAGACCAGCGGCCACAGCGGCGGCTGAGCCTCCCGAAGATCCGCCGGGGATGGAGTCCATCGCCCAGGGATTGCGAACCGGGCCGTAATAGCTGGATTCATTGGAAGAACCCATGGCGAATTCGTCCATATTGGTTTTGCCAAGACAAACTGCGCCTGCAGTAGCGAGTCGATCGATAACCGTCGCGTTGTAGGGTGGGACAAAATTAGCCAGCATTTTGGAGCCACAGCTGGTGCGGATACCGTTTGTACAGAAAATGTCTTTGTGAGCTAGTGGAATCCCGGTGAGTTTGGAGACTTCACCACGGGCGCGGCTTCGGTCAGCTGCCTGGGCCTGCTCGACCGCCAGCTCATCGGTAACTGTGATAAAGCTGTTGTAATCCCCATCCCGTGCAGCAATTCTTTCGAGGTAGCCACGAGTAATTTCTTCGCTGGAGAAGGATTTGTCAGCCATACCGCTGATCAGTTCAGCGATAGTGAAATGGTGCATTGATATAGATCCTGTGCTGGTGGGTGGGTTACTTACTCGATAACTCGTGGGACCAGGTACAGTCCATCCTGGACGTCGGGGGCAATGGCCTGAAATTCCGAGCGGGAGTTTACCTCGGTAACAATATCTTCGCGCAGTCTTTGGCGGCCATCCATCGGGTTGGCCATGGGTTCAACCCCCGTCGTATCGATAGCCGACATTTGCCCCACCAGGTCCAGGACACCCGCGATACGTGCAGTAACATCGGCGATATCATCCTCGTCAATCCGAAGCCGAGCCAGTGTGGCGATATTCTGAATGTCTAGCGCGGTAATGGTCATGGGTATACCTGTATACTGACTTCTGTTGCGAAATTCTCGCCACAGTGGCCAAAAGTTGGCAACTGAAGTGATGTCTTCGGAGCTTATAAAACGATGAACCATACTCGAGATCAGCCTGAGAGTATGGGTTAAAAAGTTAAACTTACCATATTTGTGCCTTGCTCAAAATCCCCTTGATTGGTAGAGTTACACAACTTTGTTCGAATAGT
>JBLHKV010000280.1:0-4966 GCA_047618115.1 Halieaceae bacterium | reverse complement strand
TGCATACCGGACATATCGTGCATACTGTGGTCCATCGCGGGCATTTCTTGCATACCGGACATATCGTGCATACTGTGGTCCATCGCGGGCATTTCTTGCATACCGGACATATCGTGCATACTGTGATCCATCGCGGGCATTTCTTGCATGCCGGACATATCATGCATACTGTGGTCCATCGTGGGCATTTCTTGCATGCCGGACATATCATGCATGCTGTGATCCATGCCCATATCTCGATGCCCTAAAGTTGGAGCAACATCCATTTCTGGAACTGATGAGCGCAGGCCGATATCCGGCGTTAATGTGCCACGCGTAAAGCCTGAGCGATCAATACTTTGAGCGAAAACGGTATAGGCGCTGTCATCACTGGGTTCTACAACAACATCGTAGGTTTCGGCGACACCGATACGAAATTCATCAATGGTCACAGGCTCAATGTTCTGGCCATCAGAGGCAACAACTGTCATTTTCAGACCAGGGATCCGCACGTCAAAAATGGTCATTGCCGAACTGTTAATAAACCGCAAACGCACTTTTTCCCCGCGCTTAAATAGACCCACCCAACCCTCATCAGGTGTGGCACCATTCATTAGATAGGTGTAGGTATAGCCCGTTACATCGGATATGTCGGTCTCACTCATACGCATCTGATTCCACATAGAACGCTTATTCCATGTTTCTTCAACACCCTTAGCCTTAATGTCGTGCCAGATGTCACTCACAGTCCGCTCACGAAAATTGTAATAATGGCTGAGTTTTTTTAACTTGGCGTAAATAGCTTGTGGGTCTTCATCAGACCAGTCTGACAGCATCACAACATAATCTCGGTTATAGCTGACGGGATCAGGCTCTTTAGGGTCAATAATGATCGCACCATACATACCGGTTGGTTCTTGGAAGCTCGAATGACTGTGGTACCAGTAGGTGCCGCTTTGATTAAGATCAAACTGATACTCAAAGGTATTACCCGGTTTGATGCCTCCGAAGCTAAGGCCAGGCACGCCGTCCATACCTGTTGGCAAGATAATGCCGTGCCAGTGTATAGAGCTATCCTCAGCGAGGTTATTCGTCACGCGAATAGTTACTCGATCACCTTCACGCCAACGCAATATAGGGGCTGGCACCGAACCATTGATGGCCGTTGCCATGCGGGTTTTGCCTGTAAAATTAACTGGCTCATAAGCAATATTTAGATCAATGTGATCTCCTTTTATCGTCGTCGGCCCCAGACGGTTAGTTGATGATGCCATGGATAACCCCGAGCCAAGCCCTAACCCCAAAAAGGCGCTACCCGCAGCAATGCCTGTTACAAAACGACGGCGAGACATTGAGCGTGAATCCAATACGCTGATCTCTTGTGCTCTGTATTTCATTTCATACCTCTCAAAATTAGATCAAATGCTGATTAATTCTTTCCAGCGATGTGCTCAAAAACCGTGCTGCTACCATCCTTACTTAATAACAATACATCGTATTTATCGTGACGGTTACCCATCTCCATTCCAGGGCTACCAACAGGCATACCAGGAACGGCCAAGCCAAGCGCATCGGCGGGAGGAAAAAGCCGACTTGAAGGCGGCTAGCGAAAGGATCCATCGCACTAATGACTCTGGCCTCGAAATCAGAGGCAAATGTCGTGTCGTCTTCGTGATGCAGTGTAATGAATGAGCCCATTAGATTATTTCTTCCCCAGTAGTTCCATCATTGCGGTCACGGATGACTCCACACCTGCCCTAACTGACGGTTCTGGTGCAACCCAAAACGTTGGTGAGTGGTGGCCAGGCGGACGAGGGCCACCCGCCTTGTGCGCATCAAGGTCAGCTTGTGGTGTGCCGCCGACGGTCCAGTAAACACTTTTAATATCGGTATCGACCACGAGATACGGGTAATCTTCTGCGCCCATTCCTGTTTGTGGCTGCTCAAACACCGTCCCTTTGGCCAAGGACTCATTCCAGGCTGCTTTCAACCGTCGCGTCAATTCGACATCGTTGTGGGTTGGTGGCACACCATCCAGGACAACGACTTCCGGCAGGTTGTCCTCCGCTAAGCCCGCAGTTCGTCCAACATTCAATGCAATTCGTTCAATGCCGTTCAATAACAACTCACGAGTCTCGTTGTCCTGGTAGCGAACTGTAAGCTCGAGGTGCGCGCGGTCCGAAATGATGTTGCGTTTGCTGCCGGAATGAAATGTACCAATCGATACAACACCAGGCGATCGAGGTGCCAATTCACGGGCGACCAGAGTCTGCAATGCGACAACGATTTGACTGCCAATAAGAACCGGGTCCTTTGCATGATGCGGACTTGCGCCATGGCCACCAACGCCGTGAACGATAATGTCAACGGACGAAGAGCCAGCGTATGTCGGTCCTTCCGGCGCCTTGATCTTGCCCGCAGGATTACCTGTCGCTACATGAAACGCTAACGCGTAGTCAGGCTCGCCGAATCGGCCCCAAATGTTATCTTCACGCATGGCTTTCGCACCTTTGAGACGTTCCTCGGCAGGTTGTACGAGCAACATCAGTGTTCCGGCCCACTCGTCTTTGCGGCGCGTCATTTGTCTCGCCGTACCGACCAGGCTGGTGATATGCACGTCGTGCCCGCAGGCGTGCATGACCGGTACGATTTCATTTGTACTAGGGTCCAACTGTGTCGCACGCGAGGCGTTAGGCAAGCCTGTCTTCTCCTTAATTGGTAGTCCATCCATGTCGGCGCGCATCATGACCATTGGACCATCGCCGTTCTTGAGAATAGCCACGACGCCAGTGCCGCCGATACCTTCGGTCACATCAAACCCGACTGCGCGAAGCTCCTGCGCCATGCGCGCAGCTGTCTTTACTTCTACAGTGGATAGTTCGGGGTTGCGGTGAAAGTGGTCCCAAAGACTCGCGAGATAGTTGTCATAGTCGGTTTTTACGTCCTCTGAGAGTTCGTTTGCAGATGCAATATTTGGGAACACCAAGACTGTGCAGATTAAGGCCAGAAGTTGTTTTTTCATCGTAAACTCCTATTCGTGACTGGTTATTTCATCGCAACGTGTCAGTGATGCCTACTTTTGTCAAGATCATTTTTAGCTCAGCGTAGAAAGTCCATATTATTCAGCATTTTCTGCCAAAGCTTTTCTGTGTTTGATAGATTTGACTGCTTCACCATCATTATTCAAGCAAATATCACGAATTTTTAAGCCTATACTTATATTGTGAAGTTGTGAAGTTGTGAAATTAGGTGAGTCACGGTTCCAAATACTAATCTCATATAATGCACGGGACCCGTTGTTAATTAACTATTATTGAGGTGCCTAAGGCACTCTAATTAGGGAGAGTCTCCATGAATACAGGATTAAATTTATACGGCAAGGTCTTACTCTGTGTCATTTGTACGCTGGGAAGCACAGCCGCTCTTGGCCAGGACGAATCCTCTAACGAATTGGTTGAGATCACTGTGAGTGGACAACGGCAACCATACCGCGGCGACGTTCCACTGCAGTCGTTGCCTCAATCGGTAAATATTCTAGAAAGCGAGTTATTGAGTGAGATGGGCATCGTCAGTTTCCAGAATGCTTTGGATCTTTCGGCCAGTGTCGCGCGCCAGAACAACTTCGGTGGAATTTGGGATATGTTCGCCGTGCGTGGCCTTTCCGGTGACGAGAACAACTCGGCAGGCTACGTGGTAAACGGATTCTCGGCTGGCCGTGGTTATAGTGGTCGCAGGGATACTTCCAACGTCGAGAGCATCGAAGTAATGAAAGGTCCAGGTTCTGCGCTGTACGGGCGCAGTGAGCCCGGCGGCACCATCAATATCATTACCAAAAAGCCGCAGTTCGACCGCGAGGGCTATATCAAGGCCTCTTTCGGGCGATGGAGCACGACACGGATCGAGGGCGACTTTACCAATGCCGTGTCCGATTCAGTTGCCTTTCGCATAAACGGTGCATACGACAAATCGGACAGCTTTAGAGGCACTGAACCAAAGAAACTCGCCATAACGCCGTCAGTATTATTTGCTATCAGCGATAGGACGTCTCTCTTGTACGAACTGGAATATGTGTCACAGGAAGTCCTGTTTGATCGCGGCGTTGTTGCCATGAATGGCGACCCCTTTACGCTGCCGCCGGAGCGATTCCTTGGCGACCCCAGACTCGGACCCATGGAAATCGATTCAGTGGGGCACCAATTTACGCTTCAGCACGAACTCAACAACGACTGGTTGATGCTCGTTGGATTGGGGTATCGGGATTCATCTTTCATAGGTCACTCCGCTGACACGTCATTGTCAGGAGCTCGAAATTTATTCTTGGTGGATGGCGTGACGGTGGCACGGCAGCATCGGTATCGCCACTACCAGGCAGAGGACCTTTCCGGCCGCGTTGAGTTTACAGGCACTATCGATGCAGGCATTACTCACAGTTTGCTGATTGGTGCCGACGCTTTTGCGTATGAGCACGATACCTACGGTGAGCGCTATCGCATACAAGCTGGGACCTACGAGTACACCATCGACGCATTTAACCCTGACTATGATGCTTGGCCAATTCCCGACACCGCTCCGCAGTTCAGCAGGCTTGAGAACCAGGACACTGTCGGCATCTATTTTCAGGACATGATGGGGCTAACAGACAAGTTGAGTATTCTTCTCGGTCTGCGCTACGACGACATCGAGCAGTCGATTGAAAATCGCTTCTCTGGTGCGATCACCAACGTCAACCCAACGGAACTCAGTTATCGCGCGGGTGTGGTCTTTGAAGCAAATCCCAACATCTCGCTGTATGCGAGCTACGCAGAGGGTTTCAGGCCTAATACCGGGTCGAGTTTCGAGGGTACACCATTTGAACCTGAGAACAGCGAGTCTTCTGAAATTGGCGTGAAGTGGACATCCGATAATGGTGACCTGACTGGCTCGGTAACAATTTTCACGGCTGAGAAATCCAATATCCTTTCGATGGATCCGCTCCACTCAGGATGGT
>JBLHKV010000279.1:0-4977 GCA_047618115.1 Halieaceae bacterium | reverse complement strand
GCTGGCCGAGCGCGCCAATGCCTTGAACCTATGCAGACCTGAATTGCGTGAGGACCGGGTCCTGGAGGTTGATCAGGGGCGTCATCTGGTGGTTGAACAGGTACTGGACGAACCCTTCATCGCCAATGACATACGCTTCGACAGCGAGCGCCGGATGCTGCTGATTACCGGGCCCAACATGGGCGGAAAATCGACCTATATGCGCCAGACCGCGCTCATCGTATTAATGGCTCACATGGGCAGCTTTGTGCCCGCAAGCACTGCCAGAATTGCCCTGGTAGACCAAATTTTCACCCGGATAGGCTCATCAGACGATCTCGCCGGAGGACGTTCTACTTTTATGGTGGAGATGACCGAAACAGCCAACATCCTTCATAATGCCACACCGAAAAGCCTGGTGCTTATGGATGAGGTGGGCCGCGGTACTTCTACCTTCGACGGCCTGGCACTCGCCTGGGCCTGCGCTGTACAACTGGCTGACAAAGTACAGGCGTTTACACTGTTTGCAACGCATTATTTCGAGCTCACCGCGCTACCGGTAGAACATCCCAATATGGCCAACGTGCATCTGGATGCCACCGAGTACAAGGACAGTATTGTCTTTCTGCACGCTATTCAGGAGGGCCCTGCAAATCGCAGTTTTGGACTACAGGTTGCCCGACTTGCCGGACTACCAGGTGAAGTCGTCGCGGCAGCCAAGGTCAAATTACAGCAGCTTGAGAACAGCGGCATCACCAACCCCGGCACTTCCCCCGCACCGTCACAAAGTGATTTGTTCAGCGCCCCTCCCCATCCAGCACTACTGGCCTTGGAAGATCTGGTGCCCGACAACTGCAGTCCGCGGGAGGCGATGGAGATTCTGTATCAATTGAAGACCATGTTGGATTGAGCAGCTATTCAAATACAGTTTACGAACGAGTACACTAGCCGCCTTTGAACCCACCTAATCCCAACAGGTATTTTTCCCCGAGGCTAAAAAACGATGACTTTTATCGTCGCAGAAGACTGCATCAAGTGTAAGCACACCGATTGTGTGGAAGTTTGTCCCGTGGACTGCTTCTATGAAGGGCCAAACATGTTGGTGATACACCCCGACGAGTGCATCGATTGCGCCCTATGTGAGCCCGAGTGCCCTGTCGACGCCATTTTTTCGGAGGATGAAATTCCCGAAGACCAAATGCCTTTCCTGGAGCTAAATGCCGAGCTTGCAGAGATCTGGCCGAATATCACCGAAATGAAAGATAGTCCGGCAGACGCCAAAGAGTGGGAAGGCGTGCCGGGTAAACTGAAGCACCTGGAGCGCTAGCGCACACTCACTCTATCCGGGCGGTGGTCCGCACTCATCCAGTATCGGGGCCACCCAGGCCTTATTGGCAAGTATTTCTTCCCGACTGAGGCCTGTCAATTCATAGGGCAGTACCAACCAGCTATCCGTTTCCTGCAAATAATAATCGGGGATCCGGCCGGTTTTATTTTGCGCGGGCTTATAAAATGGCGCGGCGATACGGACATCCTGCGGCATATTGCGCCTCGCTTTGGTGCGCAGACGCTCAATTACCGCCTCTACATTCCTGCCCGTGCTGAACACATCGTCCACAATGAGCAGTGCATCGTCCCGGTTCATGGTCTCCAACAGATACTGTAAGCCATGAACTCGTATCTCGCCGGCGGTGTGCAGTCTCTCCAGATAATCCTGCATTCCCGTATAGGAGGTTCGTATGGCGATATGGTCGGTCTCGACACCCAGGTATTGCAGGCACTCTTGAACATAGATACCAACCGTTGAACCTCCGCGCCATATCCCTACGATAAAATCAGGTCTAAACCCGCTTTCATATATCTTCACGGCCAAACGAAAGGAATCATTAACGAGGTCTTCTTCATCGATATAGTGCTTTTGCAGTTGCTCGGTTTCCGCCATGGACACTTCCTCTGTCATTTCCGTCGCACCACCGTCTATACTACTGTCGATGACTACTAAAACCTATCTTTCAGCCCAACAACTACTGGAGGACTCATTTCGCCTTGGCGCAAAAATAGTCGCCAGTGGTTTCAGACCCACAATCATCATCGCTATATGGCGCGGGGGCACCCCCATGGGTATTGCGGTACAGGAACTACTCGCCTACTGCGGACTGGACACCGACCACATAGCTATTCGCACCTCTTCCTATTCCGGGATCGACGGTCGCGCCGCCGAAATTCGAATACACGGCATGAATTACCTCATCAAGCATGTGAGTCACGAAGATCAGTTATTAATTGTCGACGACGTATTCGATACCGGGCATACGATTAATGCGGTTATTGAGTACCTGGAGAGCAAGGCGCGATTAAACACCCCAAACACGATCCGAGTTGCCGTACCTTACTACAAGCCGACACGAAACCAGACCAAACGCGTACCCGACTATTATCTGCACGAAACAGAAGATTGGCTAAAGTACCCCCACTCACTCGAGGGACTTACAGTTGACGAAATCGCTACCCACCGACCCGCCCTATACGAGATTATCAAGCCGCACATTACCCAGAGCTAAGCGTTAATCAAGCCCTAGCGATTAGATTCCAACTGCTCCGTGAGCTTGGCGCGGAGTCTTTCGATACCAGGCTTGCTCTCCAAAATTTCTGCTGCAGACAATCCCGAAAGTTCGTGGGGAAAGACTAACCAGGCATCGGTCTTGTGTAGATAGTAATCCGGATCGTGATCGGTCTTATTGTTGGCAGGCTTGAAGTATGGCGTGGCGATCCTGATTTCCGGCGTATTCTTCCGACATTCCATTTTTATATCGTCTATAACCTGCTGAACGCTGAGGCCTGTGTCGTATACATCGTCGATGATCAGCAGGGAATCCTCGGCATTCAGACTTTTGACCAAATAACCCAAGCCATGCACCTTGACCTTGCTGGCGCGTTCTTCCACTCCCGTATACAAAGACGTGCGGATCGCGATGTGATCGGTCTGGATCCCAAAATAATCCAACAACTCCTGTACCGCGATACCCACTGGCGTACCACCGCGCCAGACCCCTACTATGAAATTTGGAATATAGCCGCTTTCGAGCACTTTCAGACCCAACTCGAAGGAGTCATCTAGAAGTTGCTGGGCATCGATGAACTGTTTTTTTGACAAGTCGATCCGCTCCTGAATATGTAAGTCACTGTGTGCTGCGACATAATAATCAAGCGGCGGCGGCAATGCCATTTATTAGGGTAGCAGACCCGAAATTCTGCTATACTTGACAAATATGTCAGCTTTTACCATGCAACAGGTGCCTGAACAATATGCAGCAAGCTACCCGTAGCTATAAAACCGGTAAAATCCGTATGGACAACCAGGCTAGAATCCTGGCTGCCGCCGAGGCAGAGTTTGCCCAATTCGGCTATAGCGGTGCGTCCATGATGAGTATCGCAAAACGAGCGGAACTGCCTCGACCCAATGTGCACTACTATTTCAAAAATAAATTGGAACTCTATAATCAGGTACTTATCGACATCCTGGAACTCTGGAACGACGCGTTTAACCAGATTACCGTAGAAGACGACCCGGCTGAAGCTATTGGCGCGTATATACACGCCAAAGTAATGTATTCCAAAACCGCACCTATAGCGTCGAAAATATTCGCCAATGAAATTATCCAGGGAGCGCCGTACCTGAGTGAATACCTCAATCAGGATTTTCGTAGCTGGCTGCTCGGCAAATCAAAAGTTATCCAATCGTGGATAGCACAGGGCAAGATGGACCCCGTCGATCCTTTGTACCTGATCTTCCTGATCTGGAGCGCGACGCAGCACTACGCAGATTTTTCTGTACAGGTGACAACGGTACTGAGAAAGGAACGCCTATCGGATCAGGACTTTGAAAGTATTTCCAAAAACCTCACCCACATAATATTAAAGGGCTGCGGTATCAAACACAGACAAGGATTGATTTGAATGATCGAATTTCTACTCGATGAACAATTGCACACCTTGGAGAACACAGATCCAAACACAACAGTTTTGGATTACCTGCGCGAAAGGCTGCATCGAACCGGTACCAAAGAAGGTTGCGCCTCGGGCGACTGCGGCGCCTGTACAGTTGTCACCGGGGAGCTCACGGCCGACGGCGCAGGCGACAATATTGAATACCGCGCGATAAACGCTTGTATTACACCTGTCGCATCACTGCACGGCAAACAACTGATAACGGTAGAGAACCTCAGGGATGGCGACAACCTCCACCCCGTCCAAAAAGCGATGGTGGATTGTCACGGCTCGCAGTGTGGCTTTTGCACGCCCGGATTTGTTATGTCTATGTTTGCCTACCGGAAAACTAATTCAAACCCCGACCGAGCCAGTATTAACGAAGCGCTGGGTGGCAACCTATGCCGATGCACCGGTTACCGCCCCATTATCGATGCCGCCGTCCAGATGTACGAAGTGCAAGAAGACGATCAGTTTACAAAAACGCTACCACGAGTCGCAGAAATGCTCTCGCAGCTACAGCATAACCAGGACCCCTTGCTGCTTGAGGGCGCAGGGAAATCATTCTTCTCCCCAACTAGCAGCGAAGCATTAGCCAAACTACTGCTGCAATATCCAAATGCTCGACTACTGGCCGGGGGCACTGATCTATGTCTCGAAATAACTCAATTTCTTCAAGATATCGAGATCCTGATTTACACGGGCCGCGTCGTTGAGATGAAAAAAATCAGGCTGACAGCAGACGCTCTCGAGATCGGAGCGGCGGTGACTTATACAGACGCGAGCGGCGAATTGGTGGCGCTTTATCCAGACCTGCACGAATTAATAGACAGACTCGGATCTCGACAAATTCGTAACCAGGGAACGTTGGGCGGCAACGTTGGGAATGCCTCTCCTATCGGTGATATGCCACCGGTATTGATTGCTCTCGGTGCCACCCTGACACTGCGCCGCGGTTCGCAATACCGAGAAATGGCGGCCGAAGACTATTTCGTCAGTTACAAAGTCACC
>JBLHKV010000278.1:0-5000 GCA_047618115.1 Halieaceae bacterium | reverse complement strand
GCATCGATAACCTCGGGTGCCGATGATTTCCAAATCACCGACGTGCCCTTGGGCGAGGCTTATACGGTCGCGTTAACCACGCCACCCGCGAATCCTGCGGAGTGCACGATCAGCAATGCCAGCGGTACCGTCGGCAACACCACCGTGGTCGATATCTCGTGCAGGATCAGGGTTGATTTAATGGGTTTGCAAACTGAGCTCGAAGACTGCCTTAACGATGAAAGTGCCGGAGCCGAAGAACTCGGACCAGATGGAAATTTACACCTGTATCTGGACGGGGTAGAGGCAAATCTGGATTGCGATAACCGAAATATCAATACTCTATCGGGTATCGGATTTTTGGCCGGCCAGGTGAAAAAGCTCGCGCTGACCAACAACAATCTCGATACCAACGACAACGACCTACTCGAGTTACACCCGCTCGACAGCCTGCGGTTTTTAGCGCTGGGCGGTAATGAAGGCATCTCCGACAATGACAAAATTGAAGACCTGAAAGCCGCGCTCCGCGGCGCGAGAGTGAACCTATCGAACACCAACGCCGCAACCGTCCAGCTCTTGCGCCTCGTACTCAATACCAATGGTATAGATCCAAGCGTACTGGGTAGTGTGCGGATAAGAACAGACTTTTGGTTGGGCGACGACAACAACGACGACGATCTAATACCGGTTTACGACACGTTTACCGAGTCCATTACCACCGAATTCATAACGACCCGTTACGATGGCCAAGATAACAACGATGAAGATGAACTGAGTTACACTGTGGACCTGGCCCATCTGAAGAGCGGCGTCACCTGTAGCTCCAGCGCCGCGATCATAAACGAAGAGGTGGAAACTACCTTTGGTGAAACGCAGAATTCCTTTATCGAGGCCACGGTAGTCTGTACGGAAGATTCCAGCCGGCCAGAATTGACCATTACATTTGATGGAGATGTCCCTCCAGGCGGTTATTCAATAACTGCTTACAGCGACACTGGAGACATGAACCCGGGGAGTCAAGATAACAACGATCACGTAGTCATTGGCGAGTTTGTTCATTTTACGAACTTCGGTGACTTTAGTGGCTATACTGATCACTTCAGCAGCGCAGTTATATTCGGCGGCAGCAGCGGCACCAAAGAGTGGACGATATTTAACGTACCTGAAGGTGGCTACCAGATCGACTTCCTTTCCCCCAACGCCGATTATGAATGTCTAAGTTCCATTGGCCAGGGCTCTAGCGCGTCCATGACGGGCTCTATCGCGTCCGACACAGACGTTGTCATCACCTGCACCTACACCGAGTACTAACCTTAACAGCATCCACCGCGTTGTCATGGAGGCCATCCCTCGTAACATACACCTCAACGGCGCGGATCTGGCCTACGCAGAGTGGGGTGAAGCGAGGAAGTCGACGGCCCTACGCACAGAACCCTTCACTTACGGCAATCCGCGCACCTAGTTTTGCCAACTGTGCTGCGGAGCTACCCAGCATCAGTTCGTTGTGCCGGGCCCATAGGCAATACCGCCACAGGGAATAATCTCGATCGATTCCGGTACCACCGTGCAGGTGCTGAGCGGCATAGCTAACCCGGTGACCGACATCACCCGCCCAAATTTTCGCAATCTGAACTTCTGTCGTTGCAGGTTTGTCACCATCTAACAGGCTGACCGCCTGATAAGTGCATAATCGTAGGCAATCCACATCGATGAAACAATCTGCGGCGCGGTGACCCACCGCCTGAAAGGTCGCCACTGGCACGCCAAATTGTTGGCGTTCGCTGGTGTATGAGGCCGTTAGCCGCATTGCGTGATCGGTCACGCCGACTTGATGCGCGCATATCGCGGCTGCCGTGCGTTCCTCAATCCAACGCATGACCTCTACGCCACTGTCCGCTCCAGCGAGTAAAAATTCGGGCTGTACCTCTACTCCTTCCAGCTCCACCCGGTATTGTGGTTCGTAGGTTGAAACCCGCAGAGGCTTTACCACCACTCCCTCTGCCCGCGTATCCACCAGAGCCACGACGACACCCTGCTCGCTTTCAGCGGCCAGCAACATCATGTTCGCCTGCAGCGCGAAGGGCACGCACGTTTTCACGCCACTGATTCGGTACCCGCTCTCAGCATCTCCGCTAGCACGGGCTGTAGGCCGAGATAGATCTTCATTACCCGGCTCCAATAGAGCGGCTGTAAGTAGAAAGTCCGTGCCTGTAGCAGCACTCAACATTCGCTCCTTGAGCGCATCCCCGCCAAACTCCTGTATGGGCAATGCTGCGCTGACCATGTGGGAAATGAGCGGTACCGGTGCAATACTGCGACCGGCCTCCTCTATCAACAGGGCTAGTTCCGTAAAACCAAAACCCATGCCGCCATAATTTTCTGCGATGGCGACTCCCAGCAACCCTGTTTCCGCCAGCTGGTTCCAGAGTTCCCGATCAAATCGATCTTCCCGATACTCGTCATATTGAGCAAGGCGCTCGGGAGTTACCATATCGGTAAATAATTGACGCGCCAGATTTCTCACGTCGTCCTGCTCTTCGCTAAATCCAAAGTTCATAAATTGGCCTCCTAGCGGCTCGCCCGTGGCATCCACAGTCCCGCAGCGGAAATGATATCTCGCTGAATTTCATTAGCACCGCCGCCAAACGTAATTATCGAAGCGGTTCGGTATAAGGTTTCGATGCGACCCTCTAAAACCGTATCGCTTGCAGAGCGTCGATTAATCAAAGACGCCTGACCGATCACCTCTCCCAGTAATCGATAGGCCTCGATAAAGTACTCTGACCCATAAACCTTCGCCGCAGATGCGTCCGCCATTTCCAGTGTTCCCTCGGTCATCGCCCAGGCCTGCTTGTAGCAAAGTAACTTTAACGCCTCCACACCCACTCGAACTTTTGCAAGATTCAGTTGTACCCAAGGTTGGTCGATGAGCTTGCCGCCTGCTGAACCGTAGTCGGCTTGCTGTGCCCATTCGGTGACGCGATTGAACAGATTACTGGTGGGGCCAACATTAACCAAGGTCAGTCTTTCGCGGTTTAGTTGCCCAGTGATGAGCTTCCAGCCCTGGTGTAATTCTCCCACCAGATACTTTTCGTCGAGTCGTATATTTTCATAATAGGTAGCGTTGGTACGCACCCCTCCGAGTGTATGAACCGGGGTAGCACTCCAACCCGGATCAGAGTTAGGTACTAGAAATATAGAGATACCTTTATGTTTCTTCGGTGCATTTGGATCGGTTCGAACCGCCAGCCAGGTGTAATCACAAAAATGGGCCAGACTGGTCCACATTTTTTGTCCGTTTATAACCCATTCATTACCATCCTTTACCGCGCTGGTTTTTAGGGAAGCCAGGTCCGTACCCGCAGCGGATTCGGAGTAACCAATCGCAACCAGTAGATCACCGGCCAATATTTTCGGCACCAGTTCCTCTCGATGCCAAGCGTTACCGTGCTCGGCGAGCTGTGGCCCTACCGATTCCGTTGTTAGAAACGGAAAGGGATAACCAACGCGCATTACTTCTTCTACAAAAATAAACTGCTCAATGGGCGTCATTCCCTGACCACCGAGCTCCTTGGACCAACCCAGTCCTATCCAGCCATCGCGGCCCATTTGACGCAGCGCCTCGCGCCATAGCGGTCCACCGCCCTCTCCCATCGTTTCGGCACATTCCTGGCTTAGTGCCGGCGTCATAAGTTTTTCGAAGTATGCACGCAGTTCACTACGCAATTTTTGCTGTTCAGCTGTAAATTCCACTTTCATGGTATGACTGTATTCCTTAAGTTGTCGACTAACTCGTTAACGATTGTCCCGTCTGGCGGAGCCTGGAGCAATAGTCAAAACCGTCAGCGGACTGTGACCAATGCGGTCACTTCAAAAAGAAACTGCTTTCCCCCAGTGCTGCCGAACGTTACTATTTGAGGCGTTAGTACCTATCGAATTCGACCATTCGACCATTCGCCCATTCGACCATTCGCCTACAGCCGGAGATCCATCATAGATAATGGATAGTATGACGCTACTGATTCCCGGCCTCCTGCTCATAATCATTCTCTTGAGTGCTCTAGGCAATATTCGTCGTCAAAACGACAAAATCGCAAGCCTTTTGGAGCAAACATCACAAAAACTAGAGACATCTGAGGAAGAACTACGCTTGGTCGCCAGTACCTTTGATTCCCACGAACCTATAGTTATAACTGACGCGTCGATGAAAATTTTGCGCGTGAATGACGCTTTCTGTCAGGTCACCGGCTTTGTTCAGGCCGATGCCGTTGGGGCTGACTTCGGACTTATTGCGCAATTCCACTCTGATCTTGAGAGACAAGATATCATCGATGCACTCAATGTGCGCGGTCGCTACAATGGTGAAATCGATGGAGCCAATAAAAATGGCGACCTGATTCCCATGCTCTTGCGTGCCACAGCGATCCGCAACGATGCTGAAGTCACTACTCATTTTGTTGTCGTTTACTCCGATATCAGCGAGCAAAAGCGCAACGAGGAAGTTATCAACAGTCTGGCATTTTTCGATCCACTTACCGGACTACCAAATCGTAGAAAAATAATGGACAGTATTGACCGTGAGCTTTACCTATCTTCGCGGTATCAATATTCCGGCGCACTTTTTTTTATCGATATCGACAACTTTAAAAATATCAACGACACACTCGGCCACGATCATGGCGATCGCCTATTGATTGAGTTGGGTCAGCGACTTTGTAGCCAAGTAAGAAAATCCGACACCGTGTCCCGGCTTGGTGGCGATGAATTTCTGGTGCTACTGCAGGGGGAATCTTCGACCGAGCAAGAAACGATTAACCACGCGACCAGTATGGCGAGCAAACTACTGTCTTTTCATCAAGACCCCTATTATATCGAGGGCCATAAACATTTCGTCACGATTAGCATCGGTATAACCACCTTCCCGGGGCATGCATCGGAACCACAAGAACTGTTGAAACAGGCTGATATTGCGCTTTACAAAGCCAAGAGCATGGGCCGCAATACCAGCTGTTTCTTTCACC
>JBLHKV010000277.1:0-5013 GCA_047618115.1 Halieaceae bacterium | reverse complement strand
CTCACTGTTGGAAGTGCAACCAAGGGATTTCAGCCCAAGCCAGCCCCGTGGCGTTCACTACGACTATGAAGTCGATGCGAAAACCTGGGCGGGATTTGGGCAGCTGAGTTGGAACCTCAGCCCAACGCTGACGCTCGATGCCGGAGCCCGCTACGAGTCTACACAATACAACTACGAAACAAAGGTCACCCCCGGCAGTGCATGCGCTGCCAGCGTATCCAATTGCCGGTTTTTTCGCCCCGCGGACAGCACGGATGATTTTAGTGACTGGTCATTGAATGCCGGCTTGGGTTATCAGTATCATCCCGATCATAAAGCCTATATTCGTCTGGCCAATGGCTTCAGAGCCCCACAAGCAACCGAGATGTATCGCCTGCAGGCAGGACAGATACAAGCCGACCTGGATTCAGAGCAACTACGGAGCCTGGAGTTCGGGATTAGCGGCACCATCGGCAGCCTTCTTTACCGCCTCGATGCCTGGTCTATGCGTAAAAGCGATGTAATATTTCAAAATTCGAATCGACAGAACTTGTCGGGCGCTCGCACTTCTCATCACGGCGTGGACGGCAACTTCGAGTACCAAATAAATCCTCAAGTGAAGGCATCGCTGGTCTACAGTAATGCCATGCACCGGTATGACAGCACCGCGACCCTGCTCGGTACCCGCCTGGAGCTGAAGGGAAACATCATAGACACCGCGCCACGCCACATCGGTAGCGCGCGCCTACATTGGCAACCCAGCGCTAAGACCAGGTTCGAACTGGAGTGGGCTTACCTTGGAAGTTACTTCACCGACCCCGATAATCTACATAGCTACCCTGGCCACGACCTCGTCAATATAAGGGCGAACCTCGATTGGAGTAAGCGACTGTCGGTGGGAGCTCGTGTTCTCAATATTCTTAATGAAGATTACGCAGAACGCGCTGACTTCGGTTTTGGTAACGAGCGTTACTTCGTAGGCGAGCCGAGCTCTGTTTTTCTGGATATCCAGTACAACTGGTAAATTTGGCTGCGGCTGCGCAACTAGCGAATAGGCCCAAGGCCAACTGCCGCCCTAACCTTGCCAATCAGTTGTGAGCTCTGCTCCCGTGCTCTCTCCGCGCCCTTGAGCAGCTCGGCCTCAATGTAGTCGGGGTTTGCCATCAGCTCATTGTAGCGTTCTCTTGGTGCCGCCAGCTCGCTGTTAACCAGCTCAAACAGAGCTTTTTTTGCATCACCCCACGAAATACCCTCGGCAAAACGCTGTTTCATATTCTCTGTCTGCTCTGAATCGGCGAAAGCTTCCCAAATGTGAAACACCGTTGAAGATTTTGGATCTTTGGGCTCGCCAGGCTCCTGTAGATTAGTTAAAATTTTATTGATCGCCTTACGCAACTTCTTCTCAGTGTCGAACAACGGAATGGTATTCCCATAGCTCTTGCTCATTTTCCGACCGTCGAGCCCCAGCAATACGGCTACGCTGTCGTCTATTTGCGCTTGGGGTAGCGTGAATAAATCAGCATAATTGTGGTTGAATCGCTGGGCAATATCCCGCGCCATTTCGACGTGTTGAATCTGATCCCTGCCGACCGGAATCTTGTGCGAGTTGAACATGAGAATATCGGCGGCCATCAACACAGGGTAAGAGAACAAGCCCATGGTAATCCCAAAATCAGGGTCCTCAGATTTATCCTCATTTACTTGCACGGCAGCTTTATAAGCGTGGGCACGATTCATTAAGCCCTTAGCCGCGGAGCAGTTTAATATCCAGGTGAGCTCGGGTATTTCAGGAATGTCTGACTGCCTATAAAAAAGCGAGCGCTCAGTATCTAAACCCAATGCAAGCCAAGTTGCAGCGACTTCCTTGCTTGATTGTCGAACCGACTCGGGATTCTGGGACTTGATCAATGCGTGATAATCGGCGAGAAAATAAAAAGACTCCACCTCTTCCAGCCTGCTGGCCTCTATTGCCGGGCGGATAGCACCCACATAGTTCCCCAGATGAGGGGTCCCAGAGGGCGTAATGCCAGTTAGAACGCGTTGCTTTGCCATAATGTGTCCTGTCACTCCTAAAAAACGGGCACCATAGTACTGCTATAGCCAGACCGTGGCTATGTCCGACTATACTTACCGTGAATTAACGGCACCCATTACACCAGCTGTAAAGGGGTACTCAAATAAGCAGACAGCGCTCGCGCAAGGTTGTCGGTATCAGAACTTCCAGCCAGCTCTCGAATAGAGTGCATCGCAAAGGTCGGCACCCCTACATCCAGCGTACGCACTCCCAGTCCCGCGGCGGTGATGGGCCCGATAGTGCTGCCACAACCCATATCGCTGCGCACCACGAAGCTCTGCACTGGAACATCGGCACCGGCGCAGATGTGTCGGAACACGGCGGCTGTCTCGCTGTTACTCGCATAGCGTTGATTGTTGTTCATTTTAATGACCGGACCGCCGTTCAACATGGGCCCATGATTGCCATCGTGCCGATCGGCATAGTTGGGATGGACCCCATGGGCGTTGTCCACCGAGATCATCATTGAGTTGTCCAAGGCCTGTGCGCGGATAGCAGCGTCGGGCAACCAACGCTCCAGCAAGGACTTTAACATGGGACCTTGAGCCCCAGCCGCCGAAACACTACCCACCTCTTCATGGTCGTTACAAACCACAAGTGCACTGTGCTGGGTACCGGTCGAGATGAGAGCTTCGATGGTGACAAAGCAGCTCAGTAGATTATCCAACCGCGCCGAAGCTATAAATTCATCTTCGAGCCCGATTATCGCGGCGGCCTGCGTATCGTAAAAATGCATTTCATACTCTAGTATCTCGGCACACTTCTCTGCGGGGTGTTCGCGATGCAGCTGCGCCAACAGCAGTTGGCGAAAGTCATATTCGGATTCGCCTCCTGCTATAGCCAGAATCGGTGGCAAGTCCGTTTGTGGGTTGATGCTCCGGTTTTGATTAACACCTTTATCCAGGTGAATCGCGAGACTGGGGATCACGGCGATAGGGCGCCTAAAATCGATAAGCCGGGACCGCAGTATCCCCTCATCAGCCACATAGCTCACTCGCCCTGCAAGTGATAAATCACGATCAAACCAGGGATTCAGCAGCGCACCCCCATAAACCTCAACTCCCAGCTGCCAATAACCGTTATCTTTCAATTCAGGCTGTGGCTTTACCCGCAGACACGGACTGTCGGTATGTGCACCCAGCATTCTGATTCCCTTCTTGGCGGGGTTATCAGTTCCCGCCACGAAGGCAAGAATGGACGAATCATTACGAGTAGTGAAATATTTATTACCCGGATCAATAAGCCATTGCTCACCCTCCCGCAGGCGCTGAAAGCCCGCCCCGAGCAATCGCTCAGACATTGCGACAACCGCGTGAAATGGTGTCGTTGCTGCCGTTAAGAACTCGAGCAGTGACTTGTTAAGATTAGAGTTCATGCATTCTCCAGAGTTATCGCGAAACCGGGGTTCCCCACAGCCTATTTACGAGGACTTCTTACCTTGCTCGCCTCGCTTCTTCCAATTAATAGTGTCTCGTACATAAATCGGCTGAGCCAACTCGGCGGGATCTCCAGCACCACCACGCAATTCGGCGGGTACTAAAGCGAGCACTGCAGCAGCCGTAGTCCCGAGATCATGTCGAATTTCACTCATGTCTTCCACTAGCTTAGAATCCATTGCGTCTCGATAACGCCAGCCGCTACCCACCCCAATATTACGCTGTTCCACCGACGGCGAGGTAGACCAGTCAGCCGGCCCACAAACCTGCTCCGCCGTCGCAGCCACCGGGAAACCGTTCACGATATCGTAGGAAGCCCAATATATTTCATTCATACGCGCATCCAGCATAGAAACTACGCGATCACCCTCCCGTACGACTCCAGTGGACAATCCAGTCATCACCTGGCAGGCCAAAGTGGAAACACCTGCAGTCGGGATATCGGCACCAAAGGCCAGGCCCTGAACCGCGCTTATACCTATGCGCAATCCAGTGAACGATCCCGGGCCGCGAGCATAGCCTATGAGATCGACATGCTGCAGGGCGAGCCCCGCCTGCTTCAGCACAGCCTCTATCATCGGCAATAATTTGCGGCTGTGCTCCCGCGGCTCGTGTTCCTCTAACTGATAAACCTTGCCACCCGCGCGGAGAGCGACTGAGCAGTGGTCCGTAGCTGTGTCGATCGCCAGAATTGTAGACTTTGAATGCATGAGGACAGTTGACACAATGAGTACTGATAATGGAGTAACAATTATCCCACAATTCTGCATACGGCCCCACCAACTTTGCTACCATTGGGCATTATGAGAACTAATCAACTACAAAAAATAGCAGGAATAATTTTGGCAGGCGGCGCCGGTCGAAGAGTCTCAGGTCGAGACAAAGGACTTATACCCTGGCGCAACCAACCCCTAATCGAATATGTCTTGGAGTCGCTGCGAGAGCAGGTCGATTCTGTGATAATTTCCTGTAATCGCAACCATGAAATCTATGAAGGCTATGGTTATCCGGTCGTAACCGACCGATTCGCCGACTACAGTGGACCGTTGGCCGGCGTTGAAGCAGCGCTGGGTATAATAAGTGAAGATACTTCACATTGCTTTATCTGCCCCTGTGATTGTCCCACCCTGCCCCGGAGTATCGTTAATCGATTCATTGAGGCTATGACGCATTCATCTGTCAACCAGGCCTACTATGCCCACGACGGCATTCGAGAGCAGTATTTGTTTGCCCTCCTACCAATCAGATCCTTATCTTCTCTGAACGCCTATCTTGCAAGCGGGCAAAGATCGGTGCGTGGCTGGTATACCGAGATAGATGCCACAGCTATTGATTTTAGCGAGCAGGCACACCATTTCGCCAATCTCAATACCCTTGAAGGAATGGCCGATCCAGATTAGGACCAACAAACTTTAGACAAAAAAAACCCGAGACAAATATGCTTGTCTCGGGTTGTTATGTAGCGTGTAGTCGCTATTTTTGCTTGGGAGCAGCTTTCTTAGCAGCAGCTTTCTTGGGAGCAGC
>JBLHKV010000276.1:0-5040 GCA_047618115.1 Halieaceae bacterium | reverse complement strand
CGGTGAAGTCGGTCGGTGTTGTCGGGGACGCGCGCCGATATGCCTACGTGATAGCGCTGCGCGCCGTGCAGACTATCATTTTATGACCGCGCGCTGGGCACATCTGCCCTATGAACTGCTGGAAAACCCCCTGCGACCATTGAGTGGGAATGATTGGGGAAACCACAAACTCCTTGGAATAAATGGTTTGAAACCATTTAGACTGTGACACTCCCTTACTACTATTATTGAATTCCATAAGTTAAGTGGGATTGATATTATCTCTTGATTTGATGTATAAATTTTTTACATTGTGTAAAAATATTCATACATTGAGATACAGAATGGATTTGTCCTATAAAGAAAAAAGTTTAATTGCCTCACTGGGTGTTACGTTGCTGGTATTTGGATGGTATTTCCATACCATTTTTTCAAATTTAACATTAATTGAAAATCAAAAACCTAATCTCAATCTGCTAATTTATTCAGTTGTCCTCATAGTTATCTTGAAAATAATTATCCACTCCTTTCTTACTAGCAGGAATAGTGACGTGGTCCAGTGATTAGTTTCATTACCCAGCTGTATTACCAACGCAAAGGTGTATAAGTTGTCTAAGAAGTTAAGCAACAACATTAGAAGGCTAAGGTTTGAATCAGAAGAAATGTCTCAACAGACCTTGGCAGATAAGGTTGGTGTAACTCGGCAAACTATATTGGCTATTGAAAAAGACAAATACTCTCCATCTTTAGAAGTCGCCTTTAAGATATCCAATGTCTTCAGGGCGCCCTTGGAAGATGTTTTTATTTATGATTAAGAAATGAGAACTAATGTTGTAGGAACAAATGGAAGTGTAATACCTTGCAGATTAGCAGATTAGCAGATTAGCAGATTCAATAGCATATTAAGCTGTAGATCGCTTGCTGGTTATATACAGATCCAATACAGTTGTGCTGAAAGGGTGTCAGGTGGTTTTAAAGCTCCGGGAAGCTCCAATAATGAAAGCTGTTTATCGTAGTAAGCCGGTTCCTAACCGGGAGCAAGGTGCATCCACTGGAACCTGATAAAGACGATGTACGCTGGATGGAGCGGGCCCTTGAGCTTGCAGAGTGCGGCGCCTTGGAAGGAGAGGTGCCCGTAGGTGCAGTCCTGATCCGCGAGGGCGAGCTGTTGGGGGAGGGCTGGAATCGCCCGATTGGCAATCACGACGCTTCTGCCCACGCTGAAATCTGCGCGTTACGTATGGCTGGAGCGAGACTCCGCAACTACCGAATACCGGGAAGTACCCTTTACGTTACATTGGAGCCCTGTTCAATGTGCGCTGGGGCTTTGGTCCACGCGCGTATTAGGCGTTTGGTATTTGCTACCCGCGAGCCGAAGTCGGGGATTGTCTGCAGCAATGGTAATTTTTTCGCCGCCGACCATCTTAACCACCAGATTGACTGGAGCGAAGGTGTGCTGGCAGACCGTGCCAGCGAAATGCTCTCTACCTTCTTCCGCAAACGTCGAGCCCAGCTATAGCGCCGAGAGTGTTTTCCGCAAGGTTTCCGGTACGTACTGGTCGATGCTTATCGGTGGCTTGCTGCGATTAGTGGCCACTTCCTGCCACGCCAGCATGTTGTAGTACAAACGAATATTTTGTACATAAGACACGGCTTCTTTACCTCTCGCGTAGCCATAACGGGTCGTCTTATACCACTTTTTACTGTGCAACAGCGGTAGGCTGGTTTTTACGTCCACCCAAAGGTCGGGATCACCACCGCGGCGCTCGGTGATGACTCGACCATCTTCCAAGTGCCCCAGTCCGATGTTATAGGCAGCCAGGGTAAACCAGGTTCGATCCGGCTCCAGGATGTCATCGGGTAATCTGCGTTTGATTTTGTTGAAGTAGCGAGCGCCACCACGAAGACTCTGACCCGCGTCGAGGCGGTTGTCGACGCCGAGCTCGCTGGCGGTATTCCGCGTCAGCATCATCATGCCGCGCACGCCGGTGGGTGACTTTGCCAATGGGTTCCAGTGAGACTCCTGGTAGCTCATGGCGGCCAGAAACTCCCAGTCGAGCAGGTATTCGCCGGCTACCTCCTCGATCAGGGCGCGGTATTTTGGCAATTTTCGGTGCATATTCCGCGCGAAGGTAACCGAGCTGGCCTGGCTGACATTGAGGGAGTGGCCAAAGTACTCTTCGCGCAGTCGTGCCAGGCTCCCGTCGTTTTCAATTTTTTCGAAAAAGCTGTTGATTCGGTGCAGTAATCTCTGGTTTTCGTCACCGGCGAGCAGCAACCACACTTTTTCCTGTGGTTCTGTCAGCGTAAAGCCCACACCCAGACTGCTGAAAAGAGCACGTTGGGCTGAGAACTCATCAGAATCGACAATGGTGGCGTCGATACTCTCATCCGCTACTAGCTGCAGTAGGTCCAGGGCCTCTAGTCCGGGTTCTACCCGCCAACGCAGTTGCGGGTGTTCAGTTCGCAATGCCTCCAGGGTGTCGACCTGTGAGCTGTTGGCGACCACCATGACATCTTTACCCACCAGGTGACTCACGTTGCGGGGCCGTTTGGCACCGGCTCGATAAATCACAAAAGATGAAATCTCGCGGTAAGACTGCGATAGCGAATAGTCTTCTATGCGGCCCGGGGTCGTACTCAATCCCGCTGCGGCGAGGTGACTGCTGCCCCGATCGATAGACTGGAATATAGCCTCGATGTTAAAACGGGATCGAATGTGCAATTGGACACCGAGATCCTGTGCAAATAGCGTCGCCAGAGCATATTCAAATCCAGCGGCTCCCGCCCGATCCTCGTAGTAGGTGGTAGGGCCGTTGCGGGTAATAACCCGCAATTCGCCCTCATCCAGTATTTCCTCGAGGGAGTCCTCATAATAGCAACCCGAACAAGCCAGGGTCAGGATCAACAGAGATATGCAGTGTGTCTTCATCTATCTATTCTAACCGGGTACAAATGTCCGCTCCAGCCTGCCGGTGCCGGGAAAAATACAGTACAATAGCGCGCTTTTCAAAAGCGGGAGTTGGACACGGTTCCAACCATCATGAGCTCACACCTTCTGACACTGCGCGGTGCCCCTGCACTCTCCGCTTTTAGAATTCAGAAAATCCGCGACCAAATAGACCAAATCCTGGGTGGTAAGTCCGGACTTGGGTCAATCGCAGTTGAGTTTGTCCACTTTGTAAACTGCAAAAAAGAGCTGACCACGATCGAGCAGGGAATCCTGGAACGGCTGTTGGAATACGGTGAGGCCAGTTCTGCAGTGGTGTCCAAGGGTCAGCTTTTTCTGGTAACTCCTCGACCGGGAACAATTTCGCCCTGGGCCAGCAAGGCGACAGATATTGCTCACAATTGCGGGCTGCATACTATACATCGCATCGAACGCGGCACCTGCTGGTTCATAGACTTGCCCGCTGGGCTCGATGCGTCAGCCCACGAGAAAATCAAGACGCTATTACACGACCGAATGACCGAGACAGTGCTGGGTGAGCTTGCCCATGCGAGCTTACTTTTTGCAGAGAACAAGCCAAAAGCCGGAATGTTCGTGGATGTGTTGGGTGGTGGTAGTGGCTCATTACAAGCAGCCAACGTAGAGCTGGGGTTGGCGCTGGCCGAGGATGAAATCGAGTATCTGGTCAGTAGTTTCAGGCAATTGGGACGCAATCCCAGTGATGTCGAGTTGATGATGTTCGCCCAGGCTAACTCCGAACACTGCCGGCATAAAATCTTCAATGCGAGTTGGACAGTGGACGGAGCACCGCGCGAACACTCTTTGTTTGACATGATTCGCCATACCTGCGAGGTGGGGGGAGAAGGCGTGCTTTCAGCCTACTCAGACAATGCCGCGGTAATCAGGGGCACTCATGCGGGACGATTTTTCCCCGATCCTAAAACCGCCGAATATCACTATGTACACGAAGATATACATTTGCTGATGAAGGTGGAAACCCACAATCATCCAACTGCAATCGCTCCTTTCCCTGGTGCAGGCACCGGTTCTGGTGGCGAAATTCGAGACGAGGGTGCGGTCGGAAAAGGATCCAAGCCCAAGGCAGGATTATCCGGTTTCTCGGTTTCCAATCTACACATCCCGGGTGCCGTACAGCCATGGGAGAGCCCCTACGGGAAACCCGCTCGGATCGTTTCGGCGCTAGACATCATGATCGAGGGGCCCATCGGTGGCGCTGCTTTTAACAATGAATTCGGTCGACCAAATCTGTGCGGTTACTTTCGTAGTTTTGAACAGATGGTTGGCGAGGGTGATAGCGCAGAGGTGAGGGGCTATCACAAGCCGATTATGGTCGCCGGTGGTTACGGTAACATCAGGGCCGAACACGTAGAGAAGGGTGAGTTCCCTGCGGGTGCCCAGCTGCTTGTGTTAGGTGGCCCGGCCATGTTGATTGGCCTAGGTGGTGGCGCGGCTTCCTCCATGGCCAGCGGCAGTAGCGATGCCGATTTGGACTTTGCCTCGGTGCAACGGCAAAACCCTGAAATTGAAAGACGCTGCCAGGAAGTGATCGACCGTTGTTGGCAGCTTGGAGAGGCTAACCCAATTGCTTTTATTCACGACGTAGGAGCCGGCGGACTATCCAACGCCTTCCCCGAACTGGTCTCCGACGGGGGTCGGGGCGGTGTGTTTGAATTACGCAATATACCCAATGACGAGCCCGGTATGTCGCCACACGAGTTGTGGTGCAACGAATCGCAGGAACGCTATGTAATGGCTATTTTGCCGGCGGACCTCGCAAGTTTTATTGCCATATGTGAACGAGAGAGATGCCCCTATGCGGTGGTCGGTGAGGCGACCGATGAACATCATCTCAAGGTAACCGATAGCGAGCTTGGCAACTCACCTGTTGATCTGCCGATGTCGATACTATTCGGTAAGCCGCCAAAAATGCATCGGGATGTAACACGACGTAGGGTGCCAACCAACGCTTTTGATTTGTCCCAGATTGATCTGGTAGATGCGATCAATCGTGTCTTGCATCTACCGGCTGTGGCCAGCAAAAACTTTTTGATCACCATAGGCGATCGCACGGTTACCGGTATGGTTGCCCG
>JBLHKV010000275.1:0-5076 GCA_047618115.1 Halieaceae bacterium | reverse complement strand
TAGCTCTTCGCCATCGCGTTCGTGAGCCGTCAACAACTGATTATGCTCTATTCGAAGATTGTCCCAACGTTTGTGCACTTGTCTGGCGTGTGCCGAGTGCACCAGAGACTCTCCCATGGATTTCAGGCGCAGCAGTAGCGCGGGGCCCTCACGCAGAGGTGCCTCGGGTGGTTTGCCCTCTTCCATCACGGACAAGCAGGCCGACTCCACAACACACAGCGTAGCGGTTTTCAGCGCTGCTATACCGGCAAGATCGTCACCGGACGGTGAGTTATCAAGCGTAGCGTCAAACAATTTGTCTCCGGGCTCCGGTAGTGCGCACTCCACACCAAACGCGACCAGAGCAGCGTGAATTGCTGCAAGTGCGGCATCCGGCGCCGCAGCAAAGGCATCGAAGCTGACAGGCACGAAATCAACTTCCGCCAAAATTGCCAACGTTCTTACGTTATAGGACTCCCAAAGCGCGAGTCCAAAATCCAGCGGAAACCCGTTTCGGGCCGCCAGAGAGCGAGCCACCGACTCGGGATTACGATACGCATAGATGATAACCGGATTCCCCAGCTGTTCCCGCCAAACCGGCCATGTAAGAACCATGCGGGGGTCTTTTATCACCCACGGATCCTGGCCAAGCCCAGCGACAATCTCGGCGACTTCGCCACGATAAACGTCGGCAGAACCCGGATCGATGACCGCGGGCTTGTACCAACTACCTCCGGCCTCTCTCAACACGCGTTCATTTAGTGCAACAACGTCGCGTCGCTCGAAGTATCCACGAGGGTTATCGGGCTGCACGGCAAGCACTTCGTCTTCGCTACCGACCTTGAAACCGAGCGATGTCACGGCGCGGGCGATCATCGAAGTCCCCGACCGGTGCATACCCAGCACCAGGAGGTTACGTTTATGTAAAGGCGCGGACAAATTGATCCTTACTGGATGAAAAACGAGGGCCGCACAGTGTCACACAAATCCCATCTGCGGTCACCTCGATCGGCCACAGATCGGGAGCCGTTATCCAAATTTTAGCCCTGATAATATTGTCCAAAAGATGAGGGTCGGGAACACTTTCGGCGGCTGGCGGCACAGGGTATAGTGCGTGACAAACCCACCAAGGCTAGCGATGTCTTTACTAAATTCACTTACCTCCAAAATGCTTGGTGATCGAGCGCCCAACATAGCGTTCTCGTTGATTGTCATCGCCTACGATATGGATCGTGAATTACCGAGGACGTTGCACTCGCTAAGCCGCCGCTATCAAACTGGCGCCAGCGACATCAACTATGAGGTTATCGTAGTCGACAACGGCTCGCCGTCGCCCGTATCTCGCAATACAGTGGAAAGTTTCGGTCCGGAATTCAAACTGCTCTCTATCAGCGACGCATCGCCCTCGCCGGCGGCAGCGGTAAATGCTGGGGTTGCACAGGCGATGGGCCAATACGTTGGTATTATCATCGATGGCGCCCGGATACTCAGCCCCGGAATCCTGGGTATGGCCGCCAAGGCCTTCGCCATTGATCCAAACAGTCTAGTCTCCGTAGCCGGATTACATCTCGGTCCAGAAATTCAACGACATTCGGTCAAGCGTGGCTATTCAAGCGCCATCGAGGATCAACTGCTGGAGAGAATCGATTGGTTAGAAGATGGCTACCGTCTGTTTGAAATTTCATGCTGGGCCGGCTCTTCTAACCTGGGCTGGGCTGGGCCAATGGCGGAGTCGAATTGTGCCATACTGCCACGGGATCTATTTATTGAGCTCGAAGGGTTTGACGAGGGCTTTTCTTCGGTAGGTGGCGGCTTGGTGAACCTGGATTTCTACCGCCGTTGCTGCGAAGCTGAAAACCTGGGCCACATCACCCTATTGGGCGAGGGGTGTTTCCATCAGCTACACGGAGGCGTAACCACTGGCGGGGGTAGCACATCACCCAAAACCTTCGACGAGCTACAAGAAGAATATCGACGCCTGCGCGGTAAAGACTATGTGGTGCCACAAAACCGTACGTTGCTGCTGGGCGAAATACCGCCGTGTGCCGTGCACCTGTTACAGCAGGGAGCAGCGCAGACCTTGCTGGCTAAACACGACGCCCAAGCTACCCATCGCGCCCACCTACTCGCGGTAGGCCTGCTGGAATATCTACAGTCTGATGACGCTCCGCGCTAATAATTTTATAGCGCCAAACCACAATGAGGGATTCTTCCTTGAATATTATTTTGTCTGAAATTGAAGTCCGTATACTCGGGTGCCTGATCGAGAAAGAGGCAACCACTCCGGACGCTTACCCGCTTACGTTGAACAGTCTGGTCTCTGCCTGCAATCAAAAGTCCAACAGAGATCCGGTAATGGAGTTACCCGAACATGAGGTAACTAGCGCGGTGAATTCTTTAATCGATAAAACGCTGGTTTCTATCTACCAGTCTTCGCGCAATCGAATCCCAAAATATCAACACAAATTGCGCTTCAGAGCTTTTGACGAATTCAATTTTTCACTGTCGCAGTTAGCCGTTATTGGCGTCCTGTTTCTGCGGGGACCACAGACCCTCGGCGAGATCCGCACTCGTTGCGCACGGGTGCACGAATTTACTGATCTGGACGCGGTGATCGCCACACTTTCACAACTCGAGCAACACGCCGACGGCCCTTATGCCACGATGCTGCCTCGCCAGGCGGGACGCAAGGAATCCAGATACGCCCACCTGTTCAGTGGCGAGGTGGAGCAAGCTGAAGTAATGGTTGGAGAATCGCAGAGCACCCGCACCAACAACCAATCCAGACTGGAAGAGCTCGAACTGGAAGTCGTCGAACTCAAACAAAAATTACTTGACCTGGAACAGCGCTTCGGCGAATTTGCTCAGCAATTCGACTGAACAAAACAGCCAGATGTACACCTTACCCACAAGCCTAATTGTCTACCTGAATATGGAGAGTTGACCGATGTTACCCGGACAAATGATGAATCTGCCCCTCACTATCACTTCTATAATGGAATTTGCCGAGAAGGTGCACGGTAAAACTGAAATTGTCTCCATTACCAGCGACAATCCAAACCACCGCTACACCTTTGCCGATGCTTTCCAACGGACTCGCCAATTGGCCAATGCGTTAACCGCCGCGGGAATGGTTGACGGCGATCGTGTCGCCACTCTGGCTTGGAACGACTATCGACATTTTGAACTCTACTACGCCATCTCCTGCTCGGGCGGAGTCTGCCATACCATTAACCCACGTCTATTTCCCGAGCAAATTGACTACATTGCCAATCACGCCGAGGACAAACTGATTTTTGTCGACCCGGCTTTTGTGGCTGTTCTTGAATCGGTCCAGGATAAATTGCTAACTGTCGAAAGATATGTTGTTCTGACCGACGCTGCACATATGCCGGATACCACGCTCCTGCACGCGATTGACTACGAAAGCTTTATTAGCGATCACTCCGATCAAATTTTCTGGCCCGACCTCGACGAAAATGCTGCCAGCGCGCTTTGTTACACATCGGGTACGACCGGAAATCCAAAGGGCGTTATGTACAGCCACCGCTCGACGGTTCTGCATTCGTATGGCGCCGCTCTCCCAGACACCATGGCGATGTCGGTCCACGATGTAATTCTACCGATTGTCCCGATGTTTCACGTCAACGCTTGGAACATTATCTACGGTGCTGCCATGATTGGCTGCAAACTGGTTTTGCCTGGCGCCAAAATGGGTGACGGGGAAACACTGCAAAGATTGATCGAACACGAACAAGTAACAATGTCAGCGGGTGTGCCTACTGTGTGGCTAGCCCTGTTGGCCTACCTTAGAGATTCGGGGAAAGCGATAGACAGCTTGCAACGTGTGGTTGTCGGCGGCGCTGCCTGTCCGCTGGCGATCATGGAGGAGTTTGCTGAGAAACACGAGGTAGTGACGCACCACGCCTGGGGAATGACCGAAACCGGACCCCTCGGCACATTCAATAGACTGTTGCCTGCCATGTCGAAATTACCTGTGTCAGAGCAAAATGCGATGAGATTAAAGCAGGGGCGTCCGGTCTTTGGAGTGGATGTGCGTATCGTCGGCGAGACAGGAGAAGTACTGCCCTGGGACGGGGAGTCGGCGGGTGAAATTCGCATCAAGGGAAACTGGGTCTGTAGTGGCTACTACGGTATCGAGGGAGGTGACTCTCACGATGCAGATGGCTATTTTGGCACAGGTGACGTTGCAACTATCGACGCCAACGCCTACGTAAAAATTACCGACCGCACCAAGGATGTGATCAAGTCTGGTGGCGAGTGGATCAGTTCAATCGAACTTGAAAATGCAGCAGTTGGCCACCCAGCGGTGGCCGAAGCCGCGGTGATTGGCATTCCCCATCCAAAATGGACTGAGCGCCCTCTGTTAATTGTCGTCAGGGAGCCTGGCGTAGAACTGCTTAAAGAAGAAATCCTCAGTTACCTCGAGGGCAAAGTGGCCAAGTGGTGGATTCCGGAAGACGTGGAGTTCGTCGATACAATACCTCACACTGCAACGGGTAAGATCAGCAAAAAAGATCTTCGCGTTCAGTTTGCGACGCTCTTTCCACGCTGAAAGCTCGGCAACAGAAAGTTAGGTAGGGGGTGCCGTCGTTACTGCGATACGTTGAGGTATGCAGCCTCGCGTACTTTTCCTATTTTCGCCAAGCTCGCTTTTGCCTCTTTTTCCAGTTCAGGTGTTGGCAAACCAAAACCGGTATAGAGGACTCTTCGTTCGCAATCGGTGGGCGCTTGGGACATATGCAGGGTACAGCTGAGATGCACGGTAACGTCGCCAGTATTGGTTGCCAGGTTAATTTCCGGAAGACCGTGTTGTTCCGCCGAGCTGATCAGGGCCGGCCACATTAGAGCACGGTGAGACCCGGCAACAACCCGGAGCTGGCCCGAATTGGCACTGGCCCCGGTAACAGAAATACCGACGGTCAATCCACAGCAGTCATAACTGTGTCGACCAAGACTACAATCTTTATGCCATGGCAGGTCGGAAATACCCTGTACTACCTGTAGCGGTTTGATCAATGCCTCGATATTGTTTCCGGGCAGAGAGGCATGCCGGTGACCCGCGCCAGAAATTTC
>JBLHKV010000274.1:0-5120 GCA_047618115.1 Halieaceae bacterium | reverse complement strand
TTCGGCCTGGAAAATTATCCCCGATCGCTATGCTGGCCGAACCCATGTCTATTTCTCTATACCGCTTACAACTTCAGCATTCTGTATTCAGGAGTACGAGGGGCAGATGCAGCTGTTGGTAGAGCAATCGATAGAGCATTCCAAAGCTTATAAAACACAGTTGTCAGCGCGTTACGCCACGACTGTATTTGGAAAATATGGCCTTTAAACGCTTTCAGCTTTCTATTTATGTTGCTGTTTTGCATCTCTGTCCGACAGACTCCCTACGGTCCGCGGGGAAGTGTATCTTTGTAAGGGGCAAGATGCTAGTCCTGTTACCGTGCTCAGGGGGCTGCGTTGGGCCAGGACTCGACTGTGCCGTGCGTATCCAGACTCTGGCCACGATAAAGACGGTAATAGCCACCTTTTTCCGCTAGTAGCTGGCGGTGGGTTCCCGCTTCTGCGATGCGACCGTCCTCGATGAGAAGAATACGATCGGCGTTGCGGATGGTCGATAGTCGATGTGCGATAACGATGCTGATCCTGCCGGTCAAAAGGTTGTTTATGCCTTGTTGCACGTATTGCTCGGTAAGGGTGTCCACAGATGAGGTCGCCTCGTCCATAACCAGAATCTGTGGATCTGCCAGTATTGCCCGGGCAATAGAGACCAGTTGCCTCTGCCCTGCAGATAGCTGACCGCCGCCTTCACCCACTTCGGTGTGGTAACCGTGCTCCATGGAGCCGATAAACGCATCGACTCCAGCGAGTCTAGCTGCCGCTATGACGTCCTCATCGCTGGCCTCCAGGCGTCCATAGCGTATGTTTTCGAGCACGCTGCCGCTGAACAAATAAGCGCTTTGCAAAACAATGCCCAAGCGTGACTGCAGCCAATTTAATCCTAGGGAGCGATAATCTACGCCATCTATCAAAATGCTGCCGGAGGTGGGTTCGTAAAAGCGGCATACAACATTTACCAGGGTGCTTTTCCCGCCTCCAGTCGGACCCACCAGAGCGATCGTTTCGCCCTGGTTGATACTGAAGCTGATGTCTTGCAATACGGATTTACCGTTACCGTATTCAAAACTTACCTGTCGTAGCTCCACCGAAGACAGCACGGCGCTGCTGTTGTCTGTATCCGTAACATTGTCGCCGTCTCGAACTTCGGGCACCGTATCGATGAGGTTGAGGATACGCTCTGCAGAGGCCTGGGCCATCTGCATTTCTGCAAACCACTCTCCCAATTGCTCGATGGGCTCGAAAAAATGGCGGGAATACGCCAAAAACGCCATCAGCGTGCCGACGCTGATGGCGCCGTGCAATAGATCGAAACCACCTAGTGCCAGGGAGGTCCCGGTAGCCAGGCTAGCCATCGTCAGCACGATAGGTACATAAACGGCAGCCTGGACGTGGTTGCGGACCGAGGCATCGTACATGGAGTTGGTAAGCCCGGAAAAATCCGCTAGATTGTGTTCTTCCCGAACGAAGGCTTTGCTGGTTAATACGCCGGTGATCGCCTCGTTGTAGGCTGAGGTGATGCGTGAATTGTTGAGTCGAACTGCGCGGGCACTGCCGAGAATTCGAACCTGAAAGCGCGAGCTAACCATCCATAAAAATGGAAGTATGGATAACACGATCAATCCCAGCTTCATATTCATAACCAACATGGCAATGGCGACACCGGTCATCATGGTCACTCCCCAGACCAGATCCATAAACCCCCACGCTAGGATGTTGGCAAGACGGTCGCAATCTGAGGTCATGCGGGCCATTAACCAGCCGACGGATCGCTTGTCGTAAAACGAAAAGGACAGTTTCTGTAAATTATCAAAGCCGTCGCGACGTATATCGTGGCTGATATGAGTCCTTATTTTTCCCGCCATCCAGATGAAGCCACCCACACAGATACCCATGCCTAGAGTACAGAGAGCATAAGCCCACATATAGATCCCCAGGCTCGCAGTTATGCCTTCGTCGGCTACGGCGTCGATCACCCCTCGGGTAATCAATGGGTAGCTCACCTCTATACAGGCAGTTACAAAGGCAAAGCCGGCGAGATAGATAAGCTGGCGAGGATATTGAAGCGCATAGGCAAATAGTCGGCGCCAAAGCTGTAGCTCTAGATCCTGTGCCTCCATTTGATCGTCGCAGGCTTCGTCGTAGTCGGCGGCTGTTTCACTCATGGATTGATCTCGGGGGTTGTAGCCAAATCTTCTTCGAGGCGTGACTCAAGTACTTTTTGTACTCGGCAGAGGTCTTGATAGGGGCCAGCTATCGACGATAGCTCCACGTGGGTTCCGGTTTGAGCGACGCGTCCATGATCCAGTACGATAATACGATCCGCCTGCACCACAGAAGATAAACGGTGGGCTATGGTGATGGTGGTGTGCCTGCCACGACGTCGCGCCAGCGCTTGAAGTATGTGTTTTTCAGTGCCGGTATCCACCGCTGAAAGAGAGTCGTCGAGCACCAAAATTGCAGGGTCCTTGAGCAGCGCTCGCGCGAGTGCCAGCCGCTGTCGCTGCCCGCCAGAAAGCATGACCCCGCGCTCACCGACCGGCGTTTGATAGCCCAGCGGAAACCCACTTACCGAGTCGTGGATGGCGGCGTCTACGCAGGCGCGCTGCACAGCTGTCGATACAGCATTGGCACTGCCTACCAATAAGTTCTCCTCAATCGTACGGGAGTAGAGAAACGGGTCTTGTAGTACCACGCCAATCTGGGTGCGGAGCCACTTTCTGTTGATTTTTTCTATGTCGACCCCATCCAGCTTTATGGATCCCGATTGAGCTACATACAGGCGTAACATCAATCTGATCAGGGTTGATTTTCCAGATCCGGGAGGGCCAACCAACGCTACCGATTCGCCAGCGGCAATTGCAATATTGAGGCCCTGTAAAACCGGCATCTCTGGTCGATAAGCAAATTGGACGTTGTTTACTGTGAGGGCACCGGTAGCCCTGGAGTGCTCTGGAATCGGGTCGACGGACTCCCTGATCTCGCCCATGATCAGGTTGATCCGTTCCAGAGAGACCGTCGCCTTTCCCGTATTGGTGAGAACTCGGCCGAGATGGCGCACCGGGTAGATGACCATGGACTCATAGGTCAAAAAGGCAAACAAAGTGCCGATGGAAATGTCACCTTGTATTACCCAGTAGGCACCTGCGAACAATACCATTCCAACTTGTAGTAGCGCGAAGAAATCACTGATACCCCAATACAAGCCCATTAATCTGATCAGACGGTTGTTGTAGTCGCGGAATTCTCGGTTTCTTTCGCCAAATTTGTCGATTTCATAGCGCTGCCGGGCGAAAGCACGAACGACCCTGATGCCAGCAAGGTTCTCTTGCAGGACTGTAGTCATTCGCGCTTCAGCTTCGTCCGTTTGTAGGAATACCTTTTTTACCCTAAAGAAAAAGATGTAGGCAAAGAGTATCAAAAAAGGCATTAATGCCAGCGACACCCATGCCAGTGGTGGGTGGAGGTAAAACAATATCGGGGTGACTGTGAGTAGCAGTATGACGGCACGACCAATTTCCACGGTGTCAGTCGATAGAAACATCCGCAGAGTTTCGACGTCTGAGCTACAACGCTGTACCAGATCGCCGGTATCTGCGCTGTCAAAGAAACTGGCCTTTATATGATGTAGTTGTTGATAGATCTGCTCTCTGACCCGTCTGATTATGCCCTCGGAGGCTATCGCGGCCCAGCGGCCCCTCAGATAGTGGAAGTAGCCACCCATCGCGGTAGCCATAATCGTGACCAGTGCAGAGAGCGCAAGGTACTGTACAAAAGGATCGCTAGTAAGCCAGTCCTGGGGTTCCAGTACTAGCAAGCCCAGGCCGAGATTAACATCGCGACCGATAGCTACATCTATGGCGTACTTGCCAAAAAGCGGAGCGGCAAACATGAACAAACTGGCCAACGCCATGGCGAGCACGGCCCCGGCGTAGCGCGGACGCTGGCCCTGGGTGACACTCCATAGCGTTTGTTGTGTTCGCTTTTCCACAATCTGATTTTTCGTTTTTTCTATGGGACGCTATGTTGTCTTTTACCGTAAAAATTTTCTAGCGGAATAGTACCGCAGGCACAGCTGCTAGCGTGGTTTAGTACCGTTCAACTGCCGCAGATTAGTTGCCATCATCAGCGTGACCAGTACCACAGCCAACGCCATCGCAAACCATTGCAGCGCATAAGATTCACTACTGCTGGACTTGAGTGCAATCGCAGTCCACGGTCTGGTCAGCACTCCCGCCATGTTTTCGTCCAGGCGAACCGTGTAGGGAAAGGCGGACTTGTCGAAAGCACTGGACGCAACTGTAGCATCAAAATAAGACACCACTATTGGCCAGTTCTCTCCCGGTGGCTGCGCTCGATAAAATGTTTGAGGTGGAGGAATGTAAATCTCCCCGGTCAACAGATGAATGCCATTGATGTGAGGAATTTCGGGGAGGTGGCTACGACCTGGGGCGCCCCTAATCCAGCCGCGGGAAATGAAAACGAGAGAGTCGTCGCTGGCGAGCACAAAAGGTGTGATTACCTCGTAGCCAAATTCCCCGCGGTAGGTGCGGTTGCCGATTAGAATGTTCTTGCCTGGTTCATAAGTTCCAGCCAGGGAGACGCTCAGATTTTTTAATTGCTCAACATCCGCCATCGAAATTTGCTCAATGGCCACTGGCTGGGAGGTCTGCCGCTGCTCATAGGCGGTTTGCAAGTTGCGTTTGAGTTCGGCTCGGTCCAATTGCCACAACCCTAATTTTATCAGGGAAGTCAGGCTAATTAGTATTGCCGCGGCCACCCAGAAATTAAATTTTATCTCTAAAGGGCCGAATCGAATCAGGTGTGTGCGGGACATTCCGTTTATCTACTTCCGAATTATGTATGATAGATGCCATCGGCGGCTGCGAGCGCGGCACCTCGTGGAATAGTAGCACCGGCTGCCGACAGTACACTTTCCAGTGCGCTCAGGCAAAGCACGACATTGCTCCGCTTGGAGCTATAACCCATTAGGCCAATGCGCCACACCTTGCCGGCGAGTACACCGAGACCAGCGCCAATCTCCAGACCGTAATCGCTGAGGAGTTGGCTCCTGACGGCGGCGTCGTCTACACCAGCGGGTATAGATACAGCGTTTAGTTGCGGCA
>JBLHKV010000273.1:0-5155 GCA_047618115.1 Halieaceae bacterium | reverse complement strand
CGCAGCGCGTCTATGCCATGATGGATTTTGCCGATTGGCAGCGGCGCACTTATTTGGCGAGATTCGGCAAAACACCCTATTTGCATTTGCTGCAGATGTACGACACCTACCAGGCTGTGCTGCAACTGATTGCCAGCACCCATGAGGACTATTCACTGGGTTTGTTACTACCACTGAACGGCCTCTTGTCCGCCCATTATTTGCTCTCCACACACCAGGGAGAGCGCAGCATGAACCACCGCACTATGCGTTCATCGTCGGCAGAGGAAGGCGGTAGCAGTCACGAGACTCGAGTGGCATTATTGCGCCAGATGTCCTTTAAGCAAGGTAAGGCAACGCTGACCGCTATAAGAACCATTCACAAAAACAATCCCGACAGCCCGCCAATTGCCTCCACTGAGTCCACTATCGCAATGGGCGACTGGCTGATGTGGCACGGTAAGCAAAGTGGCGCCCGCAATGCGTACCAGCAGGCCTGGGCAGAGTTGGCCGAAAGACCCGATGCAGAAGCACAGCTAAAACGCCTGTTTGGCAAGCCCTGCGAGTTGCCGCTGGTTGTTGAGATGGATTCGGGGCTGGAGGATCAAACCAGGAGCAAGAGGAGAGAAAATGAACAGCCAGAATGGGCTCGTATCGCCGTTACGGTCAACGAGCGCGGCAGGATCACCTCCATGAACATCCTGGAATCGGAGCCCGTCGAGAAAAGCGCACGACTCTCCCAAGTCCTGCGTAATTTAAGAGGCGCCAGATATCGCCCTGTTTTTGAGGACGGACAGCCTGTGACCAGTGAATTCGAGAAACGATATGACTACTAAAATAAGTATTGCTCTATTGGCGGCCACGGTTCTCCTGTTAACTGGCTGCCCCAGTTCATCCACCCAGACAAAGCCACCGGAGTCCTCCAGCTCCAGTAGCAGCCCCCCGTCCTCGTCCAGCAGCCCTCCCAGCAGCGAGAGCGGTATGCCGTCGCCCTCAGGATCGCCATCGCAGGAGACTGCTATGCCATCGATTCCCTCTAGTGGCGAGTCTGGCAGCGAGTCGAGCAGCAGTGCAGACGACGGAGCGATGGCCGACGGCGGCGACGAAATACCTTCAGAGAGCGATGAAGCCGGTGGTGGTGACAACACCGAAATAGTCTTTGAAGATGTCGCACCTCCGGCCGCTACGAGTAGCGACGCCATGCCGAACTTGGAGGACGAAGAAACCGAAGAATCCAGCTCCAGCGTTGCCAACGCCGAGTCCAGCGATGAATCGTCGAGCAGTAGCGATGGCGCGCAGGGCGGCAGTCCCGAGGGTGGAGACCCCGAGGGTGGTAGCCCAGACGGCGGTGGAAGCTCCAGCGGTACGTCTGATGGCCAGGGCGGACAGCCGGTACTGACCGGCTCAGAGCAAGTTGCCGTGCTCGATGGCGAGTTGGCCCGGGGAACCGGGGAGTTCGACGAAATGATCCTCCGCGAGCGCGATCGCGTACGCCGTAGCGCAACCAACAATACCGGAGCGGACGAAGAGCCAGAAAATGAACCGGGCGGTGGAGCAGCCTATCCTGGCTCGGTTTATGGTGAACCCGGTGGTGGGTCTGAAGAGGTCGGCGACGGTGGCTTTCCCGGTGGCACCCGCCAAGGTGATTACGGACAGACGGCAGCGGTCTACCCGCCCCCGGCCGATATCCCAAGCGGCAATGATGACGACGTGGTCGCTCGACAGCTACGCGAGGCGGCTATGCGCGAGGCCGACCCGGTACTGCGAGAAAAGCTGTGGAATGAGTATCGCAAATACAAGGGTATCAAATCATGAGTACGCTTAAGAGATTCAGCGGCCTTCTGGGAATTATGGCCTTACTACTCGCGATTGGCGGCTGCGTATCTGCAACGGTGAAAAGCACCTCTATCCCTCAAATCCAGACGCCCCCAAACGCCATTACCGAGGAGAAATTGCTGGATATTGGCATCGCAATTTTTGACCCGGGTATCGATGGCGAATTGAGTGAGACGGTGTTTCCAGAAGTTCGCATAGCAGAGTCACGCTATATGCCTTTTGTGTTGATGGAGGCGGTTCAAAACAGTGCAGCCTGGGGTGCGGTGCGCGTAGTCCCAGACCGCGAGCAGGCAGTAGACCTGATGGTACAGGCCACTATTCTCCACTCAGACGGTGAAAAACTGACGCTGCATGTTAACGCTCAGGACTCTACTGGCCGCGCATGGCTGAATCGGGAATATAGCGGCCTCGCCAGCCGGTACAGCTACGAACAAGTAACACGACACCGGCTGGACCCGTTCCAGGCTGTGTTCAATACAATTGCGAACGACCTGCTCGACTATCAGCTGGCACTCGAGGGTGATTCTGCGAAAGAGATACGCTTGGTTTCCGAAATGAAATTCGCCCGGGGCTTCTCGCCCGACGCCTTCTCCGAATACCTTGCTACCGATAAGAAAGGAAATGTAACACTCGCCCGGCTCCCCGCCGAAGACGACCCTATGCTGAATCGTATTCGCAGCATTCGCGACCGCGACTATTTGTTTGTCGATACACTACAGGAGCACTATGCCTCGTTTAATAGCCAAATGAACAAGCCCTACCACGAGTGGCGCAAGCAAAGTTACGGTGAGGTGATTGCGCTGCGGGAGCTGCGCAAAGCTGCAAGAGACCAGCTCATTGGCGGTGTAGCCTCGGTAATCGCCGGGATAGCTGCAGCCAGTAGCGGCAACCGCTCGGCACGCGCGGCTGGCAACGTGGCAATCGCGGGCGGTGGATATATGGTCAAGGCCGGGCTGGACAAACGTTCAGAATCGGAAATACATGTCGAGGCATTGGAAGAATTGGGAACATCTTTGCAAGCGGAGGTCACCCCGCAGGTCATCCAATTAGAGGACAGCACTGTTACCCTATCAGGCACCGTCAACGATCAGTACGCGCAGTGGCGAAAACTGTTGAAACGTATATACGACACCGAAGTTGGCGAACTTGAAAGCGCGCCCGAAAGCACCTGAAACCCGCAATCAAAGGAAACCTCTTGAGCGCATCGCGCTGACCTGAATCGTATGGAAGATAAATCAGAGAAAATCACCCCGGCGGGATTCGATAGAATTACGCCCGCCGACCCCTCCCTGAGCGCGGGGTTTCCCCAGCAAGTGGAAGCACCTGGCGCTAACAAGTGGGTTCCGCCTGTACTTACGGCTCTGATTGTCGTTGCAGCCGTAGTCTTCTTTTGGCTACCCGGTGCCGTCGACAAGCCCGTCATTGAGCTAAAAGACACACAACCAGGGTCGCAACCCGGGGTTGCCACCAGCTCCGGCAAGCCCGAGCGCTCACCTTGGCAGGAGGCGCAAACCGCGAAGGTGAGAAAAGAAGCGCAGGAAGTGCTTGGCAAGTTGCTGGACCTGCAATTCGAACTCGAGGAACAAGGCGCACCGGAGTGGGCCGCCAAGTCGTTCACTACCGCACAAGAACAAGCAGTCGTTGCGGATAAACTCTATCGAGGCCAGGATTTTGCCGCCGCTCGAGATGCCTACAGTGACGCCCTCGCGACCATGCAAGTTATCGCCGATAGCGCCAACACCCTATTTGAAGATGCTATGAGCCGTGGCCGCGTCGCACTTAACACGCTGATCGCCACCGATGCCAGGAAAGCGTTCTCACTGGCACTGAAAATAAAGCCCGATAACATTGAGGCACACAATGCCGCGGGCAGAGCCGCAAATATCGAAAAACTACTCGCACTGGTGCAACAGGCAGAGGTTCTGACACAGCGCGGGAAATTGACCGACGCACGCGAGCTATTACTTCAGGCCAAGGCCCTGGATCCCGCCTACACTGGAGCCAATAGCCAGCTCGCACTCATCGATGAGGAGCTGACGAACCAGCGGTTTAATACCGCTATGTCGGCCGGCTACGACGCACTTCACAACGGCAATTTCACCACCGCTGAGAACCAATTCAAAGCGGCCGCGAAGCTACGGCCCGACGCTTCCGAAGTCCAAACGGCCCTGCGGGAGACTCGCGATACCCGGTCCTTGCAGAAAATTGGCGCCGCCAGAACTAGCGCAGAAACAGCCGAGTCCAGCGAGCAGTGGCAGCGCGCATTGAATACGTATGAGGCGCTGCTTAAAAGCGACAATACGCTGGTATTCGCCCGCATTGGTACGATCCGCTCCGGCGCGCGAGCAAGGCTGGACAAAGGCCTGCGCGATGCGATCGCATCCCCCCAGCGACTGGCAGATCCGGGTGCTTTAGCACAAGCCAGAGTTCTGTATAAGGACGCCAGAACCATAGCGACGCAGGGACCCGTTTTGGAGCAACAAATTGCGGCATTGGCAACTATTCTGGAAGATGCTGTCAAACCGAGAATGGTCGAGTTGCGCTCCGACCAACTGACCGATGTCACGCTGCGGAAGGTCGCTGCGCTGGGAACGTTTACCTCTCAGCGACTGTCATTGAAACCGGGAACCTATGTAGCTGTTGGCAGCCGCAGTGGCTACCGCGACGTTCGCCGCGAGTTTACAGTCGCCGGTGGTAGCAGCTCGGAAGCCATCGTTATTCAGTGCACGGAGCCCATTTAATGGCAGCGAACAACGACGCCACGAACAGCGCTTCCGACCCCATTGCACCGTTAGCTTTCGAACCTCTGGACCCAAACGCCAGCCAGAAGCGCGCCCCGTTGGACCCTATGCGTATTGCACTGATCGCCGTGTTGGTTAGCTTTGCGCTAGTTCTGTGGTTCATCTTTACCGCCAAGTCGGTGCAATTTCAATACACACCAAACACGGCAGAAATAAACATAAGCGGCGGCATTGCCATTAACGTTGGCAATCGATTTTTGATGCGGCCCGGCGATTTCACCATCGCCCTTAGCGCCGATGGCTATTACCCACTCGAGGTAGTCGACGCCGTTAGTGATCAGGACAGTCAAACTTTTGTGCACGCCATGGAGAAACTCCCTGGCCTTTTGAGCATCAATAGCAGCCCCGAGGGCGCTAGACTTAGTATTGACGGCGAGGCCAGAGGTGTTTTACCCACAATAGATCTCGCGGTCACCGCGGGCACGCGTAATCTAAGCGTTGCCGCCGAGCGATACTTACCCTGGCGGGACACCGTAGACATCCTGGGCATGCAAACCCGACAGTCGCTGGAGGTCAGTCTAGACCCGGCTTGGGCAGAG
>JBLHKV010000272.1:0-5170 GCA_047618115.1 Halieaceae bacterium | reverse complement strand
AGTAACACGACCGCTTCGATGTCTGCAGCCATTTCACCGCACACACACACCGGTAGATCCAGTTCCGATGTTATTCCCAGAAGTCGGTTAATCTCGCGTAGTACTGCGGGGTGCAGATGATCGTAGCGTCCAGCGACCCTCGGATTACCACGATCTACTGCCAGCAGGTATTGAGTCAAATCATTCGATCCGATTGAGACAAAGTCTATCTGGTCTCGCCAGGATGCGACCTGGGAGATGGCGGCCGGCACCTCGATCATCACACCCAGCTCGGGTCGAGTCAGTAAATACCCCTCTGCCTGCAACTGCGCCAGTGCATCCGATAGCAGCCCATGAAATTCTTCCAGTTCATGGCGCGAAGACACCATAGGTATCAGAATTCGCAAGTTGTCTAATCCTGCAGACGCTCGCAGCATGGCCCTGACCTGGGTCATCAACAATGGGCTGTTGTCCAGTGAGAAGCGGATACCACGCCAGCCCAGGGCCGGGTTTGCTTCATCCTCAATGGGAAAATACGGGAGTTGCTTGTCACCTCCGATATCGAGGGTGCGCATATAGACAGGCATGCCGCGGTAAGCCTCAAGAACGTGACGGTAGAATATCAGTTGTTCATCTTCGGTGGGAAAGCCGGGGTGAGCCATAAAGGGAATTTCAGTGCGGTACAGGCCGACTCCCTGGGCGCCACTCGCCAACCCTGGCATAACATCTGACAGCAGGCCCGTGTTGGCATACAAGGTCATTGCAACCCCGTCGAGGGTGATCGCTGGTAATTCGCGAATGGTGGCCAGACGCCTGGTACGGAAATGGTGATCCTCCACCTGCCGCTGGTACTTCGCCAGTAGCTCCGTCTCCGGATCCAACCACACAGTGGCATTATCTCCATCGACAATGATTGCCCGGTCGTTTTCCAGCTCATGGATCACCCCGGTTCCCATAACCGCGGGAATATCCAGGGCATTTGCAAGAATTGCTGTATGCGACATACTCGATCCGGCAAAGCACACTATGCCAACCAATCGGTCCACAGGGATTGCCGCGATATCTGACACGCTGACGTTGGGTCCCGCAAGGACAATAGCACCCTCCGGCAAGGTCGATGGAGGGGCGAACCCCTGCCAGGTATTGAACAATTTGTTACCCAGGTGCAAGACATCTTCGTGCCGGGCTCGAAAATACGGGTCTTCCATTCCCTGGAACACATCTGAAAAATGCTGCACCGCATTGCGCAATGCCGCGGGCAACCATAAGCCGCCTTTGATACTACTTTCGACCCGTTCAATAAAAACAGGGTCATTCAGCACCATCTGATAAACCGTAAAGACGCTCGATACGCTGTCCGAAATATCCGATTTAATACTGTCCTTTTCCCACTGTACCGAGTCCCTGACCCGGACCAATAACTCATGCCACTGGGCAATGGCTGTGTCGATGTCGGTGCACTGGATATCCGTTACAGACTGAAGACCGCTTTCATGCACCAATCGGACCTGACCAACAGCAATTCCCGGTGCTCCCTTGATACCGTTTAAGCGATTGTTTATCGGCGTCTCGTCGAGGCCGTTCCAGTTGGCTGCCACCAGTAGGAGGATCAGGTGGGCTGCCAGCGTCACCAGGAAGACTTCCTCCTCGGGATTAAATTGGAGCAACTTGTGGGTTCGTGCAACAAGGACTCCCACTACCCTGGTGCCCTGGACCAAAGGCACGCCACAGAATCCGTGAAAACTATCCTCTTCCATTTCAGCCATGCAGTAGTTGGGGTGCGCCTCGGCATCGCTAATGTTGAGAGGGTGGCGGCTGGCAGCCACCAGGCCAACCAATCCTTGATCCAATGGCAGTCGTGGGTGCTGTACGGTCTGTTCGGCCAGACCCCAAGAGGAGTACAGTTGCATTTCCCCTTCCGCATTGGCGAGATACAGACTACAGGCATCTATGGTCAGCACTTTGTGGACCGAATCAACCAACAGATTGATTTTGTCGACCAATTTATCCGCAGCGGCCGCAGTCTGAACAATGTGCGCCAGTTGCTCTTGAAAGTTTGTCATCGAGGTAGCCATGGTAGCAAGGTGAAGTGCTCTGAATTGTTGCTGGAGCGGATCATAGACGATTTAGAAACCCGAACCTATCGCGGTAATCAGCCAGCACAGAGTCAAGATTAATTTCATTTAGAAACATCGAATACGCCAGGTAGCTGGTCAGGAACCTCAAATCTGATACCCACGGCGGCATATACTTGGGTTCTTCCAGCAATCCGGCTGAAAGCAGCATATGCATAGCATCCAGGTCGGCGAGGTCAAACTTTCCCACAAACAACAGGCGGATCAGCGATGGGTCACCTGCTTGCACCGCAACGCGTAAAAAACTGTGTACTTCAAGCAGCCCTTGCAGGTACACCCCGTCCTTGGTGAGAGGGGCACCTCCGGTCACCAGTCCGCCTCGTACTACTCGCCGTGCACTTTCAAAGGCCTCATACTCATTTTCTGACACTTCCAGGAAGTAACTATAGAGTTCCAGAAAATCAGCGCCATCCAACGACATCTGGATTGCTATGACACGGTCCGCCAAACGTTTGAGCCTTAGCGGATCCAGTGCTCCGGACATTATTTCCGCGAAAACGGCCAACCCTTCCTGTGTGCGCGCATTGCCAGGGTGGGATTCGCCTAGAATCGGGAAGTGGGTCTGCGCAGCTCCATTCTTGCCCGTTGCAATGTGCACCAGCGCTTCATGGTGTAGTAACTGAGTTGCGTCCAGGTCCGAGAAAATTGCATTGGCACGCAGTTTGATTGTATTTTTCCCCGCTGTCGCCTTTGCCGACAATGTCGACACAACCTCAACGATGGGAACATCTTCACCGAAGTGCCGGGGCAAATCCTCGGTAAGTCTCACCCTGATTTCTTCGGCGGTAAAATCGGGTCTCTGGCCGACCAGAGCCCCGGTGCCTCGAAAGTTTGCCAGCATTCCGTCCAGACGAGTGGCAAGATCCAGCGCCGTAACGTTGCCATCAACAAGCGCTCTTTTTGGATAGCCATATAAGCGCAAAGATGGCTCCAGCATCCTCGCGGTGCCGAGGTTTGACAGGAGTAGTGCCGTATCGTCCACAGTGTCGGCTACGCGACCAAGCCAGCTATGCACGGGCGACTCGCCCCGTATAAGTTTACGCGCCTGTGCTGCTGCATCTCGGGCGGAAGCCGGATCGGTCAGGCTGTACTCTGGTTGTGGTAGCTCAGATGCACCGCTGGCGAAGAACTTCGCCGCGAGTTCCGGTGGCCAGGCCGTTCGGGTAAGCACTGGTAACTGCTTTTCAGCCTGAAATAATAGATCCCCTGCGCTAGTCAGGCGCGTCAGCTCTCGTGCAGAAAATTCAGTCATTTTTGCTAGCTCCGTCATACCGCTCGCAAGGCTACCACGGCGATAGTATCTTGTCTTCGCGCCGTTGCGGTATGATTAATAGCCTACAGATATTGAATGGACCAAACCTTGTCGGGATCTGAAAAGAGCAGTAACACGTCTCTGTGGAAAAATAATAATACGGGCCTTACCAAGGGATTGCTGCTGCGGATTGCCACAGCATCCAAACGGCATCATTTCCGGGCTCTGTTGCGTTTTATCCTGATTCTAGCAACGTTGGTCACCAGTTTTTCGCTTATTTTTCAAGCGATAATGGCCCTTGAGGAACAGCGGCACTCACTGGTCACTGGGTTTTACTGGACGTTGTCTACTATGTCGACTCTGGGTTATGGCGACATTGCCTTCAAGTCTGATCTGGGCCGTATATTTTCCATTTTCGTATTGCTGTCTGGGATTATCTTTATGCTCGTGCTGCTACCTGTCACTTTCATAGAGCTATTCTGGGAGCCATGGATGAAATCCCGCGAGGTTAATCTCGTGCCTCGCCACGTACCGGAATCTATACAGGGTCACGTTATCCTTACCTTTTATGGACCGGTCGCTAGCGCGCTTATTGAGAAGTTGGTACATTTTCACTATCCCTATGTTGTAATCTTGCCGGAAATTGCAGAGGTAATCCGGCTCAGAGAAAAGGGTATTTACGCTATTTATGGAGAGCTTAACGATCCAGAAACATACCAGCGTGCCAGGGTTGAACACGCGGCGTTGGTAGCCACGACTCGTGATGACATCAGCAATACTTCGGTTGTGTTTACAGTTCGCGGCATCACAACCAAAACACTTGTGATTGCCACGGCTCGTGAAGATTCCTCGGTTGAAATACTGAAGCTTTCGGGTTGCAACAGGGTACTTGACCTAACTGGGCTTATGGCAGAGGCCCTTGCCAGACGAGCTATTGGTGGTCCAGGTTTTTCACACGTAGTTGGCCAGATTGATGATTTACTGATAGCAGAAGTTGATTCCGCCCGGACAAAATTGGTCGGCAAAAACTACCTGGCTGCGCAAGCGGAAACTAGCGTCAGTATTGTTGGGTTTTGGGCGCGCGGAAATTTCCAGATTGGTCAACCCGAGAGCACTATCGAGACTAATTCTGTACTGCTCTTGGCTGGATCACGAAAGCAGTTGCATGAGTTCGATGCGAATTACCGTGCGGACAATACTCCGACTGAATCCAGCCCCGTGATTATCATCGGCGGTGGTCGTGTCGGGCGGTCTACCGCCGCCTCACTCAAACGGCGTGGTATCGATTACCGCATAGTTGAAGTTTTGGAGGAGCGGATTCGCGATCCAGAAAAATACGTTTTTGGATCAGGGAGCGATAAATCCGTCTTGCAGGAAGCTGGCATCGCCGACGCGCCCACTATCATCATAACCCCCCGCGATGACGAGACTAATATTTACCTGGCTATCTACTGTCGATTGTTGCGCCCGGATATCCAGATTATCTGTCGCGCCACATTGGAGCGAAATGTTGCGCCATTACATCGGGCTGGTTCTGATATTGTAATGTCCTACGCCTCAATGGGCGCTAACGCCCTATTTAACCTTTTACAACGCAGCGACCTGCTGATGATTGCCGAGGGACTAGATGTCTTCAAAGTTCGCGTGTCGAAGAAACTAGCAGGGAAGACGCTCGCGCAAGCAAATTTTAGAGCGGCAACCTCCTGTAGTGTAATCGGTATCGACAACCTGGATCGAACCATTACCCATGCCGGTCCAGATACGGTGCTACCCGCGGATAGCGAAATTATACTGATTGGTACAC
>JBLHKV010000271.1:0-5180 GCA_047618115.1 Halieaceae bacterium | reverse complement strand
GTCGCACTCTGCTGCAACATTTCTTCCACAGTCGGGCCAACCTGCTTCACAATCGCTTGCGCGGTTTTCAAGTCTAACATCTGACACAGTGTGTTGAGTCTCGTGTGTGGCATAACTGCGGAAAGGTCTTTGCCGTTGGCATCTAGCAATAGACGCATTGGACTCAGGGGCAAAAATCGACTGAGTTGAAGCTTGCGTGGCGCGATGCAGCGAACGGTGTAGATCGTTTCTAACAACAATGTTCCGGGGTTGATACCTTTGAGAGCTACCGCGGCAACCGACGTATTACCCAGCTCGCTGTTCTGCAACATATCCATCGCGTCAGCTACCATTGGGTGTTCCCAGGTGAGGTACTGCATATCCTCGCGGTGTAGAGCTTTGCCACGATTGAGGCAAACGGTCACTCCTTCTTCGGGGACACCTGGAAATTGGCTGCTAAGCATATGTGAGCCCGGCCTTAGCACCATTGTTGCATCGGAATGGTAATCTTGCTCGACACCGAACTGGTCCCAGAGCTGCTCCATGTATGCGCTCAGTTCCGTTGACTCTTCGAAACGCTCGATCTCTTCTATGGTCGCTTCAGCGATCGCTGGATTGCATGAATTCAGCTCAAGTAGTCTGTCACGACCCGCACTTAATTTGACCAGCATGTCTTGCGCATATGCTGAAGTGTCTGCGAGCAGTTCGCTCATATCTGCTTCAGGATTTTGAAGTTGACGTTCAAGATCAGGGGCAAAGCGTTGCAGAACCTGTATTCCTGCGGGAAAACAGCGCGTGAACGCCTGCAGACCCTGCGCGTACCATTTGAAGAGTACTTCCTGTGCTGTTCCCTCGATGTAGGGAATATGAAGTTGAATGTCCTTACTTTGTCCGATTCGGTCGAGTCGACCAATGCGCTGCTCCAAGAGGTCGGGATTTAGCGGCAGATCAAACAAAACCAGGTGTTGGCAGAATTGGAAGTTGCGACCTTCGCTACCGATCTCCGAGCAGATCAAGGTCTGTGCACCCGAGTCTTCCTCGGCAAAGTAGGCTGCAGCGCGATCGCGCTCGATAATCGAAAGGCCTTCGTAAAACGCCGCGCTACGGACGCCTGCCCGAAGATGTAAAAAATGTTCCAGAGCAACTGCCGTGCTGGCGTTAGCGCAGATGACCAGAACCTTTTGTGGTTTAACCTGGTTCAACAGCTCTCGCAGCCATGGCACCCGCGGGTCGGCGCTCAGCCAGAGCTCTTCATCGACGCTCCCCTCGGGGTAGAGCAGGCTTTTACTGTCCGGGCTGGCATATATGTCGGGGCAGGGCAGGGACATCTCTTTCAGTACGCGAATAGGAAACCCTGTCATGCTGTCGCGTGTATTGCGAAACATGACACGACTGGTGCCGTGGTGATCTATCAGGAGCCTGACGATTTTATCTCTACGCACGAGGCTACCATCGGCGACGGGTAGATTGCTGTGCAAATAGTGCTGTAGATCAGTCTCTAGAGTGGCTGATATGTCGCCGTCGCTTTGCATGATACTTTCCAGCAAGGTATTCAGCGCTGCATAGTTCTTCTCTTCATCAATAAAGCTATCGAGATTATGAAATCTATGTGGGTCCAACAGTCTTAATCGAGCAAAGTGACTGGCTTGGCCAATCTGTTCGGGCGTTGCCGTGAGCAGTAACAAACCAATGCTCAGCTCACCGAGACGCTCCACTAGGTCATATTCGGGGCTGCTGAGCCCTGGTTCCCAGGCGAGATGGTGAGCCTCGTCTACAATCGTCAGATCCCAGCTCGCAGCCAGGAGATGATCCTGGGCCTCCACGGAGTCGACCAGCCATTCGAGATTGGTCAACACCAGCTGTTCGCATTCAAATGGATTGTCTTCGTCGACCAGGGCCTCCATCCGATCCTGATCGTAAATAGAGAAGTGAATGTTGAATCTTCTCAGCATTTCCACCAGCCATTGGTGTACCAAGGGCTCTGGCACTACCACTAAAATTCGCTCGGCCCGGCCGGTTATCAACTGCTGGTGTAAAATCAGACCAGCCTCGATGGTCTTGCCAAGCCCAACTTCATCTGCGAGCAGGACTCTGGGTGCGTAACGCTGACCAACTTCTCTTGCGATGTAAATCTGATGAGCCAACAGGGATACCCTGGGCCCGACAAGACCTCGGGCCGGGTTCGTCTGTACCGCGTGTTGATGGTCGAATGTCGACACGCGCATAACAAATGCGTCGAGAGAGTCTATTTGGCCGTTGAGTAATCGCTGGGGCGGTGAGGATAAGTGTACGTGGCTGTCGAGTTCAATTTCAGCTACGGTGACTTCAAGATCGTGATGATCGATTCCGCGATAGAACAGCAAGCCTTGCTGGTCGATGACCTCCAACACTTCCAGTTCGTCTCCGTCGACAGTGGTGATCAGATCGCCTACCTTGTAGTGGATCCTGCTCAGCGGTGCATTTTCGATAGCATAGGTTCTTTCTTCGCCAATCGCAGGGAAACTCAGGGTGATAAGTCGTCCGTCCCGGCCCAGCACGATTCCCAAACCCAGCTCATTGTCACTGTGGCTGATCCAGCGTTGTCCAGCAATATATTCCATGCTCATACAGCAGCCTGACTAAAGAACAGGCGCTGACTGTTTTGATAGGCAACGCGAAGTAGTTCTTCAATATCAATGGCCTTAAGTTCAGCCAGGGTTTCTGCAATAAACGGCAGGTAGCACGGGGCATTTGGCCGGCCTCGATAGGGAACCGGAGTTAGGTAGGGCGCATCTGTTTCCAGAAGAATGTTTTCAAGCGGAGTTATCCGCACCACGTCTCGAACATTTTCGGCGCTATTGAACGTTGTAATGCCATTAAACCCCAAACAGAAGCCCTCAGAGATGCAGTATTCAGCCAGTGCGATTCCCGAGGTAAAGCTATGGATTACGCCGCCGGCACTGAGGCTCGATACATAGTTTTCCAGAATAGCCTTGGTATCTTCATCCGCATCGCGTGTGTGTATCACCACCGGCAGTTCTCGAACAGCGGCCAGTTCAAGTTGCTGTTCGAATACTCGACGCTGCACGGCTCTATCGGCGTGATCATAGAAGTAATCCAGTCCTATTTCTCCCACGGCTAATATCCTGGGGTGCTCAAGATTTTCGCTTAGTACGGAAGCGCTCTCGGGGGAATAGGATTCAGCCTCGTGTGGATGAATGCCCTGTGTCCCCCAAACCCTGTCGTCCGACTCTACCAACTCGACTACTTTGTTCAGGTTGTCGGGGGAAACAGCAATAGTAATTACCTTCTCTACACCTACTTCGCCGGCGCGGTCTAGTGTCGCTTTCAGGTCGCCGTCATCCAGATAGTCCAAATGGCAATGGGTTTCGATTATTGGATGTGTAAATCGGGGGATGTCCCTGCGTTGTTTCTTACTCACTGTGCTGCGCTCATTTTCGACCGAGAATGACATTGCTTGCCAAAAAAGCACAGATTATGCCACAAGACGACCGCGAACATCTTGGCAATTTCTGAATATTGATTCAGCCTCTATTCAGTACCACCTTGATACCTTGTACTTGAGATTGACAACAACCGAAGGAGATATCTCATGAAGCTATCAATGACTATTGCTGTAACGATTTTCACGCTTATTCTGGCAGCTACTGTCCATGCAAAAGACCACAGAGGGGAAAGAGATTACCGCGCTCAAAGCGGCGACCAACATCATCGGGGCAGCTCACACCGCCGCTATGATCGTGCAAAAAATTATCATTCCGGGCGGCACCATGGCAATCATATTGGCGCCGCGCTGCTGCTCGGTTCTTTTTTGAACTATGCAATTGACGACAACCATCCATACGGCAACCACCAATACGACAATCGGTATAGCCGCTATGGCTTTCACTACCGCGATGACCACGGCAGATATCGGAACGGGCACCGTCACCACTACGATAGCAAGCACTCCAGCAAGCACCATGGTAAACACTCCATTAAGCACAGGAAGCATCGGGGTCACTAGCGGCTGCTAGTTCAAGTAAGGGTTAGTGCCACTTCTGGGGACCGGTCTGAATCGTTTGTACTCCCAGCTGTACTGCTCAGGCGCTAGTAGAATCATTTTTTCGACGCCAGCATTGAGAGCTGCCAGTGAAAGATCCAGGTCGGTAGAGTAGAGGTCGGCCGATGGTTCGTGCATAACAATTTCGAAACCGTCCCGACACCGGATGGCTCCGATAAACACGGCGCTGGCATTCGTCTTTACAAGTAGGCGAGAAACCAGCGACATAGTCATGGCTGAGTTATTAAAAAAAAGTGCATTGGCCCCGCTCGTGGCCTCACGTGGCAGCTGGTCGGGAAGGACAGCAACAATGTGCCCGGCTCGAAGCGACTTCAGAAGAGCTGCCACTCCTTTTTTGTTCGTAGCTACAAGATTGGCGCCATTCCTGATGCGTCCCTTATAAATCAAGCGATCGAGGCCCGGATCTTTCGGCGGTTCATATAAGGACGTCGTCTTGTGCAACTGTGCCAGATACAATCCGACGACCTCCCAGTTGCCCAGATGGGGAATGATCGCTATTACGCCTCGCTCTGCACCCACGCCATTTGTGAGTAACTGCTCGTTATGGATCGAGGTAACTTTACTCAACAGCTTATCGGCAGGCCATATCCAGCTCGCTCCACTCTCCGCCACAGTTTCGCCTAAAGCAAGATAGCTTTGGGCGGCCAATTTACGCCTTTCTACCTGAGATAAGGTTGGAAAACACAAATCTATATTTATGCGGGTAACACTTAGCCCCCTCGGCCCACGTAAGGCCATAAGTCGTGCACAACTACGACCCAGCCATCGCGCCGCATTTAATGGCAGCAGGGAGAGCAGGTAAATTAGCGCTATCCCAAGTTTGGAGTTGATGCTCTTCACGCGTCGGCTCCCTAAACCCTCGCTACTGACTCCCGGATTGGCGCTTCGGCCGGGCCTTCGCATTACCTGCTGCGCCAGAAACACGACTTTTTAGCTTAGGTTTAGACTTAGAAGAAGCTTTTTTCTTTACCGGAGCTTTCTTCTTATCGAGAGCTTTCTTAACAGTAGGTACCTTAGTTTTTTTGGGAGCGATCTTCCTGGTCGCAACTTTCTTCTCGCGCACTGGCTTGGTCGACCTTATCTTTTTTGTCGATGCCGGTGTAGGTTTTTCAAACTTGGCAGCAGCCGATAACAACTC
>JBLHKV010000270.1:0-5201 GCA_047618115.1 Halieaceae bacterium | reverse complement strand
TCTAGCGCGATCTCTAACGTCTCCCGAATGTGTGCAATTCGATGCTGGTCGCTGGCAATAGCCTCGCCGTTCGCGTCGAGCACAAAAAAGGTGTCAATCGTCATGTTATTTCCGGAGGTATACATGCGCGCATCGTGGATGCTGAGCTCCAACTGTTCCAGCGTAGACGTAATGACCGAAAACAGGTAATCGGAAGGGTGGGTGTAGATGAAGATCTGGGTGGCTCCCTCGTACTGTATATCGGAATGGCTTTTTATCAGGACCAACGGTTTGTCACTATCTGCGGCTTGGGCGACAGACTCGGTATGCCACACTATGTCCTCTGGTCGCTCCCGCAGAAAATAGTCCTCTCCGGTATCCCTCCAAATATCGCTCAGGTCTTCCAAAGCGAAGCCTCGGTCTTCCAATTGTTCGACGGCCTGGCGCTGGTTTTCTTCTATCAGTTCTTGTCTGTCTACAGGGTTTTCCAGCCCTCTACGTAAAGCCCGTTTCGTCTCCGCGTAGAGTTGGCTCATAAGAGAGGCCCGCCAATGGTTCCAAAGCGTTGGGTTAGTAGCATTTATGTCTGCGACCGTCATCGCGTATAGATAATCCAGCCGGGTCTCATCGCCAACTTCCATGGCAAAGTTTTGGATGACGATGGGGTCGGATATGTCCTGTCTTTGTGCCACTCCAGACATTAATAGATGCTGCTCGATAAGCCAGCAAACCAGTCGTGTATCCCTAGGGCTAATCCCATGGTTCTCGCAAAATTGGGTAGCGTCGGCAGCTCCGAGAGTCGAGTGGTCGCCACCGCGACCTTTGGCGATGTCGTGGTAAAGGCCGGCTATGTAAAGGAGCTCCAGTTTAGGAAGACGCCCGACAATGCGGCCCGCGATCGGGAAGCGTTCGCGCATATCCGGGTACTGGAAGCGGCGCATATTTTTTACGACCTCCAGGGTGTGCGCATCGACGGTATAGATGTGAAATAGGTCGTGCTGCATCTTGCCGACTATGCGCCCGAATTCCGGCAGGTATAGGCCGAGGATGCCATATTTGTTCATGCGCCGTAATTGTAGAGCGATTTTGTAGGTAGAACGGAGCAAATCTATAAATGTTTGGCGATTTTTCGGATCTGCCCTGAATGCGTCATCGATAAGATAGCTATGGTCACGGATTGACCGAATTGTCGAAGCGCGAACACCATTGATGTCGGCCTGTTGTGTCATTAGCAGAAAAATTTCCAGTAGCGCCGGTGGGTGCTGACTGAAAACATCATCGGAGCGGATTTCTATCAAGCCATTGCGTACCTGGAAACGCTCGTTGAGTACCAAGGCTTTGGTGGTGTCCCCAGCGTGCAGGATAGCCTCATCAAAATATTGCATCAGTACTTCATTGAGTTGGCTTAGCTGCAGTGCCCATCGGTAGTACTGCTGCATAAATGCCTCTACCGCCAGTGTGGCGTTACTGTCCTCATAGCCAAACATGCCAGCCAGTTCTCGCTGGCGATCGAATACCAGTCTTTCCTCGGCACGACCGCTGAGCATGTGCAGGGCGTAGCGTACCCGCCACATCCAGTTTCTTGCCTTTCTTAGCGTTTGTAGTTCCGCGGCTTGAAGGAAACCAGATTCAATGAGGTCTTCGAGTTGAGGTACATCAAAGTGTCGTTTTGCAAACCAACCTATCATTTGTGCGTCTCTAAGCCCACCTGGAGAGCTCTTGATATTGGGTTCGAGGTTGTATTCGGAATTTGCGAATTTACGGTGGCGCCGGATTTGTTCGTTGCGTTTGGCCGAGAAAAAATCATCACTGGCCCAAATCTTGTCTGGCCCGGTCGCGTCGATCATTTGCAGGCGCAGAGCCTCGGTGCCCGCGAGCAGTCTAGATTCCATTAAGCTGGTGGTGACGGTGATATCTTTAAGCGCCTGATCTACACACTCTGATACGGTCCGAACACTGTGACCAATGTTTAGATTTATGTCCCAGAGTAGCGCCACCAAGCCCTCGATACACGGTGTGTGCGCGTCGCAGTGCTCTTCGACCAAAATAAGCAGGTCGATGTCGGAGTGGGGGTGCAATTCGCCGCGCCCGTAGCCACCAACCGCTACCAGGGCGACGGACTGATGCCCCCAATCAAACTGTTCCCAGGCGGTGGCGAGAATGTGGTCGATCAGTGTCGCTCTGGCGTGAATGAGCTCCTGGATGTCAACGCCATTGATGAACTGCTCATCGAGGAGTGCCGAACACTTCGTTATGGCCTGTCGATACAGCGGTATGGCCTGGTCTGAATTCGATACCGAAGCGGCGAATTCTTCCGGCGAGAACACGGAGAGAGGAATACCCTTTATCATTGGGGGTTTTGCTGCCTTAAAACGTTTCATCGTTCCGGGCTGTAAGAATTTCACAGCTATTTCCCACGATAGCCAGGGTGTGCTCCCATTGAGCCGAGTTGCGACCGTCTCGGGTAGTCACTGTCCAGCCGTCTTTTTGATTTAGCTTGACGTGCCTTTTGCCGGCATTAAGCATAGGTTCTATGGTGAAGGTCATACCCTCTTCGAGAACCATGCCGGTCCCCTTGCGTCCGTAGTGAAGCACCTGGGGGTCTTCGTGGAAAACCTGGCCAATACCATGTCCGCAGTACTCGCGAACCACGGAGTAATAATTGCTCTCTGCGTGGGTTTGAATGATATGGCCGATGTCCCCCAGTGTAGTACCAGGTTTGACGATATCTATGGCTTTATACAGGCATTCCTGGGTGACGCGGATCAAGCGCTCAGTGTGGGGGATGGTTTTTCCCAAGCTAAACATTTTGCTTGTGTCGCCGTGGTAGCCATCTTTGATGACGGTGATATCGATGTTGACAATGTCGCCATTTTTCAACTTCTTCCTCTCTGACGGAATACCGTGGCAGACCACTTCATTAACTGATGTACAGATTGAGCGAGGGAATCCGTGGTAGTTCAACGGCGCCGGGATGGCATCCTGCACGTCAACGATGAATTCGTGGCAAAGTCGGTCCAATTCGCCCGTGGTAATGCCTGCTATTACGTGGGGCGTTATCATTTCCAGAACTTGTGCTGCCAGGCGCCCGGAAACTCGCATTTTTTCCAGCTCGTCAGGCGTTTTGATGGTCGCAGTCATAGGGGGAGGGGTCTCGTGGCCAAGCCTAAAAAAGCGACATACTTTACCCTCTAACAGGGCTAATGTATGTAAATTTTACCCCTTCGTGGCAGTTGGCGTGGGTTTCTCTGTATGCCAAAGCATAACGTGCTTCACCTGAGGCACTGGTTATGGTATAAAGCGCGCCTCGAATCGAGGGAGCTCCTGTTCCGCTCTTTTTGAGACAAACGACACACACATACCGACACATCGTTCTGGGTGCCCTACTTAGGTGGGTTGAACAATGGGGTATGTGGAGGATTAACCCTAAACTGCAGGTAATATCATGACACAAGTAAGCATGCGTGAACTGTTGCAGGCTGGAGCCCACTTTGGGCATCAGACTCGCTACTGGAACCCCAAAATGGATGAGTACATCTTTGGGGCTCGGAATAAAATACACATCATTAATCTGGAGCATACTGTTCCGGCTCTGAATGAATCTCTGGATATGGTGCGCAAGCTGGCGTCAAACAAGAATAAAATCTTGTTCGTCGGCACTAAGCGTGCGGCCAGTAAAATAATCAAAGAAGAAGCTGAAAGAGCTGGCATGCCGTATGTCAGCCACCGCTGGCTCGGCGGGATGATCACCAACTACAAAACCATCCGAGCTTCGATACGCAGGTTTCGGGATCTGGAAGCGCAGTCCCTCGATGGCACATTCGACGTCTTGACTAAAAAAGAAGCCTTGATGCGGCGACGTGACATGGAAAAGCTCGAGCGCAGTATCGGTGGAATCAAGGATATGGGCGGGCTGCCTGACGCACTGTTTGTGGTCGATGTGGATCACGAGAGAATCGCGATAACTGAGGCGAACAAAGTAGGCATCCCGGTTATAGGTATTGTCGACACGAACAGCAATCCAGACGGGGTAGACTATATTATTCCGGGTAATGACGACGCTATTCGCGCGATCAAGCTCTACGTTACCGCTATGGCCGATGCATGCATCGCCGGTCGTACCGAAGCTGGTGAAGTGGTTGCTGGACGTGACGAGTTCGTTGAAATGAGTGCAGAAGAGTCGGCTCCAGCAGCGGAGGCAGAAGCCGAAGCCGAAGCAGCTGCACCCGAGGCAGTTGCTGCAGTGGCTGAGGAAGTTCCAGCGACTGCTGAGACCGAAGCTGCAACCACTGAAGCTGCGGAAAAAGCTGACGGCGCCTGAGCGCTGCACTCTGAAGTGACAGGCGTAACCTACGGCGGGTGAAAAACCCCGCCGCTTAGTCGCTTGCAATGCGTGAGCCATACCCGGCCACCAAATCCAACAATATCCAATATAGATGCCCGTATGGGCGGAAGTCACAGGAGAAATATCCAATGGCTGAAGTAACAACAGCAATGGTGAAAGAACTCAGAGAGCGAACTGCACTTGGTCTGGTTGAGTGTAAGAGAGCGCTAAAGCTGGCCGAGGGCGATATAGAGCTGGCCATCGAGGAGCTAAGAAAATCAAGTGGCATGAAGGCAGCCAAAAAAGCTGGACGTACTGCTGCCGATGGTGTGGTCGCCGCCCGAGTCGCCGAAGACGGTAGCTATGGCGTTATCGTTGAAATAAACAGCGAGACCGACTTTGTTGCCCGCGACGACGGCTTTTTAAGCTTCGTCACTAAAATTGTCGACGCGGCATTTACGCGGCGCGAAACAGATGTGGCCGCATTGATGGCCGGGGAGCTCGAAGCCGATCGCGAAGCGCTGGTCCAGAAAGTCGGTGAGAATATTGGTGTTCGCAGAATCGCTTTAGCCACCAGTGAAGACGGAGTGGTAGGTAGTTATGTGCACAGTAATAACCGTATTGCAGTGCTGACGACTTTGAAAGGTGGAGAGCAGGATCTGGCGCGAGACGTGGCTATGCATGTCGCCGCGGTAAACCCGCAAGTTGTGAACCCTGAAGACATGTCTGAAGAGCTGGTTGCCAAGGAGCGAGAAATTGCGATGGCGCAGGCGCAGGACAGCGGCAAACCACCCGAAATCATCGAAAAAATGGTATTTGGTAAAGTTAATAAGTATCTGGCTGAAAATAGCCTGGCCAAGCAGTCGTTTGTGAAAGACCCCGATGTGACAGTTGGAAA
>JBLHKV010000269.1:0-5202 GCA_047618115.1 Halieaceae bacterium | reverse complement strand
TCGGGCAAGCTGAATGACTTGCCCGATAGGGACGATCGATGGCGCAGACGCAATCCGAAACTAAATGACCATGAAACCCTTGACCAGGTTACCGATGGACCCTCTGCGGACGGTCTCAGCCTCCGCCTTTAATCCATTAACGGGCCGGTAGCTTCTATCGGCCTACTTTTGTTTATCGAGAAAAAATTAAATACACCATAAAACCTTGATTTTGGATATTTCGGCCTTACTATTGGTCTAACGCCAGTGGGTACCAATACCCACCTATTTTTGGAGATACACAACATGCAAGATAATACACTTCACCAAAGTGGCATTACTTCCCTGGATTCTGCCCTCGCAACCAACAAGGTGCTGCGCAACACATACATGTTGCTGTCCATGACATTGGTCTGGAGTGCGATGACTGCGGGTATCGCCATGGCCATGAATATTGGCCCCGGTGCCGGCATGATGATGATGCTGGTCTCCTTCGGCCTACTCTTTGTGGTACATCGGACAGCCGACAGCAGCAAGGGCATTATCGCTATCTTTGCTTTTACCGGTCTGCTGGGAGCCTCACTGGGGCCCATGCTCAACCACTACATGGCAATGCCAAATGGCCCGGCTCTGGTTATGCAGGCGTTGGCTGGTACGGCGGTAGTCTTTTTCGGTTTGTCAGGCTATGCGCTTACCACTCGAAAAGATTTTTCCTACATGGGCGGCTTTCTGATGGTAGGACTGCTGGTCGCAGTAGTGGCGAGTATTGCCAATATCTTTCTTGGCATTCCTGCTCTGTCGCTAACCATATCGGCGGCTATAGTGTTTATCATGTCGGGGCTGATCCTGTTTGATACAAGTCGTATCATCAATGGCGGCGAAACAAACTACATTCGCGCCACTGTTTCCTTGTACCTGAGTATCTATAACCTGTTTATCCATCTGCTCCACATATTAGGCGTGGCTAACGATTAAGTCTCAAGCCGAATCGCCACAAGCCCCGGCCAGTCCGGGGCTTTGTCTATCTGGGATCTGCGCTCCATGAACTATGCTCCATGAACTATGCTCTACTCGTGCTGGCACCACCCCACTCCCGACAGGGAGCTATGAGTGCCTTGAACTTCGCCAGAGCGATCATCAACCGCGGGCACCGAGTAACACGCGTATTCTTTTACAGCGACGGCGTGTATATCGCCAATGCCATGGGCAGTCCGCCCCAGGACGAGCCCAACCTGATGGAGAGCTGGGCGACACTGGCCGAAGCCAATGACATTGATCTGGATGTGTGTATCGGGGCCAGTTTACGCCGCGGCATAATGGACGCGGCAGAAGCCAAGCGCTATGCCAAGCAGGGAGATAATCTACACCCCGGATTTGAACTCGCGGGTCTCGGGCAGCTGGTCGACGCCAGCCTCACCTCAGACCGCCTGATAACGTTCTCCGGCTGATGAGTAACAACGACACCTCACTGCTAGTTATCTGCCGAAGCGCCCCATACGGCAGCTCACTGGGCCGTGACGCCATTGAGTTTTGCCTGGCCGCTTCAGTCTATAGTGCCAGCGTCGCAGTGCTCTTTATGGATGATGGTATATTTCAGCTTCTAGCCGATCAAAACCCAGATGATCTGGGTATCAAGAGCCAGTTACGTTTATTGCAATCACTACCGTTATACGATGTCGAACAGATTTACGTCGACACCGAATCTCTAACCTCACGCGGCGTTACTCGCGAGGATCTGATCGATTTGGCTGTCGCCGCTGACCAAAAAGATGTTGAGCAATTGATTCAGTCCGCCACCAAAGTCGTTAGCTTTTGAAGCTCCACATAGTCAATTCGTCGCCTACCTCTACAACTGCGTTGGGCAGCTGCCGACGTTTGGCCAAAAAAGACGACTGTATTTTATTGATAGAAAATGCAGTGTATGCAGCGATACCGGCACAAGCTGAAAATTGGTTGTTTTTTGGAGAGGAGGCCCCACAGGTGTGCGCGCTAGCTGAGGATCTTCGGGCGCGGGGACTATTGGAGTGCTGCGATCCACGGATTAATATCGTCGACTACGATGGCTTTGCAGCACTTACCGAACGCTACCCCAGCAACCTTACCTGGAGCTGACCCTGGAGCTCTCTGACGGTAAACGTATCGCACTTGATGCCGACGGCTACCTCCGCGACCTGTCAGATTGGGGGCGAGAAGTCGCCGAGACCCTGGCGCGCGCCGAAAATATTGAGCTATCGGAAGATCACTGGGAGCTGATAGATGCCGCACGTGATTTTTACTCCCAGTTCGAACATTCACCCGCCATGCGTGCGCTGGTTAAATTTATACAAATTAATTACGGTCAAGAAAAAGGACGGAGCGTTTATTTGCTGCGTTTGTTTCCCAACAGCCCCGCTCTGCTGATCAGCAAAATTGCTGGTCTGCCCAGACCAGATAATTGCCTGTAATCCCCTATGCCACTTAGCCACTTTGACCCCGACAACTACGACCGCCAGTTACAAGACAAGGTCGAGCGCCTCGATACATTGCTGGCACCCTTTGTTGAGGATGGTCTGCCCCAGTTCATAGCTCGCTCCGCTCCGGCGGCGTATCGAATGCGTGCAGAGTTCCGGGTCTGGCACGAAGGTGAAGAATTGGACTACGTGATGTTCCGTGCTGGAGCACCTCGAGATCCAGTTCCAATAGAACACTTTCCGATCGCCAGTCATCCCATCCAGCTTTTGATGCCCGACCTTCTGGAAAAACTGAAGGTAAGTCCAACACTGCGACGCCGCTTGTTTCAGGTCGAGTTTCTGAACAGTCTGAGCGATGAAATGATGGTGTCGCTGATTTACCACCGCAAGCTGGACGACGACTGGAGTGAGCTCGCCACCGCACTGGCCGCAGATCTTGGTATTCACATTATCGGTAGGAGTCGCGGTCAGAAGGTAGTTATCGGTCAGGACTTTGTCGACGAAATACTTGAGGTGGACAACCAGACCTACACGCTCAGACAATACGAACAATCATTTACACAGCCTAATGCCGGGGTTAATCAACACATGATTGGCTGGGCGAGAAATGCTGCCGATGGACTGGGAGGAGATCTATTGGAATTGTATTGCGGTAATGGCAATTTTACAGTTCCGCTGGCTGCAAAATTTGATCGGGTGCTTGCAACCGAAGTCGCCAAAACATCCGTTCGCGCTGCGCGCCATAACGCTGAAGAAAATGGTGTGAGCAATATCGAAATCGTGCGGCTATCGGCCGAAGAGGTAACCGAGGCCCTACGCGGCAGTCGACAGTTTCGACGTCTCGAGGGGATAACGTTATCGGACTACACGTTCAGCACCGTCTTTGTCGACCCGCCGCGTGCCGGCCTGGATACACAAACCGAGGCACTGGTAGCTGAATTTGAAAACATCATCTACGTGTCCTGTAACCCCGATACGCTTTGTGAAAACCTAAAGCAGATCTCAAAGACCCACGAGATAGTGCAGACTGCTGCTTTCGACCAATTTCCCTACACCCACCACCTTGAGTGTGGTGTCCTTCTGCGTCGACGTTAAGCGCCTACCAGCGCAGGCCCTTTTCGTGCAGTCGACGACCCAGCACCTCGTCGAGTCGATGTATATCCCTCTCGTGCACATCAATATAGTCCAGCTGTAGTTTGCCGCACACCTCTTGCTTGGCCAGCTTGTCCGTCAAGCGTAGATGTGGCTCGTCTTCCAGCCAGCATTCAATATATACACCGACCTGAGGCAGGTAAAAATCTGCGCGTAAGTCTTCTTCAACGGGCAGTCTACGTTTATGAGCGTGCACCAATTGCGCCAGGTACAACCAGTTGCATACATGCAGCTCCAGCTGTGTATCCAGTAGGTGGCCATCACGCGATGTGAAGCGTTGCCCATCGCCCGACTCCGGCTCAAAATGGGTTAGAAATTCCAGCTCTCGCCTGATGATGCTGTCATCGACGATGTCCCGCGGCCAACTGATGTACAGGGCGCCGCTATTTTCACTTTCTTCCTGCAAGCCTCCATAACGTGTTCCCCGACGGGTTAATTCCCAACCCAATAAGGTGTGTTGCTGTAGTCCCATTTCGGCAAACGCTCTATTCACCGATCGCGCATGTAGTTTAAAACAGCGAGCCACGCCCGTAGCCGTCAACTTCTGTCGTGCTTCAACGGAACTAATTAGTGCGTGCTGACGCAGTGATTCTGGCCACTGTATGTAGCGTCCAAACCGCGGGCTGTCCTGGTAGCTACCGCCTTCAAATTCTCCTTTGCCGGTCAGCGCCCAACCCGAATCAATTCGCTTTATCCAGCCGGCATCCTGCAAGGTGGCAAACAACTGCTGGGCCGGCAGGTCCAGCGCTCGTGCCAGAGCGCTGGTAGATAGTTTTTTCTCTGTTTCAGCCATCGGATTTATCGGCGGGGTAGCGCCGACTCAACTCCTTGTAGACCGCTTCGCCGAAGTCAGTATTCTGACTATCCAGGCTGTTGAGAATCTCGGTGAGATGCTCATTGTCTTCACGACCCGACCATATCTTTACATAGCTACCCTCTTTGTAACCGTGATCCTGGCGGAAGAAATTTAGAACATTTTTACCGACATAGGCTTTGAACAAATCGTCGAAATCCATTTCTGCCGATGTCATCAAGTCCCAAAAATGGGGAACAGAAAAACCTTGCGTCTCCAGTGTGTGCAGAGCCAGCCGTTCCGTCGCCGCCAGCACATCAAGCTCTGAACTTTCCCAGCTATCAATTTCCTCTAGCATGGTATCGGCCAGCACCTCAATGGATATGCCGGGCGTGAACAGCGCGCTCATACCGAAATGCCAGATGTCGACGATTTCCAGCTTTACCTGATCCATATCTGGCACCTGCTTTTTCCACCACTTGTAACCGTAGTGGTCAATTAGCTCACCACATTCTATCCAGGCGGCTCGATACCACGCAAAATTTTGCTCTGCCCACTGCGGGTGGACGCGGGTGTTCATACGATCTTGCATGGATAACATAGTTGTTAATGCTTGTTTCATGGCAGAGTCTTTGACCTTTCAATAATTCAATAAATAAAACGGAGCATTAGCCAGGGAGATAACGTCGCTTCAGGTGATCAATAAAATAATTGGCATCCAAGCTGGACCCGGTTGCCGAGGTCAACATGTCGGTGGCACTCAGCAGGCTGCCCTTATTGTGCACATTTGTGCGCAACCACGCCAACAGGTGGCTGAAGTCGCCCTCT
>JBLHKV010000268.1:0-5244 GCA_047618115.1 Halieaceae bacterium | reverse complement strand
AAATAGCGCCTCCCGCAGAGACCCCACTTCACTTTCTTTGGCAAGTTCGAGTAATTCATGCAGCGCTCCGTCATCCAGAAGGTGACGGGAGTAATCCAGGGTTAGGCCTGAGCTACTCAAGGAGTAAGCGCGAGCTCTGTTTTCGTCCTGCTGCAGTTTATCTATGGAGTCATTACGGCAGCCGTCTGCGAGGCGGTGTAGCGCCTGCCAGGCCTTAGTGTGAGTGAAGCGCGGTGTTTCGGTGCTCATTGCGTGCTCCTAAGTAGAACTGGCTCAGTGATTGCGATCGCTGGCCAGGGAGATCAGCTCAGCCAATGCGTCGCGATACTTGTTGTCTGGCAGCGCCTGCAGGGCTGCGCGAGCTTTGTCACTGTAAGCATTAACCTGTTCTCGAGCGTAGGCAAGAGAACCATTGGCGGCGACCGCGGCGACTACATCTTTTAACCCAGTAACGCTGCGCGTGGTGATAGCGTTGGTAATGAGTTCTTGCTCCTCGGGGCGACCGTGTTCCAGGCAGTGGATGAGCGGCAGGGTAAGTTTGCCTTCGGCGAGATCGTCGCCGACGTTTTTGCCCATGGTTGCCGGATCGCCCTCGTAGTCGAGTACGTCATCGATCAGTTGGAAGGCCATGCCAAGGTTGAGCCCGTAGTCGTGGAAGTGTTGAATCTCACTGTTGCCCATGCCGGCCAGTTGCGCTGCTCCACGGCAGGCCGATGCGAATAAAATAGCCGTTTTACGTTCGATGATTTCCAGGTACTGGGTCTCGGTGGTCGTGGCATCACCGATTTTGGAGAGCTGCAGCACCTCGCCGGCTGCAATCGTATTGGTGGTACTGGAGAGATTGGCCATGATGTCCATATCGCCAATCGCCACCATTAACTGGAAAGCACGGGAGTAAATGAAGTCGCCAACCAGAACGCTGGGTGCATTACCCCAGGTAGCGTTAACCGTGGGTCGCCCCCGCCGCAAACTGGATATATCCACCACGTCGTCGTGCAATAAGGTCGCTGTGTGGATGAACTCGATAACCGTAGCCAGGCGGATATGTTCACGACCACGATAGTGGCAACAGGCGGCCGACAGCAGCACTAACAGCGGGCGCAGGCGCTTACCACCGGCCTCAACGATATAGTGACCGATGTTCTCTACGAGAGGGACGTCTGACTCAAGTTGTTCGACGATCAAGTCATTGACTGCATCGAACTCACTGGCGACGATTTGACGAATGTGATCCATGACCTAGGGCTAACCGTAAAAAGCCCGCGAATGCTATGGCTTGTCCCGGCAGCTGTCAAGGCTGGGCCCAGTATTGGCGGCGGTTTTGGCTACATTTTGGCTTGCTACCCGGGTTGAATTTCAGTAGAATCGCCGCCCTCAACAGGGGACCTAGTGCAAACCTTGGCTCCGGTTGTTTATTTTTGGTTTAGTGCCGGGCTCAGCCACCCTGTCTTCTGCAGGGGATTGTACCAATTGCGAGACGGCAAACTAACAGGAGCAGGACATGTACGCTGTAATAGAAAGCGGTGGTAAACAGCACCGCGTAGTAGAGGGCGAAACCCTCAAGCTGGAAAAAATTGAGGTCGCTACCGGTGACTCCCTCGAGTTCGACAAGGTATTTCTTGTTGGTGAAGGCGAGTCGGTTAATATAGGACGGCCTTTGGTTGTCGGCGGTAAAGTTACCGCAGAAGTGATTAGTCACGGACGCCACAAGAAAATACACATTATTAAATTCAACCGTCGCAAGCATTTTCGCAAGCAGGCCGGTCACCGTCAGTGGTTTACTGAAGTCAGGATTACCGGCATTCAAGCGGGCTAGAGGAGTAGCGGACAATGGCACACAAGAAAGCAGGTGGTAGTACTCGTAACGGTCGCGACTCACAGAGTAAGCGACTGGGTGTAAAGCGGTTTGGTGGAGAGGTAGTGATTTCGGGCAATATTATTGTTCGTCAGCGCGGTACACGTTTTCACGCAGGCAACAACGTCGGTATTGGCAAGGACCACACCTTGTTTGCAAAGGCGGATGGCCGGGTAGAGTTTTTGGTCAAAGGCCCGCAAAAGCGCAAATATGTTCAGGTGGTGAGCGCCTGAGCGCGGCGCAAGACGGAACGTAAAAGCCTCGTCAGTGACGGGGTTTTTTTTGCTTGAATTCCGGGGCCGGGCACAAGGGCTCAGACTGTTATAGCTTTTTCACCAAGCGAATCCGTTGGTCCGCCCCGGGAGCGACTGAAAGACCTATAACAGTTTGAGCCCGCTTACATCGACGGAGGCCCGGGATAGTTTTCTTAATGAAGTGAACATCGGTATGGCATATTGTGGCCCAATCAATCAGGAAATATTGGAAACTAAGCAGTGAAATTCGTAGACGAAGCAACAATTAAAGTTGAAGCCGGGCGCGGTGGTAGCGGCGCATTGAGCTTTCGCCGCGAGAAGTACATTCCCGAAGGTGGCCCCGATGGCGGCGACGGTGGCGATGGTGGAAGTGTATATCTGGAGGCCGATGAGGCGCTGAACACCATGATCGACTACCGCTATCAGCGCCAGTACCGGGCGGATAGCGGCAAGTCCGGTAGCGGCCAGAACCGCACGGGTCGCGGCGGTGATGACCTTATTCTCAAAGTACCGGTAGGCACTACGGTAATCGACGAAGCTATCCAGGAAGTGATGGGAGATCTGTCGAAACCTGGGCAGCGCCTGCTGGTAGCGCGTGGCGGATTTCATGGGCTGGGGAACACCCGTTACAAGTCCAGTGTCAACCGCGCTCCCCGGCAAACTTCGCCCGGGAGTGAAGGCGAGATGAGAGAGCTGAAGCTCGAGCTGAAATTATTGGCCGATGTTGGGTTGTTGGGTTTGCCCAATGCGGGTAAATCAACTCTCGTTAGCGCCGTGTCGGCGGCCACTCCAAAAATTGCTGACTACCCGTTCACTACGCTGGTACCCAGCCTCGGGGTCGTTAGTATTGAGACCCACCGTAGTTTTGTTATCGCGGATATCCCCGGTTTGATCGAAGGTGCCGCCGAGGGCGCTGGCTTGGGGATTCGCTTCCTCAAGCATTTGACCCGTAATCGGGTGCTGTTGCACCTGGTAGACATGGCGCCCATCGACGGCACCGATCCTCCTGAATCTGCTGTGGCTATCGTTTCTGAGCTGGGGCAATTCAGTGCAGCACTTGCTGGTAGGGAGCGATGGCTGGTGCTCAATAAAGCCGACCTGCTCGATCCCGAGGCACGAGATGTCATGAAACAGCGCATTATCGAGGCGCTGAACTGGCAGGGACCTTGCTATGTGGTGTCCGCGGTTAGCCGTGAAGGTTTACAAACGTTATGTGGCGATATGATGAGTTTTCTCGAGACGACCCGCGAGGCCGAGCGCGATGACCCAGAGTTGTTGATGCAGGAGCGGGCCAATCAAGACGCGATGCAGCGCGAGGGCAGAGAGCGCATCGAATACCTGCGCCGACAGTGGCGCGATGAGGCGCGCACTGCCCGCAGTGAATCGGACGACGACCACGATGATGACGACGACGATGATGTTGAGTGGGAATATGCGCCCTGAGTTGTGGTGCCATCGGCGCGGAGGGTGTTGTGGCTGACCGCAGCCCAATGGCGTCGGCCCGTCGCATAGTCGTTAAGGTCGGCAGTGCTATCCTCACCGATGGGGGGCGGGGTCTGGATCAAAGCGCTATTTCCGGGCTGGTGGAGCAGATGACTCAGCTTCGTAGACAGAAAATCGAACTAGTGCTGGTCTCCAGCGGGGCAGTGGTAGCGGGGATGAGTCGCCTGGGTTGGAGTAGTCGACCCCGAGAGCTCCATAAATTGCAGGCGGCGGCGGCGGTCGGTCAAATGGGCTTGGTGCAAAGCTACGAGTCTGAGTTTCAAAAATACGGTCTGCATACAGCTCAAATTCTGCTGGATCACGATGATATTTCGGCCCGCGATCGATATCTCAATGCGCGCAGTACGCTAATGACGTTGCTGTCGCTGAATGTAATCCCGGTGGTGAACGAAAACGATACCGTGGTCACCGAGGAGATCCGCTTTGGCGACAACGATACCTTGGCCGCCCTGGTTGCCAATCTCATTGACGCTGATGTATTGATCATTCTCACCGATCAGGATGGTCTCTACGATGCAAATCCGAGGTCGCACAGCGATGCAAATTTGCTGACCGAAGTGAGCGCAGATGACCCCAGCCTTGTAGGTATGGCTGGCGAGGGAACGGCGCTGGGCCGCGGTGGCATGGTGACCAAAATAAAGGCAGCACAGCTCGCGGCTCGCTCGGGTACTCACACCGTGATTGCCAACGGAGAGAATAAACAGGTCCTCACGGCGATCGTCGCCGGTGAATCGGTAGGTACACTGCTGCGCGCTGGCAGGCGTCCGGACACGGCCCGCAAACAATGGTTGGCTGGATTGATGCGCACCAGTGGCGTTCTGCATCTAGACGCCGGGGCAACCGGAGTTGTGCAGCAGTCTGGTCGCAGCCTGCTACCTGTGGGGGTGAGTTCGGTCGCGGGAGAGTTTTCCCGCGGAGACGTGGTGTCTTGTGTCGACCCGGCGGGGATTGAAATTGCCAGAGGTTTGGTAAATTACAGCGCCGTCGAGTCGCGACGTATTATTCGCCGATCAAGTGATGAAATCGAGGCGCTGCTTGGGTACCGGGGGGATGATGAACTCATACACCGGGACAATATGGTCCTGGTGTAGTCACGCCGGGTTACTCAGGAAGCGAGAGCTCTTACCTGGCCGCTTAGTCGACTCTTATGACGGGCAGCTTTGTTCTTGTGGATAATACCTTTATCAGCCATGCGATCAATGACGGGCACGGCAGCAGCATAAGCCGTTTTGGCCTGCTCGGCGTCGCCACTGTCAACAGCTGCATTGACCTGCTTGATAACGGTACGAACCAGTGAACGGAAACTGGCGTTATGCGAACGACGACTTACTGCCTGACGGGCTCGCTTTTTGGCTTGCGGAGAGTTGGCCACTAAATATCCTCAAATAAAACGGTACTGGAATTTTGGAGGCGAGATTATCCATGTTTATCCGATAGAGGTCAATCTCTGTTGGGTCCTTGTTTTGGCGATCATGTCGCAGCGGGCAGTGGATGTGGTTGGGACCAAAATGGCCGTATCGGAGACTTCGTGCCGCACTGGTCTTACCATACTAATACCTATTAGTTATGATGTGCGGCTGAGAATCCAGCAGGAATTGATATTGAAGCTTGTAAGGGCTGTACTGGACCAAC
>JBLHKV010000267.1:0-5276 GCA_047618115.1 Halieaceae bacterium | reverse complement strand
GGTAGGTACGGCGCTTTGGAATGACGATGAGGAAACGCTGAACTCGATAGCGCAACGCAATGGTGTGGCTACCCCCGATACTGTAGAGGATAAAATCAAGGAGGGAACAGATCGTCGCCACGAGTTGCAGCACTACTCCGGCGCCATGTTTTACTACGAACAGGAATGGTACTGGGGTGTGGATCGCCTGTATCACCTGGAAAAACGTCTAGCCACGCTGGGAGTCGATAGTCAGCCTGGTGAGATCGGATTGGTCCCCAGGCCAGCGGTCGAAGCTGGCGAATTTAGAGATCAGGGCACTCTCACTCTGGAGATATACCCTTCATTACGCAGCCCCTACACAGCCATCAGTTTCGACCGCGCTATAGAGCTTGCTCGCGACACTGGCGTGAAATTAGTGGTGCGACCGGTACTGCCTATGGTCATGAGGGGCGTACCAGCCACCCGACAAAAGGGACTGTATATTTTTATGGATGCCGCGCGAGAAGCGCGAGAGGCCGGCGTTGCCTATGGCAATTTTTACGATCCCATCGGCAATCCTGTCAGACGCTGTTACTCACTCTACCCATGGGCTTGCGAGCAGGGCAGGGGCAATGAACTTATCTCCAGCTTTCTGAGTTTGGTCTTCGCCCATGGTGTCAACACCAACACTGATAAGGGACTAAAGCGCGTTGTTGAAAATGCTGGTCTGGATTGGCAACAGGCGCAGAGTATTATCGGGCAGTCCGGCTGGGAGGAAATCCTGGAGAACAACAGGTTGGCTATGTATGAGTCTGGTCTATGGGGGGTGCCTAGCTTGAGATTGCTGGATGAACGCGGAGAGCAAATTCTGGCCCTATGGGGTCAGGACAGATTGTGGATATTCGCCAGGGAAATACAGCGGCAGCTGTCTCTTCGTCAAACGCCAATTTCCTGAGTAATTACAAAACCAGAAGCTCAGAAGCTGGCTGAAGAGATAGCCGCCAACGCGCCGTTGGCCGTGCGGGGCACCAAGTTCATGTTGCAGCAGGGGGAAGACTTGACGACTGAGCAGAGTCTGTTACTAAATGGTCTGTGGACTATGACGACCACATTGAATTCAAATGATTTAGGTGAAGCCATGCAGTCATTTATGGAGAAGCGTCCGCCAACCTTCACTGGATCTTGAGTGCGACATTTAATCAAGCCTAAACAAACTACCTAGAGTGATTTTTTATGAACGGTGCTGAAAGCCTTATAACAACCTTGATCAAAAATGATGTTGAGGTTTGTTTTACCAATCCTGGCACCTCGGAGATGCATTTTGTCGCAGCTCTCGATGAAGTGGACGGCATGCGATGCGTATTGTGCCTCTTCGAAGGCGTGCTAAGTGGCGCGGCTGACGGCTACGCGCGCATGGCGGAAAAACCTGCTTCAACGTTATTACACCTCGGCCCCGGGTTAGGTAATGCCTTGGCAAACCTACATAACGCCAAGAAGGGACATATCCCGGTGATAAATATTGTGGGTGATCACGCCACCTATCATTTGGAACACGACGCACCGCTCACAGCCGACATAGAAGGCATTGCAGGAACTGTTTCACATTGGGTGCGCACCTCGCAATCACCCCATGGAATAGCCAGAGATGCCGCTGAGGCAGTTCGACAAGCGGGTAAGGGGCAGATAGCCACTTTGATACTGCCAGCCGATGTATCCTGGGGTGATAATCCCAACGGGGCTGCAGAAGCTGTAACAATCGCAGCGCCACCGCGGATTCCAACAGCCCGTGTAGAAGAGGCCGTTGGAACGCTGAAGTCTGGCAAGAAGTGTATGATTATGCTGGGCGGTCGGAATATCAGCCATGAGTCCGGATTACTTCTCGGCAAACTCGCTAAAGCCAGTGGCGCCCGAATCTGCACAGACGTGTTTCCCACACGATTAGCCAGAGGCGCCGGTAGGGCTGTGATCGAGCGCTTACCTTACCTGGCTGAACTGGCTATTGATCACATCAGGGATGTAGAGCGGCTTATCCTGATCGGCGTGACGGAGCCGGTTTCATTTTTTGCCTACCCGAACGTACCCAGCGTCATAGCCCCAGAGGGTTGTGAACACACTATACTCGCCGGCCCCGGCGATGATATCGAGCAATTATTGATAGACATGGTGGCTTGTTTGGGAGCGGCAAGTGCCGAGCCTGACGTACAGCCTTTATCAATTCCCGAACTGGCCTCGGGAGCACTTGATGTTAATACCGTGGCCCAGGCTCTGGCGTATTTTATCCCAGACAATGCCATCGTCGTTGATGAGGGTGCCACCTCGAGTATGCCCTTGTTCCCCCAAACCGCTAATGCACGACCACACGATTGGCTGAGCCTTACCGGTGGCAGCATCGGCTGGGGATTACCCGCCGCCGTGGGTGCAGCAATCGCCTGCCCCGACCGCAAGGTAATTTGCATCGAGGGCGATGGCAGCGCCATGTATACCATTCAGTCTTTATGGACTATGGCGAGAGAGAATCTCGACATAGTGGTGGTGATCTACAACAATCGTAAGTACAGCATCCTCGAACTTGAATTTGGTCGCACCGGCGCCAGAGGCGGCGTGCCGGGCCCCAAAGCCGCGAGCATGCTCGATATAGGTTCGCCCGACATGGATTTTGTGCATATAGCCAGTGGAATGGGTGTATCAGCTTCGCGGGCAACTACCGCCGAAGAATTTAACTCACTATTAGAAACAGCGCTTAATACCGAGGGGCCGTATTTGATTGACGCCATTGTCCCCACGTTGTTTTAATGCGATCGACTTTTTAGCAGGGAAAGCAGCATGTTAATCACCGGTAATTCCAGACTAAAGCGTTCACTTAAAAGAGCAACCAACTATAGCGAGTGGCTGGAGGCCGCTTCTGCCTACGATAAATACAATGGCCTCGATAAGTGGCGAGATAATGACAGAACTGGCCAATACGATCATATCTCCATACGAAATCGGCTGGGTCAGTTGCAAAACTTGAAGTCCAGGAATGATATCAAGGGCCTGCTCTACACCCTCAATGAAGGCATACACGGCAACATGGGCGGCATGGGCAAGGCCGGTCTCTACGGGCACGCAATGTCGGGCACCAAACATCTGGTTGAAAACTACATAGAGGAGATTGTCGATACGCTCGACATACTCGCAACAACCACAACTGGCGAAATCACTGAAGACGAGAAACTAGATTTTTTCCGGCGAGCCAGCCACTGCTTTGGACGTTCAGCTCTTATGATGAGCGGTTCGGGCTCACTGCTATTTTTCCACGTCGGCGTTATTCGAGCGCTCGCCGAGGTGAACCTATTACCTACCGTTCTTTCAGGTTCTAGTGGCGGCGCCATTGTCGGCAGCATGGTATCGACCCACAGCGATGAAGAATTGACAGGTTTATTACGCTCTGAATTTTTTATGGATCGGATACCCGAACAGAGCAAGGCATTCGGTGTAGTTCCCATCGAAGAGCTGGAGGCAGCAGTTAGTCAATTCATCCCGGACATGACTTTTCAACAGGCATTTGCTAAAACTGGACGAGCAATGAATGTCTCCATTGCACCGGCAGAAACACACCAGACTTCACGACTGTTAAATGCGACGACCTCACCCAGCGTACTAATACGCAGCGCGGTAATGGCCTCAGCTGCGGTTCCAGGGATTTTTCCGGCGGTCACCCTGCAAGCGCTGGACAGCCAGGGTATACAAAAAGCGTACCTTCCCTCGCGCAAATGGGTGGATGGTTCGGTTAGTGACGATTTACCGGCCAAGCGATTGGCACGCTTGTATGGTGTTAACCACTATGTAGTAAGCCAGACCAATCCCCATGTTATTCCGTTTGTGACCGATGGACATCGCAAGCAAAGCACCACGGGGATATTAACGGAGGCTGGTCGTCGCTCTGCGAGGGAATGGTTTAACGCTGTCACCCTCATTGCCGACAGGGCAGGGAAGCGGGGTGGGGCACTGATGCAGGGCACTAGTCTACTTCGATCAATCATCAATCAGGACTACGTGGGCGATATTAATATCCTACCCGATTACACAATCTACAATCCTTTAAAACTGCTTACTTTCCCAGGCGAAAAACAAATGAAGCGACTTATCGACTCGGGCGAGCGGTGTGCCTGGCCGAAGCTGGAAATGATACGTCAGCAAACCCGTATAAGTTTAAAACTTGATGGAATTCTCGGGCAGTACACACAACTTTAGTATTTTCGAGCGCTTAGAGGGATTCTTCAGACCGGTAGGAACCGGCGGTATGTCCCGTCCATTGTTTGAAGCTGCGGTAAAATGAACGGGATTCTGCATAGCCTAATTTGTTTGCGATGTTGTCCAGGCTTAGCTGGCTGTTTTTTAAATAATGTAATGCCAATTCAAGGCGCAATTCGTTCAACACATCTTTATAAGCTAGCCCCTCCTCTTGTAATTTGCGCTGTAGAGTACGGCCACTCATACCCAGTTTTTCCGCAATTAAGGTGCTCGACGGGGAGTGTTCTACAAGCATGAGGCGCAATAAATTTTTCACTTGAGTCGCAAGTGGTTGATTGCGATCGATATTCGCTAACATCTGGGTCGCGTGATCAAGTAGCGAATGCAACAGTATCTGATTGGCCTGGGGTAAGGGTTCATCGAGCACGGTTTGACGCATCAAAATGCCACTAGCGGGTTGATTAAACAGGACCTCACAGGCAAAAATATCGGCATATTCCGCCAGTAAGCTGGGGTCGTCCGGTTCCGAGTGTTCAAACCAGATACCATCGGCATAGCTGGCCTCTACGTGTAAAAAATTTCGTGTGTAGGCGTTCCAAGAGGCTATGACGGTTTCAACCTCATGGCGTTTTGCTATTGGGTCTTGAAACTGGCACTGCCAGCGCAACAACACTCGATCGCCGAGGCTGTCAGTAGAGGACACTCCCATATCACCGACAATTTTTTCGTAAATGGGAATCTTAGCAAGCACCTCGCGCAAGGTGGAGCAATTCATAGAAATGTATCCCAGCACACTATACGTGGCAGGCTCCACGAAACGGGACGAATGCAGCCCTAAGCACGGGTCTTCACTGGCTGCCACCAGTAACACCACCAGTCGTTCCATCGCGGTACCGGAGATACGCTTATTGTTGTCATTCAGTACTGCAGGGTCGATTCCGGCGCGATCCAACAACGGGCAGCAGTCGACACCGTTTGCTTCTGCGGCTTTTAAGTATTGCTTTATTGCTGGCACCGATGCCATGCCGTTGTTGTTCATATCCTATATATCCGGCGCTATTTCTTATATTGGCGGCAATTGT
>JBLHKV010000266.1:0-5289 GCA_047618115.1 Halieaceae bacterium | reverse complement strand
CGACCCCAAGTTACAGGGTGGCGGTATTCATCAGGTGCTGCCCGGGGGCGTGCTCGCAGTGCACGCTGACTTTACCCGACATCGTCTCCTCAACTTGGATCGACGGCTCAATGTGCTGGTCTATTTGAACCAGCATTGGGAGGACGACTGGGGCGGGCATCTGGAGCTATGGTCAACTGATATGGCGCGCTGCGAACGCAGAATTCGGCCGCTGGCGGGTCGATGTGTAATCTTCAACACTTCGGACAAGTCCTTCCACGGGCATCCTACCGTGCTGGCATGCCCGAAGGGCGTCACGCGTAAGTCCATAGCGCTGTATTACTATACTCACGGTCGCGACGATGCACAGGTGGAGCCGACCCGGGCCACGGACTGGCAATCGCTACCCGATGTTGTGCGGCCACCCCTGGAGTAGTCATGCTCGATTACGCTCTTTTGGCGGAGAAAATGCATCCGACCAAGTCTAATTACCAGAATGCAGATCCCTTTGCCCATATGGTTATCGATGATTTTTTATCTCCAGAGGTGGTCGGAGTGATAGCGCCGCTGTTTCCGCCGCCGGAGATTAAGCCGGGGCAAGGTGACCGATCTGCAGATATGGCCGATGGCATGCCAGCTCAGTTTCGAAAGCGTTGGATATCCCGCGAGAGGAGTGTCAACCTGGCTTTTCGAAGGCTCTATTGGGAGTTGAATTCAGGACCGTTTATCGAATTGTTGGAACGTATGAGCGGTATAGACAACATCCTTCCAGATCCCCATTTATTTGGTGGTGGTATTCATCAAACCGAGGCAGGGGGTTTTCTACGGGTACACGCCGACTTCAATCGACACCCTCATTTCGATCTGGAGCGTCGCTTAAACTTACTGATCTACTTTAACGAAGACTGGGGTCCCGAGTGGGGGGGTGATCTGGAGTTATGGTCGGAAGATATGAGCAGCTGTCGGCAAAGAATTTCACCAATAGCGGGTCGTTGTGTCATTTTCAGTACGACATCGACCTCGTTTCACGGGCATCCCCATGCTCTGGCGTGCCCCGAGGGCACCACGAGGAAGTCGGTAGCGCTTTACTATTACACTAACTCGAGCAGCTCGTCGCAATCGCGCTCGGAACATGGAACGCTATGGCAGAAACTGCCCGGGGAAGTATTTTGAGGAGGGTGATCTACGACCCTCGTCAATATTTAATTTCCGGACTGTTCTCGCTCTCGCTCTCGCTCTGCCATACGCCTTGCCTTGATTCGTCTTGCCTGGCTTTTTTTAGAGGCGTGATGACTGGCGTGTGCATAAAGCTGACGTAGCTTTTTGCGGTCCTCGGGAACAGACGTAAACAATAGCTCTAAAAGCTGCCGTGGTTCCCGTTGGCCTCCGGGTTTGCGCAGCACACCCAGACCGAAACCATGTAGAAAATGGAAGGTTTCGTGCTCGGTTTGTAGCTCTTCCCAGAATTTCCATACCCCGTAATCCTTCATTCGCGCCTCAATGTCGTGAAACAGAATGATGCCCCCCGGCCGTACTTTCGGATACCAGTTGTCGAAGTCTTCTCGTACAGCTTCGTAGGTGTGCAGCCCATCGATATGAAGCAGGTCAATCGATTCGTCGCTGAAATGATTGAGTGCCTCATTAAAGAGCATCTGCATCAGGTAGCTTATGCCGCTGTACTCCTCTCTCGCGTAGTCGCGTACATCATCGAAAACTGAGCTGCCGTAGTCGCCTGTATGTTCGTCTCCCGCCCAGGTATCGACGGCATAACACATGCCGTCGACATCGTTTTCCTTCATCGATTGGCAGAATGTAAAAAAGGACAGTCCATTGTGTGCGCCCAACTCCACAACAACCTTTGGTCGAAGGCACTCGACGAGGTCATAGGCAAAAGCCACGTGGTCAACCCAGGTACTGAGTACCATTCGCTTGGGTTCAAATTTTTGCAGCGAGGGAGGAAAATAGATACTCATCAGATCGGTACTCCTTGTTCTTCATCGACCTGCTGCGGGTCGTCGGGCCATAGGGGTAGTTTAAGGTTTGCCAATTTTTTAGTGCGTTGTTCGGCGCGCGCCAATGAACTTTGCAAGAATCGCTGGGCTTGGGGTGGTACTTTGCCGAGTAGGGACGGTTCGCGACGCAGGCTGTGGAACCCACCTGGCCAGTAGCTGTGTAATTGTACTTTATGTCTGCCTATCTCTGCCTGGCGGTCCTCGTAGGAGGATGTGGTCACACCGTCGTGATACTGATGAAACGAACCCTCGCCGGGGAACAGATACACTGCAGTGTCGCCGAGCATGCCTAAACTACGATATATGTGCAGGTTTATGCTGCCACCACCACGTAGGGTGAAATCGGGGTTGGCGTAGCCGATTCGTTTAAAGTTCCGCATGGAGGCGAACACACAATTACATTCCATGATGGGGTGTAGATAGCCGTTTCGATTGGCGCCGCTAAATGTCGAAATGGTGAATAGGTCATAGCCCCGTTGCCGCCAGGCTATTGAGTTGAGCAATGCTTGTTCCTCGCGAAGGGCCTGCTCAGCGTCAGTGTGTTGATGCTGTTCTTGCTCGCCCAGGTGATAACCGGGAATGACAGCGAGTGCATTGGTGTCCAGACTCCAGGCCTTCAAGGCGGCGCTGAGAATCCCGGGGCTAAGCATACGGGCGCCGTCGATGATTAGTCCGACATACTCGCCTCGGCATCGATCGAAGGCATAATTTATTGCCGGCACTGGGCTTTGTCCCTCCTCCTCTCGCAGGTAATAGCTGAAGTTGTCGGGAAGACGGCTAATCGTGTTCTGATCAAGGTTATCCGCGGAGCTATTTTCAACGATTACCACCTCGTAATCAGAGGCTTCAATGTCGCGTTGATATCCGGGTGTCAGAGTCTCGAGTGTATTGCGTAATTGAATTGCCATCCGATAGCCGATCACAATCACCGATATTTTGGGTCGCACTCGGCTAGAAGGTGGGCCGGATTTGGCAGCTGCGGTGGGCTTGAAACCAGCGGATAGCATGGAGCTGTACAGAAAGCGCATGGCGGGTCTGGGCACGCTGCCAAAAAGTAATGCCTCTTTTTTGGGTGATTGAAAGTACTCGCCGCGAATCGACTTGTACTGCTCAAAGTGGTTTTGCATATGTTGTTCGCGCTCGACCGGTGCCGTCCCGGTGGTCACCCCGCCATGGAACTGATGGAACGTTCCCTCGCCGGGTATCACCAACAGCGTGGTATCGCCGTGCTCACAGACCCTCTTATAAAGGTCCGGGTTCGCCTGTCCACCGCCTGTTTCGGTGAAGCGTGGATCCATTCCACCGACAGCGTTCCATAGTTGTCTGGGGATGCATAAGCAGTTACTTTCGGCATTGGGACGGAATACACCCGCTCTGCAGGAGCCGCTCAGCACGCTTATGTCGAACAGCCTGTAACCATCCTCCGGCCAGCTGATGCCTGCGAGAAGTTGGTTTTCCACCGTCTCGTCGTACCCTTGGGATACTGCCTCCTGCTGTAACATACTACCTAGATGGTAGCCCGGAACCGAAATGACGGCCTCTGGGTTTGACCGGCTGGCAGCAATAATCTGGGCTACCAGGCCAGGGCTCGCCATGCGCGCGCCATCCACCATGATGCCGAGCAGGTCTGACTTGGCCTGCTCTACCCCAAACAACACCGCCGGAACGGGTGTGGGTAGCGACTCCTCCCGCAGGAAGTAGCGAAAATTGCCCGGGTATTGCAGCGCTTGTTCTTCCCCCAGTAGATCGCTGGACGCATTCTCCATGACAATCACTTCGTAGTCTTGTTGGGATACCCCCTGCTGGTATTTGACGGACAGAGATTCCAGCGTTCGCAATGCCTGGGCAGGCATTTTGTAGACAATCAGGACAATGGACAGCAGAGGTTTCAAGGTTTGGTGTAGTCGCTAGTTCGCATGAAAGGGCGTAGATGGTAATATCTGCGCTTGATGCAATGCAAGCCGCTCCGTAACAGGCGCTCAATGGTATGACAACCGACCTCTCGAATAAGCTAGAGCCAAGCCATGCAGCGGTGCGTGTTTCGGTATCTATGGTGACTTACCACAGCTCGTTCGACCTGTTGTGTAAGACCATAGACGCCTTACATCGAGCCTGTGATGACGTCCGAAGCGCAGGAGTTGCCCTCCATTTACAATTTATGATCGTCGATAATTCTCTTGAAGGTCTCTACCGGGAACGACTGCGGCTATTGCTATTGGAGGATGCGCAGAAAAAATTTGATGTCGTGGATATGTGGCATCCCGGGCAAAATATCGGCTTTGGGGCCGCTCACAATGAAGCCCTGTCACGGGCAGACAGCGATTTCCATCTGGTCTTGAATCCGGATGTCGAAATGGCCGTCGACGCTATGACTGTTGCTCTCGAGTATATGATTTTGCATCCGGAGGTGGTGATGGTGAATCCTCGTGCTCTCAATGCTCAGGGACAGCCACAGTACCTGTGCAAGCGGTATCCTTCGGTGGCGGTGTTGCTGCTCAGGGCATTTGCCCCCGAGTTTCTAAAAAAACGATTTAGCGAATATTTGCACAGCTATGAGATGCGCGACAGATTTCACGCCGGGACGGAGAGTGACATACCATTAGCCAGCGGCTGCTGTATGGTCACCAGAACCGCGGCATTGAGGGCAGTAGACGGCTTTTCGGCCAGGTATTTCATGTATTTCGAGGATTTTGACCTGTCTCTTCGTCTGGCAGTGCTTGGCCGCTTGGTTTATCTACCCTCCATGACCATTGTGCACCACGGCGGTTATTCAGCCCAAAAAGGCTGGCACCATATATCAATGTTCGTACGCTCTGGTTTGACCTTTTTTAAACGTCACGGCTGGTGCTGGATTTAGTGGCCTTATTGAGGAAATTGCGCTTGATTCAAGCAGAGCCACGTAGATCTCAATATCTCGATACCATAGGGATAACAGAGTTCCTGCCGCGTCGCCCTGTGCCGGGCGCAAAAGCATCGCTTCGCACCATTCAACGTAGCGCTGATACATCGCCGATCCCGCTTGCGCCCCGGGCACCGGTTCGAGTCCAGGGCGATCCGGTGAGCGCACCGCCGGCGCGTGCCCCAATAGACATAGTTGAACAGAGGGTTGAACAGAGGGTTGAGCCGAAGGCGGAACAGAAGGCGGAACAGAAGGCAGATCAAACCGCTGAGCGCTATGTTCTATTGCTGGTTCGCACTGGCAATGTAGTGTGGTTGGAGGATCTGGCGGAAACCAATGACCACAGATTGCAGGAGCAACTAATTTGGGCGTTGGCCCGAGCGTTGGGTGTTGCCGGTG
>JBLHKV010000265.1:0-5290 GCA_047618115.1 Halieaceae bacterium | reverse complement strand
CTCAAGAAGCCACGCCGGTTGCTTGGGTTAACTTTTCGTCCCCACAGCAGCTCGTCGGCGCGTTCCGCATCGTTCGCATACAACTCGTGTATGCCAATTTTCTTATCGTTATCCGTCAAGGTACCCTCCCGAGGTCATGCCATTGAGTATAGCAGGTGGTCAAATATTACTCTGGCTCGCGTAAACCGTAGGCCATAAAGACATTGCCAGGGCCCGCAAACCACGTCGCTTCTCGACCAAAAGTGGTATAGCCGGAGTTAGTGTAGGCCATATCGGCGGCAACCACCGGGCCTCCTGAATCAATGGTTCCACCTCGACCCATAGCACCATTTACCCCAACTACTTCAATCGCCATGTCGGTTTTGCTCATCGCTCCGCATCGATTGTTGGTGCTGACCATACCGGTGCACCCGAAGGCCCCATCTTCCCAGTCTCCGAATTCAATATGGCTGGCGACGGGATAGTCCGAGATCGGCAAGATTACCGCGATTAATAAGAACATTGGAATCGTCCTGACACCGGGTACTACGGTTATTCAACGTCCATCCGTTAGCCAGTACTTGTGCATCGCCAGTGAGTTTTCCACTGGTACAGGCATCCAGTTCTGCCTGTGGATCTATAGGCTGAACAAGAATTTCCGGAACGGTTTCAACATCGTTATTATCGCTACAGCCTGTAAATAGACTGAGGATAAGTACAATTTTCAGACAATAAAAAAGATGTCTAATGAGCAACTACGCCGTGAGGTAGAGAATAACAAAGGTATACAAGGAAAAGACCACCGACAACGTTTTAAACCAGCGCGGCATAAAGATCATCAGACCCATTAGAGCTGCGCCAATAGCAGGCAAAGTCAACGCGGCAAGTATAGGATTTCCATACATACTGATATTCACGTAGGGCCCAACGGAGAAGTATGCCAGTAACGACAGAGCTGACAACCTGCCCAGCCCCTGGTTGTGTTGCCACATATCCAGTTCACCCTCATTTGGCACGGGGAAGGCCAATTCAGCGGCCCCATAGATACAAATAGACCCAAATACCAGCACTAGAAAATCGGAAAAGGCCCATACCTGCTTGTCGTGTAAGCCCCAACCGACCCACCAGAATTGCAAAGTGTAGGCCAGTACATTCAATCCGTACACAGCGCTGGACCAGTGAAAGCTAACCCTCGCCTTAGCGCGTATCAGCATCGCCACGGTATGCAATAAGCGGGTGATAGCCAAGCCAAGAATAATCGAAACCGCTACAAAAACGTATTCGTGCTGTGTCACGCGAACCTACCCATGTTGGAAGATGGTAGTAATATTCATCCTATGCACCCACCGCCATTCGCTCGCGATAATCCCAGCTGAAAACGCGCCGCAGCCGCAAGGTAATCAGTAGCTCCTCATCGCTACGCGACAGCAGCCAATTGGCGAGGCTAGAGTCTACTCCACCCAAATAATGGTTTAGCAACTCACTCAACACCGGACTGTCACCGAGTGGTTTCAAGGTCGCCTGCGCTTGCCCGCGCACGCCGCTATAAGGCGTCTCATTCGTGGACACCTCAAATGCCACACGGTCGTCTGCAGCAATCAAACTGGCAATTTTTGAGTCTTTATGAGTAACGCAATAGACCACTCCATCGCGATACTGATACCAAAGACTAACCAAGCGCGGATAACCGTCTCCACCCGAACACGAAAGTCGTATGGGGAATTCTGCGCGGCCCAAGTACTGACCGATTTCTTGATGGGACCATGGTCCCTTTATTGATAAGCTCATATTTTTATAGTGGCATTACCGACCGCAGGTTACAAACGCAATTGTAGCGGCGCCTGATAACCAGTAATGATCTACGAGACACTTAACTTGACATCCTGAAGACCGAAGTTGCCAAACTGCTTGCTATGAGGCCATTTGATCACACGCCTGTGCGGCAGCTCATACCTCGCCGCTTCTAATGTTCTGAGGAGGAATCACAGCTTGCTGCCAGCGTCGCCTCGCCCTCAGTACAGTTGTCGCCAAACTTGCCACCGGCAGTGCAAGATACCGATGACGTCATCAAACTAACTAACAGCAGAACTCGGGCACTGCTAAGTTCCGAACACCGGCTGCCAATTGACTAAAAAGAAGTCAGGAACGAGGCCGCATTACCGCCGTCGACCTCCGCCCGCTGTGCCGCGTACAGGTAAGGTCGTCCATAGGGGGCATCATCACCCATGTCCGTGTGCATAATGCGCGATACCCGGCAGCGATGAAACATCACCAATTGCGGCCACAGAAGAATCACATTACCTGAATCATCGCCGAACAATTCTCTGTGCAACTTCGGCAAACGGTACCAAGGTGCGGTCGGCTTGGCGTGGTGGGCGTTGTGATAGCCAAAATTCAAAATAATCCAATTAGCCCACTCGTAATTCCAGGAAATAATTGGGCTGAAAGTATGCTCCTGCTCCCACACAGCATCCCCTTTGTTTTCTGATATTGGACCTTCAAACAAATTGGTGTGGTAGCCGTAATCGTGCTCCAGACCATCCACGAACCTCAGTATCGTCATCATGATGACGTAGGCTATAGCGTATAGCAGAGCCACCTTTGGAAAGAAAAAGATCAGAAAACCGTATAGTCCACCCCGAACGATCAGCGACACGAGGTTATGTCGCCTCTGGTCGCGCCGTGCCGGCACAATAAACGAGGTGAATGCCATCAGACCATGCATGACCAGTTCATGGGCGGGTATGTAAAACCACTCCAGCACGCAGACTGTCTTGTATAACAGGGTGTTTTCGCGGAACAGTTTTTCGTAGTCAAACCAAACCACATCGTCATTGTCGACGTGATGCCGGAAATGCTTGTAACGAATGTCTTCGTAAGTGCCATAACTTGCACCGCACAGCCAGGTGAGAAAGGTGCCAAGACGGGCATTGTCCTTATTGTCCTTGAATACGGTGTTATGGCCGCATTCATGGATTAAATAGGCCGCAATGGTCATTGCGTGACCCAGTAGCAGCGTGGAGACAATATTGATACCCAGGTCCCCGGCAAATAAGCCGAATACCCCCAACACATAACCTAGCCCGGCATAAGTGAACGCCAACCCGTGATAGACAAGCCCAACGGGTTCTTTAAACCTAGCTTTGAATTGACCGATAATACTCACAGCAACAACCTCGAAAATAGTCTGGTCACATGATACCTCAGGCCAGCCGTGATCTACCATACATGCAGTGTTAGTATCACGCGTTAACACGACGCTGCCCTGGTAGAAAGGAGACAAATAGAGTGACTATAGATAGGCAAGAACTGGCCCACTTCAAGGCCTTCCTCGATGAGATGGGATACACTGAAGACGGCCTGTTGGCACAGTTACGGACAGCGCGGCCACCCTCCTCCGAGAACTACCAGTCGGTGTCTTTGCAAACGCACGAGCCCACATCATTTAACGCGCTGGTGCGTTTTTTCTTGCTAGGCAATACCTTGCCCAAGGACGCTGTAGAAAAATTGCTACCAGAGTGGATTTACGAACTCTGTAGCAAATACAACTTTCTGGAAACTGAGGCAGACAAGGTCAGGGCAAAAGTGGTCATCGTCCCAATAGGGCCGTATGTGTTTTTATCCGATGCCTTCCACGTTGTGGGTTCCGAGCATGCAGCGGAGTTTATCTTGCCGGCCAGCACGCACTCCGCAAACTTCCTGAAGCACTTAATGCTAACAGAGCCGGTCGATACCGCACTCGATCTGTGTTGTGGCTGCGGCATCCACGCCGTGTTTGCCAGCGGGTTCAGCAAACAGGTGGTAGCCTCCGACATCAGTGCAGCAGCTATACATTACGCACAAATCAACGCGGCTATTAACGGCAGGGATAATATAGCGTTTGTAACAGGTAACGTCTTTGAGGCACTCGAGGGTCAAACCTTTGACCTAATCATCAGCAATCCACCATTCGTGATCGGGCCCGGAGACGAGTTTGTCTATCGCGATAACCCCATGGTCCTCGACGAATTTTGCCGAGAATTAGTCCGGGAAGCACCCGCCTTCTTAAACGAGGGTGGCCACTTACAGATGTTGTGTGAATGGGTGGAGATTGCCGGCGAATCATGGCAGCAGCGGCTGCAAAATTGGACAAAGGAATCAGGTTGCGACACCTGGGTGCTGCGCACATCGCCGATTCCAACTACCCGATACACCTCGATTCGCCTGTCTGATCTGGGCGGACCCAACGTCGATCAACAAGGAGACTTTGGCGCCTGGATGGCTAATTTCAAAGCGCACCAGGTTAACGCCATACACCCGGGCATGATCCTGCTCCGCAAGCGTAGCGGCGAGAACTGGTTCCATATTCGCAATTTGCCCATCGACATCAAACAGGCTGCCGGTCAGACAATCAGCACGTGTATAGCCGCCTGCGACCACACTCAGCAGCTGAGATCAGACGGAGCTCTGCTGCGCGCCACATTACAACTATCCACCGAACTCGAGCTAGAGCAATCCTACGAGCGCCAGCACAACGCCTGGCAGTCGCAGAAGCTTCGCCTGCGGCGCACGGGTGTACTGCCACTGGAAGCAGATGTAGATATGCCAGTTATGGCTTTGCTCAATCTGTTCGATGGCTCGAAACCGGTATCGGCATGTATCGAACAGTTCGTCTCATCCAGTAAAAGCGACCCGGGCAAAATGAGAGAGCAGTTTCTACCCATTTTGCGCATGTTCACCGAGCGGGGATTTTTGGAACTGAAATAGAGCAGCTTTAGGGACAGTTTACTTAAATAGTTTTGGGGACAGTTTACTTAATTATTTGAATTTCACAGACGTTGAAATTCAAATAATTAAGTAAACTGTCCCCAAAACTATTTAAGTAAACTGTCCCTAAAATTAGATCAAAAAAAAGCGGCCTATTGGCCGCTTTTTTATATCCCGAACTACAGAGTTAGTTCCAGTTGTAGCTGAAACTCACGCCGTACTCCAAGGGACGGTTGGTGGTGACGCGATCCTTGCCAAAGAAGGTGTTATGGAAAAACACGTTGCTATACAAGTCCGCTCTCTCGTCGGTAAGATTGTTGACATAGCCCTGAATTTCCCACTGTTCTGTCGTCATACCAACCTTGAAGTCAGCAATGCTGTAACTGCCCTGTGTACGCTGAGGCGTGCCACTATCCTCGGAAAATTCTTCCAATTGATTGAGGCTGTCACCCTGATAGCTGTATTGCAAACGCGCATACATCTCGGCGCCTTCAACCATATCGGTTGGCCAGGTGTACTGTGCATAGGCGTTGAACTTGAGCTCTGGCGTGTTAGGTAGACGAGA
>JBLHKV010000264.1:0-5314 GCA_047618115.1 Halieaceae bacterium | reverse complement strand
ATCATGCCATCCATTACGTTCATCGGTTCAAGCGCGAATTTCCGTTGGATGGCAACTATGTCGCGACTATGTATCGCTGTCACTCGAGCATTGGCCGCGCCATGTTCTATACCTCAATTACCGTTATCGCGGGCTTCTCTATTCTATCCTTGTCGAATTTCAACCCGAGTATCTACTTTGGTTTGCTCACCAGCCTGGCGATGCTGGCGTCGGTGATTGGATCGTTGATGCTGCTGCCCCAGCTCATTCTTACCTTCAAACCGCTCGGTCCAGAGCGACAGGCACAGGCAGACGATTCATGAACTGTCGAGCCGGCTGCGGCGCGTGTTGTATAGCCCCGGAGATTGTCAGCGCTATGCCAGGTATGCCAATGGGTAAACCTGCCGGTGTGCGCTGCGTGCAGTTAGACGAGGAGTATCGATGTCGATTGTTCGGTAAACCGGAACGACCATCGTTCTGCGTGGGGTTTGCCGCCGAGCGCGAGTTCTGTGGCGACGATAGAGCACAGGCAATACAACGCTTGACCGGGCTGGAATTGGATACCCGCCCTTGATGGAGATACCGCTGTTTCCATTGTCATCGGTATTGTTCCCCAAGGGACGTATGCCGTTGCAGATATTCGAGCAGCGCTATATTGACCTGGTGCGAAGCTGTATGAAGACCGATAGCGGTTTTGGCGTTGTGTTTATCAAGCAGGGATCCGAGGTCTCTATGCCTGGCCGTCGTAATCCACGACTTGGCAATATAGGCACCTATGCCCGTATCATCGATTGGGATTCGCTATCTAATGGATTGTTAGGAATTACCGTTGAGGGCTGCGAGAGTTTTCGCATCAATTCGACACGCAGGCAGGACGATAACCTTCTACTGGCCGAGGTGGAGTTTACTGCCGCCGCCGGACCAATCGCTGCCGACGATATCCACCAGCACTTAATTGATGTTCTCAATGCGCTGTTGGAACATCCTCACGCCCGCGGGATGACCGTGGAATTCGATCTGGAAGATACGGGCGAAATCGGTAATATCCTGGCCCAGCTGTTGCCAGTTTCCGATCAGCTAAAGTACGAATTATTGTGTATCGAATCGCCGTTGCAACGACTGGAACGACTCGATGAGATTCTTGGTGATCTCAGTGGGGATCTCTAATTGGCCATGTCCAGCCGCCCAGGGCCTGCCAGCGGTTAACAATCGAACAAAATAACTCGGCGGTTCTTTCGGTGTCATACAGCGCTGAGTGCGCTTCGTTATTATCGAAATCTATTCCAGCTGCCTCGCACGCCTTGGCGAGTACGGTCTGTCCGTAGGCAAGACCGGCTAGACTCGCGGTATCGAAGTAGGAAAATGCATGGAAGGGGTTGCGTTTTAAACTACAACGCTCTGTCACCGCGTTGACGAATCCCGCGTCAAAGTGAGCGTTGTGCGCCACGATGACCGCACGCGTGCAATTGTGCGCCTTTATGGCCTTTCTAACATGGCCGAAAAGTTGTGTGAACACCTCGGCTTCATCCACTGCCTCGCGAAACGGGTGGTAGGGGTCGATGCCGGTAAAATCGAGAGCAGACTGTTCAATATTAGCGCCTGCAAAAGGCGTGACATTAAAGTGATGGCTTCGGTCTGGCACCAACAGTCCATCTTCATTCAGCTTAAGAATGGATATTGCCACCTCCAGAATTGCATCGGTTGCTGCATTGAAACCACCTGTTTCCAGGTCGATGACAACGGGTAGAAAACCGCGGAACCTGTCGCTGAGCTGTGGATCGCCATACTCCATGTCATTTTCGTCATAGTTCATGCGGCTGACTCAGACATAACAGACCAATTAAGCGTTGTGCCGGCGGCGAGGGGTGTCATGGTTTGCTCTCCGAGCTGTAGTGTCATAGGGATGTTCAGCGCTGTGCGCTGCAGTGTAATGCGTTGAGTGTTGCGTGGCAGGCCATAAAAATCGGGGCCGTGAAAGCTGGCAAAGGCTTCCAGTTTATCCAGAGCGTCAGCCTGCTCGAAGGCCGTAGCATACAACTCCAGTGCCGCGTGTGCAGTGTAACATCCAGCGCAACCACAGTCGGCCTCTTTACTGGTCGTGCTGTGAGGCGCCGAGTCCGTACCCAGGAAAAATCGAGGTGAGCCGCTTGTGGCTGCCTTTAACAAAGCCTCCTGGTGGTCGCTACGTTTTAATATAGGTAAACAGTAATAATGAGGTCTTATGCCACCGGCAAGCATATGGTTGCGATTGTAAAGCAGGTGATGTGCGGTGATCGTGGCGGCGACCCTACCGCTGGCAGCGGCGACGAATTGCACTGCGTCGCTAGTGGTAATGTGCTCCAGTACCACACGAAGATTCGGGTGCTCCTCGGTGATGTCTTTCAATACTGTATCTATAAAGGCTTTCTCCCGATCAAAAATATCGATCTCGGGATTAGTGACTTCGCCGTGTACCAAAAGGGGCAGATCGAACTGCTCCATTGCGGTCAGAATGGGCTGCAGGGCGCTAATATTTTTGACGCCGCTATCCGAATTGGTCGTAGCGCCAGCGGGATACAATTTCGCCGCATGGATGTGCGGAGATGCCGCGGCCGCGGCGATATCTTCCGTCGAGGTGTTATCGGTCAGATAGAGCACCATAAGAGGTTCAAACTGACGAGGTAACCCAGTCATAGCTCCCAGTATGCGCTCACGATAGGCATCTGCTTCCTTAACCGTGCGAACGGGAGGCGTCAGGTTTGGCATAACGATGGCGCGACCAAAATAGCGAGCTAAATCGGCTGTCGTGTGCGGTAAAGCGGCTCCGTCGCGCAGGTGAACATGCCAGTCATCGGGGCGCGTGATACTAAGTTGGTTCACAGCTGATTTGTCCGTGGTCCGTGGTGTGGTCTGAGTTTGTGCAGAGAGGCAGATGCTACAGCAATCGAAAGCCACGGGAAAGTTGAACCGTCTATGTCATCGTGCAACGGTACTTTTAGCACGCCAGACTGGGCTTTACCGGCGTCGTTGAGTAGACTGTTCGCCCGAATTTGATACCCCCGACCAACCGAGAAAATTATGAACGACGTAAACAAAGTTGTATTGGCATACTCTGGTGGATTGGACACCTCCGTTATTGTGCGATGGTTGCAGGACACCTATGCCTGCGAGGTAGTGACATTTACTGCCGATATTGGTCAGGGCGAAGAGGTGGAGCCCGCCAGGGCAAAAGCCGAAGCGCTGGGTATAAAAGAAATTTACATCGACGACCTTCGCGAAGAATTCGTTCGCGATTATGTGTTCCCCATGTTTCGGGCAAATGCCATCTACGAGGGTGAATACTTGTTGGGAACTGCCATCGCCCGCCCACTTATCGCCAAGCGCTTGATAGAAATTGCCAATGAAACCGGAGCTGACGCTATTTCTCACGGGGCAACCGGCAAGGGTAATGACCAAGTCAGGTTCGAATTAGGGGCTTATGCGCTCAAACCCGGTATCAGGGTTATCGCGCCCTGGCGTGAATGGGATCTCACTTCTCGAGAATCACTGATGGCCTACTGCGAGCAACACAACATTCCGGTAGATTTTGCCAATGCCAAAAAGAAATCTCCCTATTCGATGGATGCCAACCTGTTACACATTTCCTACGAGGGAGACTTACTGGAAAACCCCTGGGCGGAGGCCGAAGACGATATGTGGAGGTGGAGTGTGTCTCCCGAGATGGCTCCCGACAGCCCTACGTATATCGAACTAACGTATCGCTGTGGTGACATAGTGGCTATCGACGGTCAAGAACTGAGCCCGGCCAGCGTTCTGGCTCAACTTAACCAAATGGGCGGCGCGAACGGTATTGGCAGATTGGATATCGTCGAAAACCGCTACGTTGGCATGAAATCTCGTGGTTGCTACGAAACGCCCGGCGGTACCATTATGATGACGGCTCACCGAGCGATAGAATCTTTGACCCTCGATCGAGAGGTAGCGCATCTGAAAGATGAATTGATGCCGCGCTACGCACAGATGATTTACAACGGCTACTGGTGGGCGCCCGAGCGGAAGATGCTGCAGGTTGCTATCGATGAGTCACAGCAGTTTGTCAACGGTGTGGTGCGTCTTAAACTCTACAAAGGCGGCGTGTCCTGCGTTGGGCGCCGCTCCGACGACACCCTCTTCGACGAGCAAATAGCGACCTTCGATGACGATGCGGGGGCTTATAATCAGAAGGACGCAGAGGGTTTTATTAAACTGAATGCACTGCGTATGCGTATTGCCGCCGGCAAGGGGCGGTCGCCCCTGTAGGGAAGGTGACCTCGGGTGGCAGGTCTTACTGCCACTCGACCATTAACTGTCGTGTCGTCGCGGATTCCAACGCCAGTTCCTGCGCGCGCTCTCCAAAACGAGCCTCGACAGACTCGCGCTTGATTTTAAGCGTCGGCGTGAGGATGCCGCTTTCAATAGTCCAGGAATCTGTTGAGATAATAATGGCGCCAATTCGAGCATGCTTGTCGATATCGCTGTTAATCTTTTCTACTGTAGCGCGAAGATCCGCTTCAATTTTCGATTTGTCCGCCCCGGCAGCGGAGGCTACCAGTACGCAGGCCATAACGGTTTTTGAGTAACCCCTACCCAGCAGGCACTGCTGTTCGGTCCAGGGGCTTTCCGCGAAGTCGGCTTCAATGGGAACCGGGGCCACGAATTTGCCTTGAATGGTTTTGAAGTAATCTTTGACCCTGCCGGTCAGGAACACAAAGCCATCTTCGTCAATTCGAGCTTTATCACCGGTGTGTATCCAGCCGTCGACAAAAGTTTCGGCGGTTTTTTCCGGCATATTGTAGTATCCCGGAGACAAGCCATCGGACTTGATCACCAGTTCACCTTCCTCAGTGATTCTCGCTTCGACGCCATTGAGTACCTTGCCCAACGACCCAATTCTTCTGTCTTTGGGTGAGTTGGCGATAAGTCCCATGGCCTCGGTTTGGCCAAAGCCTTCCATGACAGTGACGCCGAAGAGGCCAAACCACTTTATCAATGCCGGTGGGGTGGGTGCTGCAGCGGTGAGCAGATAATCACTTTCTTGAAAGCCTAATAATTCCTGCACTCTGGCACCAATTGCGCCTTCATCTTCAGCGAGGGCGGCATCGAGAGCTTCCTGACCGCCAAAAACGGCCAGTACCAACTGCTGCAGTTGCTCCCATACTCGAGGCGGACCAAAGAAGAAGCTGGGTACGGTTTCTTTCATGTCACGCGGCAGGGTAGCCATCGATTCTGCGAAGGTAATTTCGCTGTTGAAAACTACCGAGGCCGCTCCGACAAGTTGTCTTTCAGCGATATGGGAAAGCGGCAAGTAAGAAAGAAA
>JBLHKV010000263.1:0-5317 GCA_047618115.1 Halieaceae bacterium | reverse complement strand
AGCGCCCAGCAGGTGCCGTTGCCGAAGTTGCTCTGCTTCGTTGAATAGCACTAACTGCTCATTGTAAGCATCGGCCAGTACATTGAGGAAATCCACAATCTGGTTGTGTAAAGACAAACTAGTCACTTCGTCCAGCGCGTTTTCCTGTAGCAGAACAAAATTTTTGAGAGTTTCGCCAAAAACTGACATTTCTTCACGATCGGCACATCTGCCATCCGGGATTTGCAGTGGAGGTGCGTTGACAATGTGTGTCATAAGTACTATTCCTTGGTGATCAGTTGCGACTGAACAAGGTAGAGCAAGTTCGATACCAACTAACGAAATTTTTCTATTTATGACTTAGAATCAATGGCTTATCATCCTGTTGGCTATTCCGTACGCCCCCAAAATAGCGCCTCCCTGCCCTGAGTTCGTGCGACACGCACCAATAATGTACCTTCCCGACTAAATTCAATGGCGTATCCTGTCCCTGGCGAAATGCTAATTCAGGCTGCAACTGGTAACTCAAACAAACCGCGACAATGCTTATTCCACCGGTGATATTGAAATAGTGGGTCATTATCGGAGCTGAGATATTTTGGCCAGTCTTGGCCACAGGTGGCTTGATTAAACAAACGGCATAGAGCGGGGCCATCCACGCGACCAGCAGGTCCCGATCAGCCCATTACGCAACACCGACACCTTGAGTTTGAATGACTTCAGCTGGCTGTGATGGGGCCACCGATACCAATGTATTCCGTTCCCATCCAGACGATAAATCCGACATACAGCAACAGCAGAACTTTGCCGTTATTATTGGTCAGTTCGAAACCACTGCGTGCCAGCACCAGCACAGTCACCGTGGCAAATATAAGAAACATCATCATGGGCACGATCCGGGGATAATTGAAGCCCACAGCGCCGGCAACGATGACACCGACAGGCAAGACAACCAACAGGTCGAAGGTATTGCTGCCGAAGGCGTTTGTAAGGCTTGCAGTACTGAGCTTGCGCTGGGCCGCTTTTATACTTACAAAAAGGTCCGGGATACTGGTTGCCGCCGCCAATATGGTTACGCCCCAAAAATAACTCGGAGTATTGAACATCTCGCCGAGGTCGATAACCATTCGGATCAGCATTTCCACCCCAATGGTAACCAGTATCATGGAAATGACCAACTTGCCCCAGCTTTTGAGTGCGGTGGAACCCAATTCTTCCTCTTCGGGTTCGTGGTCGCGCACTTCTTGATATTGGAAGTAGATGTACAGCGCGTAAAACAGCAGCGGTAGGATCATCAAGGAGCTGGTGAGCGTTCCATTCAGCGGATTCATAGTAGACGGGTGATAAATAACTGCAAATGACAGCGTTACCATCACTATCAGTACACTGATCAGGTAAAACTGTGCTTCCCGATAGATCACCTCGCGCCCTGCCTCAAGTGAACCGGGACGGAAGAATACCGATATTCCCGGGATTACCAGGATGTTGAACACTGCCGAACCAATGATGGTAGCCAGCCCCAATTCAAAGTCGCCATGAACACCTGTCGCGAGAATGATAGTGACCAATTCCGGAAAGCTTGAACTGATTGCCATCACTGTGGAGCCTTTGACTGAGTCGGGAAACCCGTAACAGAGCGCTAGGTCGTGGCATGCGTCCTCCAGATAGTCGCATGCCTTCCACACTATCGCGGTCGCAATAGCCATGATAAAGAGTATATAAGCCAGTTCAGCTAGCATGGGTGTCCATTTTCATTGTTGATTTTGTTGGTTTCTATGATATCCGATGCCAGACACACTGGGTCAAATCCCCACGTATAGGAAGTATGAAGGCCCTGTGTTGAACAAGATAATTCTGTCCAATACAAACTATATACTGAAAATTCCGCACAGTCTCTTCGACAAGCTCACCGGCCGTAACTGATAGAATCGGCCGATGAATACGTATAAACGTCACCGATTTCCACCCGATATCATCATCTACCCGATTTGGATCTACTATCGGTTCAAGTCCTGTCATCGAAATACTTAAGAACTACGGGGAGTGACTAGAAAAGGACAGGGCGGGTCTGCGCAGCGTTTACCAGAGGTACCGCTGAGAAACAAAGCACTATAAAAATCACACGCCGATATTTAGGAAAGATGGGGGTGATGGGGGACCTATACCCCCGAGGTGGCCAGAAACCACAGATATACCCGACGAACCTGACGCACCTGACGCCGGCTATGGGGTGGAAGGGTAGGTGGTGGATAGTTGGCGTCGGAAGCGTCGGGTTGTTTGGTGATTTTGGGGAGGGCAAGAACTAAGTCGCTGAAATCAAGAGTAAATTAGTAATTCGCCATGCACAGGCCCCGACCCCTTATTTGTATTATTTTGATGTCGATATCCTGTGCTTTTTTTTAGGCCTTGTCGAAACGGTCGAGGTTCATCACCTTGTCCCAGGCTGCCACGAAATCGTTCACAAATTTCTTTTTGGCACCCGGGCCCGACGCATAGACTTCAGCCAGGGCCCGCAACTGCGAGTTGGAGCCAAACATCAGATCAAAGCGCGTGCCGGTCCACTTGACCTTTCCTGTCTTGCGGTCCTTCCCTTCGAAACTATCGGAATCCTTTGAGGTCGCTTTCCATTCTGTTTTCATGTTGAGCAAGTTGACGAAGAAATCGTTGGTCAGCATTCCGGCCCGCTTGGTGAACACGCCATGCTTTGACTTTCCAACGTTGGCACCAAGCACTCGCAGGCCGCCCACGAGCACCGTCATCTCCGGCGCGGTTAGGGTTAACAGTTGGGCTTTATCGACCAGCATTGCCTCGGGCGTGACCGTGTATTTACTGCTTACGTAGTTGCGAAAGCCATCGGCGATCGGCTCAAGCACCGCTACGCTGTCAACATCCGTTTGATCCTGCGTGGCGTCCATGCGGCCGGGCTTGAACGGCACATTTACCTTGACGTCTGCTTTTTTCGCGGCCTGTTCGACAGCGGCGCAGCCAGCGAGCACGATCAGGTCGGCTAGGGAGACTTTCTTGCCACCCCTGGCTTTCTTGTTGAACTCATCCCGTATGCCCTCAAGTGTCTTCAACACCTTAGCGAGCTGGGCCGGCTGGTTGGCCGTCCAGTCCTTCATTGGCGCGAGGCGAATACGCGCTCCATTAGCACCGCCGCGCTTGTCTGAGCCACGGAAAGTGGAAGCCGAGGCCCAGGCCGTCGAAACGAGCTGCGACACGGTCAGCGTGGATGCCAGGATTTTCTTCTTGAGTGCCGCAATCTCCGAGTCGCCGATCAGCTTGTGATTGAGCTTGGGGATCGGATCTTGCCAGCTGAATTGCTTCTTTGGAACCTCAGGACCCAGGTAGCGGGCCCGCGGACCCATGTCACGGTGCGTGAGCTTGAACCACGCCCGTGCAAAGGCATCTTCAAAGGCCTTGGGGTTGTCTCGGAACCTGCGCGAAATTTCCCCGTATACCGGATCAAAACGCATGGTCAGGTCGGTGGTCAGCATGGTTGGCTTGTGTTTCTTCTTCGGGTTATGCGCGTCAGGAATGATATTAGGCCCATTCTTTGCGACCCATTGCTTGGCACCAGCTGGCGATTTCGTCATCTCCCATTCATATTTGAACAGGATATCGAAGTAGTCGTAGCTCCACTTCGCAGGGGTCTTGGTCCATGTCACCTCGATACCGCTGGAAATCGCATCGGCGCCACAACCCTTACCGTACTCGCTTATCCAGCCAAGGCCCTGAGCCTCGACAGGCGCAGCTTCAGGCTCTGGCCCTTTGTGCGATTCCGGTGCAGCGCCATGGCATTTGCCGAAAGTGTGGCCGCCCGCTATGAGGGCAACAGTCTCTTCATCGTCCATCGCCATGCGGCTAAAGGTCGTGCGAATGTCCTTCGCAGCAGCCATGTAATCACCGCTGGCATTCGGACCTTCAGGGTTCACGTAAATCAGTCCCATGTGGGTAGCGCCAAAGGGCGCGTCCAGGTCGCGATCGCCACTGAAGCGCTTGTCGACGTCCAGCCATGCGATTTCAGCTCCCCAGTTAACGTCCTCGTCAGGCTCCCAAACGTCCGCACGACCGCCGGCAAAGCCCAGTGTATTGAAACCCATCGACTCCAGGGCAACGTTGCCCGTGAGGATCAACAGGTCAGCCCAGGAAATGGCGTCGCCGTACTTCTGCTTGACAGGCCACAGCAGACGGCGTGACTTGTCGATGTTGACGTTGTCCGGCCAACTGTTTAGCGGGGCGAATCGCTGTTGTCCACGGCCCCCGCCACCGCGCCCGTCAGTGGTCCGGTAGGTGCCGGCCGCGTGCCAGGTCATACGGATGAACTGCGGGCCATAATGGCCGAAGTCCGCCGGCCACCAGTCCTGCGAATCAGTCATGAGCTTACGCAAGTCTTTCTTTAGCGCCTTGTAATCAAGCTTTTTGAATGCCTTGACGTAGTCGAAGCCATTCCCCATTGGGTCAGACTTGGAGGAGTGCTGGTGCAATAAATCCAGCCGCAGTTGATTCGGCCACCAGTCTCGGTTTGTCTGGCCGACACCTGCGGTGTGGTTGAAGGGACACTTGCTTTCGTCAGTCATAAATATTCCTCTTGGCCCAAAGATTATTATTGCATGAAAGAGTAGCGGTTGACGAATTGGATGGTGGAGAAGACCCTCAGCAGGGCTATCGATGGTGCCGACAAGTTAAATGGCGGTCACTGATAGAATCGATGGATGAATACATACCAGCGACACCGATTCCCACCCGACGTCATCTCCTATGCCGTCTGGCTCTACTACCGATTCAACCTCAGCCACCGAGATGTTGAAGATCTCCTGGCCCAGCGAGACATCACCGTCAGCCGCGAAGCGATCCGTCTTTGGTGCATCAAATTCGGTGCCATTTATACACGCCGACTGAAACGAAAGCACCGAGGCTACGGCGACACCTTCTACATCGATGAAGTCTTCGCCGGTGTGCCGGTCCAAAAGATCAATGGCAAGCAGCATTATCTGGGGCGAGCTATCGACCAGGATGGCGAGGTTGTTGATGTGTTTCTTCAGGCCAGGCGGGATGGTGCTGCGGCTAAGCGGTTCTTCAAAAGGTTATTACGAAGCAACGGCGGCGGGCCCAGGAAGATAGTGACCGATAAATTGCGAAGCTATGGAGTTGCACATCGGAGTTAATCCCAGAGACGATCCACAGCACTCAACAGTACGAGAATAATCGGGCAGAGCAATCGCATGAGGCGACTAGAGCAAGAGAGCGAGGTATGCGGGCGGTTCAAGTCGGCCCGGCAGGCTCAGCGATTTTTGACAGCCCATGCTGCGGTTTCAAACCTATTGAATCTTGGTAG
>JBLHKV010000262.1:0-5324 GCA_047618115.1 Halieaceae bacterium | reverse complement strand
TTGGTTGAAACCGCCTGGGTTGTTGCCCTCAGAATAGCTGGCATATAGCATGGTATCGTCAGACAATTTGTAGTCCAGGATTACACGCGGCAGTGTCGCCGTAAACGTGTCCGAGATCGCGACCGTGTCGCCGCCAAAGGGGTTTGCCGTTGAGATGGCAAGCTCATCCGTGCTGGAGTCATCCGGCATGGCCTCCGCAGTCAACTCTCCTGCGACCGTAATATCTTCCTCTTCCCGGCGTAGCTCTACGCTAAGAGTAAGCTGCTCGTTGATATCATAGGCTAAGCTACCAAATAGCGCTTTGTTTTTGATGGATTCACTGGGTACTGGGTTTGGGCCAAACAGCGTGGAGCCTCTTTGGCCAGCGCTTAAAAAGGACCACAATGCTTGAGGGCCCGGGTTCGGGAAGCCGGCCACACCATCCTTGAAGTATATCAAGTCGAGGTAGTAAGCGCCCACCATCCAGCGAAATTGCTGATCCTGAGGCGAGGAAAAACGAAACTCTTGGGAAGTCGACTCGTCCTCCCAACGCGCGAAGTAATCGAGCTGGTTGTAGATCTGCGCCTTATAGTCCTGCGATTTCTCGTCGTATTTACCAGTCACTGAGGTCAGTGTGTAGCCAGAGCCACCAATGTCCCAGTCTGCATTCAGAGACATGAACGTGGCATCCATCTTGTAGCCAAGCTCGCTCGCCCACGTTGTGTCCGTAGGGTTATTGGTAGGGATCGATACACCGCTGGTGATCAGGCCGGAGTTTAAGGTTCCGCAGTAATAACTGGCGCTCCCAGCAACACCGCCGGTGGTAAATGGCCCGCAATTGTTGTTTTCTCCCATGACTAAAAATTGCGTAGCCGCCCCATCGTCGTCTTTATTGTTCAGATAACGGAACTTAACGCCTATGTTCTCCGTCGGGGTCCAGTTCACGGTTACATTATAGGCATCCGTTTGCCGGGCGCCAATGTCGCCATATTCTTCACCGTCTAAGGCGCCGCCCTCAGGTGGGGAGTTATCCAAAGCACCATCGTAGGCGTAGTAGCGGCCGGAGAAACGAATGGCCAGCTTGTCCTCGATGATAGGACCTTCGGCGGAGAACCAGAGATCCTGACGCCCGTTATCGCCGATGATCGCCTGAATGTCGCCGCCCCACTTCTCGGTAGTGCTCGGCGTCTTGCTAATGTAGTTGATTGCACCGGAATAGGTGGCCCGACCAAAGAAGGCACTCTGCGGACCTTTCACCATCTCGACGCGCTCGATGTCGTTCATGCCCACCCACTGGCTACTACCCGATAGATAAACACCATCCAAAAACGCAGAAGATGTCTGCTTCTGTCGCTCATTCGCGCTAGAGGCGACGCCGCGGAACGCTACCGCCGAGTTCCGGCGACTCCCGTAATGGTTGGAAATTACCACCCCGGGGGTGAACTTGACGAGATCTTCGACATTGAGGATCTGCTGTTTACTGATCGTATCGGCCGTGAAAGCCTGAACGCTCAATGGAATTTCCTGAATCGACTCACCGACTTTCCGAGCCGTGACTATGATCTCTTCAAGACCGTATATGTTATTAGCTTCCTGACCGTCTTGACTGAATGCCGCATTGGGCACGATGAGCCCCATTGTGATGATTAAAAATATACTGGACTTAGAATATTTATACATTTGATTTATCTCCTACCAAAGTAATAGATTGAACATGCGTTGATTTTATTATAGTCGTCTGCCGATACTAATCTATTGAATAGTATTATACACCTAACAATATAACAATATAAATATAGCTAATCGCTATAGTGATTATTGTACTAACTATGCATATAAGGTATACCGTCAAATAGAAGCCTATGACAGGAAGGCAATACGAGGCTTTCGACGGTTTCTCTATTAATGCATCTGTGCAATGAATTCCGCACCGAACTAAACGGCGGGGCCACTGCTCACATAGTTCACCGCACAGCTGAAAGCGTTACGTCCCTAGACAGCACACTGAGGTCTTTTGGTAATCTCGATACGCTCAAACCAAATATTTGAAAAGAAAACCCTTTAAAAGCCTTGGAGCCTGAACTAAACACCAATACGTGCTGACAACTCCTTAGGCAAGGGCCTGTTAAACACGCTCATATCCACGGCCAACAGGCCTGAATGCCTTTCCATCGCACGGCGCATAAATTCATCAGGCAATTCAGCCACCGACCCAAGCTTACGTCCACTCCAGGTCGCAAACATGTGTCCCTGCTGCTCACCCATCTCAAGCCATGCCGGAAACGGAAATATATAGCCGCCAGAGGTGCCGGTGGGCAGCGACGGTAAAGCTGTGTCTTCAAATAAGGTTCGATTGCACCAATTTGTCGAAGTCTCTATAAAAGTCGCAGGCCATGAAGCGGGAGCCACACGAACCTGCTCGATCTTGATCAGGTCATCCTCCACCAAAAACTGTTCTGTACGAATGCGCGGGGAAGCTCCAGGGTTATCTAGCGGAACTACGCCTTCTGGTGTGTAAAGGTAACCTGGGTCCTCAGTGAGCGCCAGGGGGGGTACTTTAACCTTAGCACCCGTGACGGGATTCAATGCGGTGTCCGTCCAGTGACCGGTGTGGAGGTCTCGGGGAAAAGACAGGTTGTGCCCATGAATTCGGTATATACCCTTAGCCAGTCGTCTGTGATGTGAAAATTCAATTCCCTCCCAGCGCACCACTGGCCTTGGCGCGTATCCCTCCACTACTACATACATGGTAAAATGGTACCAGAACAGAACGTCTGCATTGTCGTGGGTATTACGCAATATACGAAAACTCTGGATCTGATGCTGCTCTGGATCATCATAAGAAAAAAGGCGGGACTCCATGCGAGGTCCGCGAGTAATATTGCGGGTATCCGCAGCAGTTGACGCACCTTCCGGCGCACCAGCGAATGCCGCTAGACTGCCCAGTGCCGGTAGGGCGAGCGCCCCACCCAGCAAGCGACGACGAGAAAAATCCAGATTTTCTGGCGCGGATTGATTGATGCTTGAAAAAAATTCCATTGATTTAGCTCCCTTCCTATTCAGTGATTTGCAGTCCTGGCGAGGCTGCGTAGTTCAGCATTAAAACGCGTCGGTTGCTCGTAAAAACCCGAGTGTCCGACGCCGGTATAAACAGACTGGTTGATGTTTGGGTACGCCTCTGATAATGCCGCATCTTTGAGCGTTCCGGCATTATCATCTGCCCCGACGGCTAAAAGGACCGGAAGCCTGGCCATGGCCTCCACCAGGTCCTGATTGTCCTGCAATCGAGCGTAAATGGCAGACTGAGTGTAGGCTTCCGCATCACAGGACTTGCCGGACGTACCATGGCCGCGCAGATTAAAGTTAACCAGGTAAAAGTCGCCGGCCAAATCCGTTTTAAGCTGTTTATGAAAGCTGTAATAGCTTTGTCCAATACCGCGGATGAAAACAATGGCCGGTCGCTCAACGTTGCCCGCCGTAAAAACGCCCAAAGGACCACCGTCGGCACCCTCCACGGTGAGGTAGTTCAATGACGGTTCTGCCTGACACACACCCCCAAGCAAAAACCACAACAACATTAGCAGGCGGGTCATGTAATACTACCAGGCACGAAAAAATCAGGATCTTCACGACGTAGTCTTTGCCGCAACTGCGCTGGGTAGTCAGCGGGGCGATCGAGTTTAACACCGGACACCTGCCACCAAAGGGTTCCTGTGGGTTGCTCCCCCGACACCATATTCATCCACTCGCGCCACGTTTCTACCGCTGAGAAATTCAGACGGGAGGGAATTCTTTTAAGATTGGGATCCGCTAACTGCTGCCAGTCACCGGAATACGTTATGAGATCTGCCTTTGGAAACAGTGGCATTGGGGATGCCGGCGATAGGATCTCTCGCTGCATGTGCACAACACTTCCCAGTTTAAACCACGGGCGCTTGCCGCTTGGCGCGTACTGAGTAGCCACAGTGACCGGCAAAATTTGATCACCTAATATACGTACCTCACCGGGACCGTAGCGCGTAACCGGAACGTCGCAGGTTTCGCCGGTATAGGGATTATTCCACTTATCTAGGGGCTCCTCCGTCTCCCAGTCTAGAAACATACCGATGTAACGTGTCTGCGCACGGTATTCGAGGGCAGAACGGCAAGAATAAATTGAACTACCCGCGCCCACTGTTTTGAATAGTGGCACCGCCGCCTGGCCGGCAACGAGACCGTAAACACTGCCGCGCACAATGTCATAAACAGGCTCGCTGTCTAGGCTTCCAGTCAGCTTGACAAAAGCCTGCAGATTGGTGGCAGGATCGTTCAGATCCAGTTCGTATGCTGTTACAGGTGATGGTGATGGTGATGGTGATGGTGACGCAACCAAGAAACTCGATGCAGCCATGCCAATCGTGCCCACAAGAAAGTCACGTCGCCGAGTCACGGGAAGCCCTGCTATTTGGTCTCGGCGTGTTTTTTCAGTTGACATAACTTGGCTCCATTAACGTATGTTTTCAAGTTGTGGGATCAACTGTACACCTGTTGCCTCACTCAGTTCGCTTAGTATTCGGTTGGGAAGTACGCTGTTGTCCCAGGCATGATCCTTAGGCGGAGCAACACCCACCCGCAGGACAATCAGATCATGCCTGGGTATAATGTAGACCACCTGATTAGCGTTTCCATCGAATAGGTACAGATCTCTATCGAGATAGGGCTCGGCGTGCTTCGTCTTCCCATATTTAAAATCTGGGTTACCTGCGCCCCGTCCCTCAACGTAGGGACCAGCTAAATAGGTACCCATACCTGAGTGGGGATTGGCCGTGGTGGGTGTAATTATCTGTTGCACGTAACCTTCCGGCAAAAGGCGCTTACCCTGCCAGATACCGTGCTGTAACTGCAGTAATGCGAGCCGTAAATAAGTCTCGGCTGGTAATCGGGCGCAACAACCTGAGTGCGCCGTACCACCGATCCGATCTACCCATATGTCGCCCCCCGCGGCGCCGAGAGGCCTGAGCACCGCCTCGGTCAACCATTCCTCGTAGCGACGGCCCGTAGCACGCTCAAGGATGGGCGCAATGAGTTCGGCATTGGCATTTGAGTAGTCGTAGCGGGCTCCTGGCTTGGTCACCAACGGATACTCTTGGAGGATCACATCGATGTGGTAGGGGTGCAGGTAAGCACGATTCATAACATCGTCTGGCTCAGCGGAATTACTCTGGGGCGCCAGACCCGAACGCATCTGTAAAAGGTACCTCAGGGTGATCTCCGCCTTATCGGTGCCCTGCCACTCCTTCAAGTACCGAGAAGCAGGTTGGTCGAGATCCTCGATAAAACCTTCCTGAATCGCTCTGCCCATTGCG
>JBLHKV010000261.1:0-5334 GCA_047618115.1 Halieaceae bacterium | reverse complement strand
TCAGTGCCGTGTGCGTAGGACTGCATCAACTTCCTCGCGCAGCAATGCAACCACCAGGTCGGGTCGTTCCATTGGAATAAAGTGACTGCAGTCCTCGAGATACAGGTCTTTCCCCATGGAGAAAGCGGTAGCGAGTTCTGCCCAGGTGGGGGAATTCAAAAAATCACTCGTAGATTTTCTGACACCTTGTCTCGCGCGCACTACGAATACTGGAATCGACAGCGCCGAAACGCTGTCGTAAATACGGCTATTACTGATAGCCGTCTGATAGATCTGTGCCTCAATCGCAGGTGGGCAGGCGAGCTGTAAATCGCCTTCTGGGCTAGGGACAAGGCCGAATTCACAGTAGTCATGAAACATGCGTGGTTCAAACAGGGGAAAGGAGCTCTTGGACCCGAGTCGTTTCATCATTTCCGCCACCGATGAAAAGCGGTTCCTGCGTCGTGCCGCGGGATTCTCGGCGGCAAGTTCAACGTTGTCTGCTAAGTGTGGAGACAAGTATCTCGCTGGTTCAAAAATGGTTGGATCCAATAGTAAAAGGCGCGAGAAACACTGAGCCTGTGCAGCACCGTCGACCAGCGCGTGGCCGCCCATGGAATGACCGATGCCGATGGCATTTTTTAGATCCAATGCTCTGACAAGCGCCGCGATGTCGTCGCCGTAGGTTTTCCAGTTATCGCAGGCTAGCTTCTCACTGCGACCGTGACCGCGTTGGTCAAGCGCCACAATGTGGAAATCCTCAAAGGATTCAATAATGCGGTCCCAAACACGACCGTGGAATCCGGTGGCGTGCACGAACAGCAGCGAGGGTTTTTTCTCGTTTGCTTCACCCCACTCTGCGTAGGCCAACTCCACGCCGTTGAGACGAATGTTACGAGGTGTCATTTCCATAACGCTGCTAAGTTACGCAATCGATACAGGTGACGACCACGTAGTCACCTACAGATACGGTATTTATCATCCACATTTTGATTCCCCGGGTCTCATTGTCCCGTATCGCTGTAAGCTATCAGGGAAGTCTGAGTTTCACCAAAGGACGTCTCCGCGTGGGTAAAAGCCGAACAAACGCCCTTTTCTTCGCTACTATACCCTGAACATTCGGATTATTACTACCGCATGTCACGACGCTCATGGCTCTGGCAGTTAATCAGCCAACGCTAGGACATCGGGGCCAGGCCACGCTTATCCCTTAACCAATAAGGTTCAACATGAAAATAGGTATCAACGGCTCTTCCCTACTCGGCCAAGCGTCACTCGAGGCTTTTGAGGCCCACGCTCGCACCGCGGCGGAAGATGGATTTACTTCGTATTGGATCGCACAGGCGGAGTCAATCGACACGCTCACACTAATCGCGTCATTGTCTAAATCAAGTCCAAGCCTACATTTTGGTACAGCTGTGATCCCCACTTATCCGCGGCATCCCTCCATGCTGGCGAGTCAAGCCATGACGACCCAAATGATCAGTGGTGGTCGATTGCGCCTCGGCATTGGCCTCTCTCATAAACCCATGATCGAAGAGATCTATGGAATGTCCTTCGACAAACCGGTGCGCCATATGCGTGAGTATCTATCGATCCTGGTGCCGTTGATCGAAGAGGGCAAGGTAGTCTTCGAAGGTGAAACGTTGACCGCGCGAGGGAACGTGTTATTTCCGGATACAGCGCCTTGTCCAATATTGGTTGCGGCGCTTGGCCCGCAGATGCTCCGACTCGCCGGACAACGTACTGCGGGCACCATCCTGTGGATGGTGGGGGAGCGCACGATCAAAGAACACATCAAGCCCGTGATGGGAGATGCCGCTGCGAAGGCCGGTCGCCCGAACCCCCAAATCATTGCAGGACTGCCGGTATGTGTGACGGATGAACCCGACAAAGTTCGCAAGAAAGCAGCCCACGTATTTGCGATCTACGGCCAACTGCCCTCCTATCGCGCAATGCTCGACCGCGAGGGCGCCGCTGGTCCGTCGGATGTCTGTTTGATTGGCGGCGAACAGGAAGTCACCGATCGCCTCGCGGCCATGGCCGAAGCGGGCGCCACAGAATTTGCCGCTGTCGAATTTGGTAGCAACGAGGAAGAGCAGGCCCGCACCCGCCAGGTTTTGATGAGCTGGGGTGGCTGACCCGCTCTGGCAGCAGTGATCGCTACAGAGTCTATGGTTATTTTTGGCCTTCTGTTTGAGAAACTTCGTCCACCTTATCTTCTCATCAAGAAGTTTTCGCGGTCCAATTTATTTCCTATCTGCGCGTGATACTATCCCAACACATAACAGTAAGGGAGACTAGACTGATGACAATAGAACTCGAAATGCTGACATGGGTGACTGCACTGACCATCTTCCTGTGGGTTCCATATATTCTGGCGCATATCGTTAGTGTTGGGCTGCTTTCCGCGCTGACGTACAAGGGCGATGCCACGGCGCTTTCCAATTGGGCGGCTCGGGCGAAGAAGGCGCATAGTAATGCAATCGAAAACCTGGTCCCGTTTGCTGCCTTGATCACCACCGCTCACTTGTTAGATATTTCAAACGCAGCGACGACAACAGCCGCAACAGCCTATTTTTGGTTCAGGGTGGCACACTTCGTTCTCTATACAGCCAACGTCCCGTTTGGGCGGACACTTACCTTCGCGGGCGGGTGGTTAGCGCAGCTGTGTATTCTTTTTCAAATACTTGCAGCTTGATGGTAGGATACAAAGCGCTCGGCTTGGAGATATGCGTCAACGGTTTTCCCATCCGGGTCAACTTTCAGCTGGGGAGAAAGCGGTTAGGTTCATTGCAACCTCATGAACGTGTCTTAGAGTATAGACACTGGGCTCAACACTACCAGCAAGCAGCTCTTAAATATCGCGATGGCTGGAGACTACCCATATTCTCGACTTTACTTGGCAACACCTTCCGTAACCTTAATCTCGATGTTTCCAAGATATGAGGAACGGTAATCAACGACATCTCCCGGTTGGAGAAAATGACCCGAGTCCAGTTCATTTCTAATAAAGGTTTGCTTGACCGTCTCAATCAGTGTGTTTTTTGAGAAGGGCCCACCGGATGCTACATAGTTAAGTGCCCCTTCGATAAAATCTCGCCGGGTTGGCGATGTAAAAATGACGCCTTCAGACGTACCAGACATCAGTGTCATATTTTTTTCAATTCGTTTGTATGGCGCCAAAAAGTAGAATTGGTCGTCGTAGAAAAATCTTTGATCTGTCATGTCCGCGAGCGATTTTTCGGCTAGCTGCCTGAAATCTAAAGTCATCTCCGCGCCTCGAGCATCCTGGCGGGGCTGCTCATTAACACTTGTGGTCATTCGCAAGCTGGCAACGAAAGAACTCCAATTTTTCGGAATAACAAGAAATGGCCCAGTCGGTAAGAAGTCTGGTCCACTTTTCGCATCGCTGAAACCGTATCCCGAATCAAGATTGTCCGGATCGGCGAGCTCCACTAATGCATTTCTATTGGTGAAATCGCCGCAAAGAAATACACCTTTTAGTGCTGTATCGAAATCCGCAGCTGAGGTGATATCTCTGTCAAAGCGCATACATAGCTCTATTTCATAATCTAGCAATATACCCGACTTTGCCGCTACTTCTGTTCGTGCAGGTGTAGCCTTGCCGAACTTGGGAAAGCTGAAGACAGATTGACTGCCGGCTTCCTCTGCATGCTCGGGAAAGTTGGTTCCCGTTCCGATGTGCCTGACGCCATTGGTTCCAGATGGCAATAGCATGGACATATCCATTTCTATTATTGGAAAACTATCGACACTATCGACACTTAACGGAACAGCGCTGATCGAGGCAAGGGCGAGAAGAGGATGGTCATTGGGCGACGCGCCCATTTCAGTCAGATTGATTCCAGTGATTGTCTCTCCTGTATAATCTAAAACTTGGACTGTTACGATTTGGCCATTCTCGCCGATAAACTGAGCCAATGTTATAGCTTCATCCAAGGGCGCGACGCGTTCGATCATAGGTGTCTTTTCAAAACTAGCCCGATTTAGTTTTGGATCTGGCGAGGTTACCCAAGCCAATAAAACTCCGGCAACAACTACGCCAAATATGCCGAGATAGGTGCTTATTCGCCCATTCATACTAAGTTCAAAATCTATGCCGCCTGCGGTTTAATAGCCATTTTGTAAGTTGAGACCGAATTGATGTAGAAGGTGTCGCCGCATCTTCTTAGCCTATACAATATTGGGCGTATGGCTAGAAGAAAATGATTCAATTACCTTAGTACGGTATTTACGGGAGTTACACCATGTCAACATTATACCCACTTGCTGGAGGGTGTGATTGCGGCAACATCCGCTATCAACTTGACACTACGCCACTGATCGTTCATTGCTGCCATTGCCGCTGGTGCCAACGTGAAACAGGCGCGTCATTCGCCTTAAACGCTCTAATCGAGGCTGATAGAGTTACTACAACTACAGGCGAGCCCGAACTTATTAATACGCCTTCAGACAGTGGCGAAGGACAATTAATTGCCAGATGCCCACAGTGTAGAATTGCACTGTGGAGTCATTATTCCGGGTTTGGACCAGCCTTTAATTTCATTCGAGTGGGGACACTGGATGAACCAGACCACTTGCCGCCAGATATCCATATTTTCACTGAAACAAAGCAGCCCTGGATTACACTCTCGCAAGATGCTCGCGTAGTACCCGTGTTTTATTCCGTAGATGAAACTTGGTCAAGCGATAGTTTGGAGCGGCTTGCTGCAGTGCATGAAGACGAAAATTAGAGCTGTAATACATCGAGCCTCAAATCGGCAAAGGTGTACCACTGGAGTCGGCGCTGGCAATCGCATCGCGGTAGACAAGGGGGGTTCCTATACCGAGTTCAGTGCGCAACTGTTCCAGGGGCTCTGCAAGCCGCTCTTCCCAGTTCACCCGGGCGAACCACGTAGCTCCCTCGCCGATACGCCGTCCTTCCTCGATACACTCTACCACCGGAATACTGGGCGCTTCCTCGCGGAACTTGCGTTTTGCCATAAAGATGATAAATGCGACACCGCGGTTAGGTGTCTGGGTAACCATGAAGGACAACAGGGACAGTTCGCCCAACTCGTCCCGCCCATAACCGCACAGGACATGCTGCAGGTCGTGAATGTCACGCAGGCGATTGGCCAACCAGTATTCCTCTGGAGTCGCCTCTAGCTCCGGGGGCGCCTCCTCACTCGCCTCCACTAGGCCGTCCGCACTCAGGTGCTGCAATTCCACAAAGTTGAGGTAGGCCCGCCCCAGGCTACCTTCAGGCATAGCCCGCAGCGCCTCGCGATCGCTGAGTACGGGCAGTATGTCGGGCTTATGCCGAAGTAATTCCCGGCCTTCCCGGCTTGT
>JBLHKV010000260.1:0-5364 GCA_047618115.1 Halieaceae bacterium | reverse complement strand
ATGTATATTATTACAACTAAAATAAGGGGCAGCCAGCCTGTGGTAAAAAAAGCGCTATTAGGTCAAATTGCAGATACCGACGTCAGACTACTAAGGGTGTTTAAAGTAGTAGCTGAATCCGGCGGCTTCAGCGCGGCGGAACTCGAGCTGAATATAAGCAGGTCTACTATAAGCCGACATATTAAAGACCTTGAAACCCGCCTGTCGGTTAACCTTTGTAGGCGCGGACGCGCCGGCTTTGGGCTAACGGCCGAGGGACGCCAGGTTTATGAAGGCACTTTGCGTATGCTCGCTGCGATTGATGAGTTTCGGGCCGAAGTCAGGTCCATTCATCAGAGTTTGGGTGGCACACTGGTTCTCGCTCTGTTCGATAAAACAGTCACCAATCCAGAATCAAAAATCAGTAATGCACTGCGCTTATTTGACGATCGAGCGCCGGAAGCAGAAGTCGAAATACGGGTTGGGGCGCTCAATGAGATCGAGCGCGGTGTTATTGATGGACGCTATCACCTGGGTATTATTCCGGGCCATAGAACATCCTCCAGCCTCGTTTATCATGAACTTTTTCAGGAACAGGTTCATCTCTATTGTGGCCAGGGCCACGTTCTATTTGAGCTCGAGGAAGCCCTCTTACTCCAGGCAGATGTTTTTAGCTGTCGCTATGCGGGTCTCGGCTACCACTCACCTAATATGGAGCTGGGCCGTGAATTGAAGTTAACGAGACATGCGACGGCCTACGATCAGGAAGCTATAGCACAGTTGATACTATCTGGGCGCTATCTCGGACATCTTCCCGATCACTATGCCGCCAGCTTCGAGCGAAAAGGTCAGCTGAGAAAAGTCATTATTCCGAGGTTTTCCTACAACTGTAGTTTTTATGTCATTACCCGCCGCTCCCCGACTGCAACCAACCTCGCGAGTGCCTTTCTTGATTGCTTAACCGATGCACATCAGCATAATATTAGGCTATAAATCAAACTGCCCATTAATCCCCCATTGGGGCTGGTAAAGCTATGGAACAAACTGAGAATCCACTCGCTAAAATGGCCGAAACCACTGCAAACCAAAGGCGTTTTAAGGCGCCGGTGGAGTCTGACTGGAGGATAGTTTTTGGATTAATTGTAAGCTCTAGCTATCTGTTATTAATGATTTTATATGTTTCTCATTCAGTTGGTTGGTCGAATTTTTATGACCTCCCGGTACAGCTGATGGGTAATTTCCTGGAGGGCGCCTTCGCTCCACTGGCGTTTCTTTGGTTGGTTATTGGCTATTTTCTTCAAAAGAAGGAGCTTGCGCAGAACACCGAAGCAATGAAAATGCAGTTTATAGAGATTCAGAAATCGGCGTCGCAAGCGGAACGACAGACTGAATCAATCGCGGCGTCCGAGGTACACCAACGCAGAGAGTCTTTCCTGCGTATTGCAGAGGCGGTAAATCGGCAGCTGGGTTCCATTATTGGACTGCTGTTTATTTCCAGCCAGTCTGCCGAGGGCAATACTGAAAAGGTTTCTCCCGAAGAAATGTCAAGTATGTGGGCCACTATTGGCACAGAGAACCACGAAGTTTTCAGCCGAGCGCTCCTTAGAGTAATGCTCTTGGGAGATGATCGCTATCGCTTCAAAGTACTGTTTGGGACGCCCATTCGTACGCGCCATACTGAGAATTTCATGTTCAATTTTGAACGCATGATGAAGTCTGCCCGGGACTGTGACGAAGAAGGCATTATTGCTGATGCGCTCACCGGTAATGCCCACGGCTTTGTTTACAATCGCATTCAGAGCGCATTAGCCAATGTACCGGAAGGTATTATAATGGGCGTGTATGATTTCGACCCCGATAGCCGCGACTAGTAAGCGCTACAGGGTTTTAAGTAGTAGCGCCAGCTCAAACACATGGGCGTCTTCTATTTCCATTTCTTGCAGTGCTGCCGCCAGATTGAGAACGTAATCCCGATTTTTACCACTGGGACCGGTAGATTGCGCTATTTGCGCGGCTACCTCTGCAGCAGTTTTCTCGCCCAACCAGGCGAAATTACCCTCGGGGGCGATATACACAACACCGTCTCGAACGCCGTAATCTGCCAACGTGATAGGCAAGGGATAGCGCTCATAGCCATTCTTCTCGCGATGATCAAGGTGCTGAAAAACTCCATGATCGATAAGATAGGCCCGACCCTGACACAACTCTCCCGGTGATTCTTCGAGGGTAACCACCCGTCCAGGTGCCTCGGGTGTTCCGCGATGGTCGTGAGAACCTTGCCAGAATCGGCGCCGCCAGCCAACAATGCTCGCGCGTCTGCTATCGACATAGGGAAAATCGGCATGATAAATCAGTGAGCCATACCCGAAAACCCAAACCTGCTGGCTGTCCGGCGGCATTACTGATAACTCTCTTGGTTAAGCACCGCGTTGAGAAGTGTTCTACCGTAGAGTTGAGGGAGTGCCTGCCGGGCGCAGCGATGCGCCGGCAGGTAGCAATTACTAGAGGGGAATTACGTTTTCCGCCTGTGGGCCTTTTTGACCCTGGGTCACATCCATAGTGACTTTTTGACCTTCCTGAAGGGACTTGAATCCGTCGGTAGTGATGGCGCTGTAGTGAACGAATACATCCGCTCCACCTTCCTGCTCAATAAAACCAAAACCCTTGCTATCGTTGAACCACTTAACTGTACCTGTAACTGACATAAAAACCTCAAATCGTTATTCTTCGATCAAACAAGCTTGACCGCTTTACCCCACGAGTCTTAGCCCGTGTGTATTCTTATCATACTAGCTCTGTTGCCCATCGCTCAGTCTAATAAGTGTGAAAATTACCTATTTATGAGCCCAGCTCAGAGCTCGGAATGTCGTAATACCCGAGTCTCGAGGTCAGGGTGGTCCTCAGTGCCTATCCAGCGCCAACACATAGTACCCAACTGGTGTCCCGCGGTATCTATCCAATTGCCCTGCCCCGGGTCGCTGTGGGCGATGTAGACAATGACACTGCCATCATCTTCATACTTTGCCGTGCACTTATTAATAGTGACCTGGTGGTACCGATAATCCAAAGACTCCAGCCAGTAGTTGTCCAACTGAAAATTCCAGGTTGTACACTCTGGAATACGGCGGGCTCGAATCTCTAAAACCTCGTCTTCGCCCAATTCCCAGTAACTGTGAAAATAGTAGATATTCGGGTCCCCACCGATACTCTGGCAGTATGCCTGATCGGCCGCGGGCAAGGTGTTGATATTCGGGGTAAAGCTGGCGGACCAATCGGCGAACAATTTTACGGTGCCGTGCAAGTATTGGGTCAGTCGACTGAGGTTCATATCGAGCTTGTCAGCGCTGAAAATTTCCGGACGAGTGCTGGCATCAATTCGCTCGATGTTTAATTGGGCGGCTGTTTCTGTCTCTCTATCCAGAAAGGTCTGGCGGATATTGATACTGCGAGTTGCCTCCGTCATGGGCAACCAGTTGCCCGGTTGCCTGACTTCGCTCAGAATAATTTCAAAACTGCCGTCTGAATCCACGTCTAGATCATCTGCATCCAGGAAGCCATCGGTGGTCATGCTCGCACTGCTGCCATAGCTTCCGGATATGGTGCTGAAGCCCAGATAGTGAACTGAGCCTCGTGTGCCACTTATCCGGTACTTATAGCAACCCTTGAGCGCACAGCCCTGATAGATATTGTCCGGGTTGTCCGCACCCATTTTTACCATGTGGCCCAGGCCTCGTAGCACTGGATACTCTGCAGTACCAGCCTCCATTATGGACTCGAGCCCCCCTCGCAATAGTCGCGTCAGGTAGCGATAGCCCTCGGCCTTGTCCAGGCTATTACCGGGTGTTTCCGGTCGCTGTATTTGCTTTCCCAGCACTTTTAATTGATCGCAGAACTCATCCCATGCTGTCCCATCGACAACCCTGCGTTCACTTTCGCTGATATCATTCATTAATTTTCCCCGGATTGATTTCATAACAAGGCCGGTAACCTTCACCGTCTAATTTCATTCGTCCATCTCTGACGAAATTTCGTAGTAGCAAACCCAGTGCTTCGATAATGTCGGTGTCTCCATGGAGTTGAAATGGCCCGTGCCGCTGCACTTGCGCTATCCCGGACGCCTTGACATTGCCTGCAACAATACCTGAGAAGGCGCAGCGCAGCTGAGTGGCGAGTTCCACAGGTGGTTGCTCGTGTATCAGTCGCAATTGACTCATAGACTCGTGGGTAGGCTCAAAGGGCTTTTGAAGTTCAAAGGGAATATGCAACTTCCAATTGTAGGAGAACGATTCATCCCGAGCACGTCTGCACCGCAGTAACTCCTCGACGCCTTTGCGGGCGAGCTGTGCTACGCGCAGCGGCTTCCCCACTACGATTTCATAGTAATTTGTGGCCTTCTCGCCGATTGTATTTTTAATGAATTGATCGATCTGCTGGAAGTAGTCTTCCCTCCCCTCGGGCGCTGCGAACAGTATTTTGAGTGGAACCTCACTATTATCGGGATGTATCATCAAGGTCAGCAGGTACAGAATTTCCTCGAGTGTCCCAACGCCCCCCGGAAATACTATTATGCAATGTGCCAGCCGTACGAAGGCCTCCAGCCGTTTCTCTATATCGGGCAGAATAACCAATTCGTTCACAGTTGGGTTGGGCGACTCAGAGGCTATAATCCCCGGTTCAGTAATGCCCACATAGCGGCCGGTCCGTATTTGTTGCTTGCCGTGGCCGATGACGGCTCCTTTCATCGGCCCCTTCATTGCCCCGGTGCCGCAACCGGTGGCAATGTCCAGGCTTCGCAAGCCAAGGTGGTAGCCGACCTGTTTGCAGTAATTGTACTCGAGGCGATCTATAGAATGGCCTCCCCAGCAGACGACTAAATTTGGTGGTTGGTTACTTTTTACAGCGCCGGCATTACGCAGGGTCCTGAACACCTCGTCGGAAATGGCTACGCCGCGCTCATGGAGCCCATCATCACGGTGATTCGATTTGTAGTGTGTGTAGACAATATCCCGCAACGCGGAAAAGAGGTGCTCCTGGATGCCGCGGATCATTTTGCCGTCGACAAATGCAGAGCTTGGTGCGTTGAACACCTCTAGCTTGATGCCGCGGGACTCAGGCACTACCTGAATTGCGAAGTCCGAAAACTCGTTGAGCACTTCTGAGGCATCGTCCTGCGCACTGCCGGTGTTCATGACAGCTAGAGCACAATCGCGAAATACACCCAACACCTTTTCATCGGTTGCCAGCAGACCGAGGATTTCCCTGCGCGAAAGTAGGTCGAGACTGGCTTTTGGGCGCACCACGGCGTGATTTATTTTTCTCATGGCATTAGTTTAGCGTATAGCCGGCAGACGCTGTAAGCCCCAGTGAAGATAATGATACGATATC
>JBLHKV010000259.1:0-5375 GCA_047618115.1 Halieaceae bacterium | reverse complement strand
TCGCCATCGAATTTTGCTCCTTTGCCGCAGCCTTGCTAACCCACCTGTCCAGGTTCTCGGAGGAGTTGGTGTTGTGGACCTCAATTCAGTTCAACTTCGTCGAACTGCCCGATCGCTTCTGCACTGGCTCCTCGATTATGCCGCAGAAAAAGAACCCCGACGTTCCGGAATTGGTTAGAGGCAAAGTCGGAAGGGTAAATGGTAATCTGGTCTCGCTACTGACGCTAATGAAGGGACAACCTTTAGCATACAACAAGGATAATCAGGAAGATAAGGAACCACTGTTCGATACCGTGGACACCGTCCTTGACTGCCTGCGTGCCTACGCCGATATGGTTCCGGCAATCATTCCTAATAAGCAGCAAATGAGGAGTGCCGCCACCACCGGGTTCAGCACCGCTACAGATCTTGCAGACTATCTGGTCCGTCGTGGCATGGCATTCAGAGACGCCCACGAAGTCGTTGGTAAGGCGGTTTCTCACGGCATCGCCACGGCACAGGATCTTTCCGAAATGAGCCTTGCGGAACTGCGAAAGTTTTCAAGAGACATAAACGAAGATGTATTTGAGGTATTGACCGTCGAGGGCTCTATCGCGGCTCGCGATCACCACGGTGGCACAGCACCAGCACAGGTTCTGGCTGCAGCCCAGCGGGCGCTTGCTGCTATCGACAGTCGCGGCCAGCCCGGCTAGTAGGCCCCATCGCGCTGGGGGCGATAGCTGACAGCGGTGAATAAATAATTGTAGCGAGGCCGGCAATAACCAATTGCCGATAAAATATCGAGCCGATCTCTTCGATCATCTTACCGCGTACAACTTTACCAGTTCGCAGGTAAGTTCAGCTTTGCCTGGTCTTGCAAAGACCCGCCGAAAAGCTGAGTAAAACTTGCTCCGCTGCGAGTGCAGATCCAAGCATCTGCCGCCTCGTCAAGCGTAAAGTGAAAACCACCGGCCTTTGCCGCCAGCCAGAGCTGTCGGGTTGCGGGTTGCCGCGAGAGAATGATGCTGCTTCCATTGGCCAGTGTAATCGTGAGCACGCCATTGGCCAGATCACAGTCTATATCTTCATCGGCAGTATCGGCCGCCGTCTCCAGGGCCATCTCCAGTCGATCAAACAAGTCGTCCAATTTTTCGTGAAAATCTGCCTCGGTCATGACGTTACCCAATACTCCTGTTCATAATTTATAATCGTGGTCGCCAGAGCTGTCGCAGTGTCAGCCGCCGCCAGCTATAATAGGCGGTTTTTGAGATCGGAAACAACGTATGCGCACACTATTGACCGTTTACTTATTGTCCTGCCTGCTAGGCGCATGCGGTCAGAAGGGCGACCTGATTATCCCGGATTCAACGCCGGCAACTCCAGTAAGCTCGAACTAGGCCACCCCAGTGGATCAAATTCACTACCGCGGAGCTCAACTCCACGTCGAAGACGTTGCACTCGCCGCCATTGCCGAGGCTGTAGGTACACCCACCTACGTTTATTCACGCAGCGCTATCGAGGAAAATTTCACAGCCTATCGGCAAGCGCTGCAAGGCTGTGAGCATCTAATCTGCTATGCGGTAAAAGCAAATTCAAATCTGGCAGTGCTAAACGTACTCGCCAAGCTGGGTAGCGGATTTGATATCGTATCCGAGGGCGAGCTCGAAAGAGTGGTAGCAGCGGGTGGAGATCCAGGAAAAATAGTGTTTTCCGGCGTGGCCAAAACTCGTGCGGCGATGGCACGCGCGCTAGAGTTGGGTATTTACTGCTTCAATCTGGAATCCAGTGTCGAGCTCGATGTCCTCAATGCAATCGCTGAAGAGCTCGGCACGGTTGCGCCGGTTTCAGTGAGGGTCAACCCCGATGTCGACGCCGGTACCCATCCGTACATTTCAACCGGCCTTAGAGACAACAAATTCGGAATCGCCCACGATCAGGCACTAGCCGTCTATCAACGTGCTGAAGCTATGGAAAACATCAGGGTTAGCGGCCTGGATTGCCATATTGGTTCACAGCTAACCGAAATCAGACCCTTTGTGGATGCCCTACATCGACTTCTGGAACTGGTCAATGACATCGAAGGTTGCGGCATAAAGCTTCAACATCTGGACCTGGGCGGCGGCCTGGGCGTTAACTACAAAGATGAAACCCCGCCTGCTATAGCCGATTACGTTGGAGCGCTGAGAAATGAACTGGGAGACAGGCAGATTACTCTCTTGTTCGAGCCGGGCCGCTCGATAGTCGCCAACGCAGGCGTTTTGTTAACCCGAGTAGACTATCTAAAAGACCAGACCGGAAAAAACTTTGCGATTGTCGACGCTGCCATGAATGACATGATTAGACCGGCTTTGTACCAGGCGTGGCTGAACGTCATGCCAGTCGACCGGGAACTGGAGCGACCCATCAAAACCTACGACGTTGTCGGTCCAGTCTGCGAGAGCGGTGACTTTTTGGCTCGAGAGCGCGAACTCGCATTAGACACGGGCGATCTACTCGCCGTCGCCGGCGCCGGCGCCTACGGCTTTGTCATGAGTTCAAACTACAACAGTCGACCGCGAGCGGCAGAAATCATGGTGGATGGCGTGGAATTTCACACCGTTCGCCGACGGGAGGTACTCAGCGAGCTTTACAGCGCTGAGTCGATGCTCCCGAGTGGGGCGTAGCACCATGGTATTACACTTCTCCAAAATGCACGGTTTGGGGAATGACTTTGTGGTCATCGACCTGATTAGTCAAAATTTCAATATTCTGCCACGGCACGTTCTACAGCTGGCTGATCGGCACGCGGGCGTGGGTTGCGACCAGGTATTACTTGTCGAGCCACCGCGAACACCAGAGGCCGACTTTACCTACCGCATATTCAATGCGGATGGCGGCGAAGTTGAACAGTGCGGTAACGGAGCGCGCTGTTTCGCAAAGTTCGTCTGCGACCAAAAACTGACGCGTAAAAAGAAGATCAATGTAGACACTAAGGGTGGCATGATCGAACTCAATCTTTTGGACCCCGGTAATCGGCACATAGGCGACGATGCCATAGTTGAGGTCAATATGGGCGCACCGGAATTCGAACCCAGTAAAATTCCCTTCCAAGCCGACACCGAAGCACTCAGCTATCTCCTGGATTTGGGTACCGAATCCATCGAGATTGGCGCCGTTTCAGTGGGCAACCCACACGCTGTGATCCGGCTGGACAATGTGGCCGATGCGCGGGTGGCTGACTTGGGACCACTGATCGAGTGTCACCCTCGCTTCCCCGATCGCACCAATGTGGGGTTCATAAGTATTAAGAACCGCACTCACATTGATTTGCGGGTCTTCGAACGCGGCGTTGGCGAAACCAGGGCATGCGGGACCGGGGCTTGCGCGGCGGTGGTTTACGCTCGTGCCAGAAACTGGCTCGACGACTCCCCTATTTCAGTTCGCTTGACCGGTGGAGAGCTACAGATAAGGTGGCATGGACCGGGAGAGCCCGTCATAATGGTCGGATCGGCCTCGACTACATTTGAGGGTCAGATCAGACTGTAGTAAGTTGAACCAAACAACCGCGACTCACAATCGATACGACAACAGGTAAGCGGCAAACGATGTTAAAAAACACTGAGAAAACCCCAGCCCAGGCTGCTTCCGTAGAAGAACAGGCCATTCGCGATTATCTGCGCCAGCACCCCGATTTTTTTGATCAGCACCCGGATGTTCTCGACCATTTGGAAATCCGTCACGGCGATGGCTCTACCGTCTCGCTGGTGGAACGCCAGGTCAGCGTGCTGCGCGAACGAAATATGGAGATGCGCAAACGTCTTAACAGTCTCATGGAAAACGCGCGCGATAATGATCGTTTGTTCAAACTGACCCGCGAGCTAATACTGAATTTGCTCGAAGCCGAAAACACGGACCAATTGGCCTCCAGTTTTCTGCTGAGTTTGGCCCAGGACTTTGGTGTCGAGCACGCCAGCATTATCCTCTACGGCGACCCGAAACGAGCGACGCCTGAGTGCCGAATGGAGTCTCCCGAGATCGCCCGACGTGAACTGGGGGCACTCATCAAGGGCGACAAAGCGGTATGCGGCGCACTCCGCAAGGATGAGCTAGAGTACCTGTTTCCCGGCGCAGGCTCTGGAATAGGCTCAGCGGCACTCATTCCACTGCGCGGCAAGCTAGAGTTTGGCATCATCGCCGTCGGCAGCTCCGACCCCGATTATTACCGCAGCAACATGGGTACCTTATTCCTCACTCATATCGCAGAGGTCCTTATCAGGCTGCTGCCAAAATTTTCATTGGGCACCGGTTAGACCACTATGTCTGCGCTGGTCGAACAGATCGACCGCTTTCTTCGTTACATTCATGAAGTCAGACAATTGTCGAGCCACACCATCGATAGTTACCAAAGAGATCTCATAGCATTCCAGTACTTCTGTGGCGAACGCGAGTTGGCGACCGCCTCCAGCGTACACGCTGCCGATGTCCGACAATATGCCGCGATGCTACATCGTAAGGGTCTGTCCAGCTCCAGCATCCAACGCAAGTTGTCGACCCTGCGCAGTTTCTATCGGTATCTGGGCCGCAGCGAGCAGCTAAAGGTCAATCCAGCTGTCGGTATCAGCGCCCCCAAGAGTCGACGCAAACTCCCGAAAACCCTCGATGCCGATCAGCTCCACCAGTACCTGGGTGGCAACGGAGAAAGCTGGTTCGAAATCAGGGATCAGGCAATAGCAGAATTGTTCTACTCGTCAGGCCTACGTCTGTCCGAGCTGACCCAGCTGAATCTGGGTTGCATCGATAGGTCCACCAAGCTGATTACTGTGACCGGCAAGGGCTCCAAAACGCGAACCATACCGGTAGGCTCCATGGCACTAACGGCTATCGCCCGCTGGCTGACCATCCGACCGGATAAACCCACCGAAACAGCGATGTTTTTAAGCCAGCGCGGAACCCGCATCAGTCCACGTAACATTCAGGACAGAATCAAGAGAATGGGAATTAAACGTGCTATTGGTCAGGACATCCACCCCCACATGTTACGACACTCATTTGCAACTCACATGCTCGAATCCAGCGGCGATCTGCGCGCCGTACAGGAATTACTGGGACACGCAGATATAGCGACCACTCAGGTGTATACCCACCTCGACTTCCAACATCTTGCGAAGGTTTACGACGCCTCTCACCCACGTGCTTTGCGAAAAAAGAGCGGGGACAACGACTGAGGCATGGCTACTAATCGGCAGATAAAGACCATCAGTTTTGACTTGGATAACACCCTCTGGGATATCGACTCGGTGATGCACCGGGCAACTGAAGTACAGGATCAATGGCTCTGCGTACATCGCCCAAAAGTAGTGGAACTGCTGCCACCCGATGAGATGTTTGCCTTCAAAAAACAATTCCTACGCAATAAT
>JBLHKV010000258.1:0-5391 GCA_047618115.1 Halieaceae bacterium | reverse complement strand
GCTCCAGTTCGTCACCGGCGGCATCGTCGCAGAGCGGGGTGAAGCTGTCGCCCTCGGTCGCCAGATGCAGGTGGACCAGCTTGTGCGCATGGTCCTGCCAGTCGCAATGCGCTTCGGTCTGCCAGATCGGCCCGCAGAGACTCTCGTCCACCAGTTCGCGCAGGATACCGGCCCGGAGGCGATCGTAGGCGGCGCGCCAGCACTCCACCTCGGCCGCCTTTTCCAACTGCTCCGCCATGCGGATGGCCAGCTTCAACCCGTGCAGACAGTTGTAGGAGGAATAGATGTCAACACTGCCATGAGCACATTCGCTCTCGGTGTAGAGGACGTCTTTGCCGTGGCCCGGAAAGAGCGTTCCGGTCTCCAATTGCCAGACAATCCACTCTGCGGATGCCGCGGTGGCGGCCCAGTGGTGCTCGTTCCACTGACGCGAACGACCAGCCCAGTGCCAAGCCATGTAGCGTCCCCACATGCAGATGCCATGACCGTCATTCTCGCGGTTCCCGGTTTCTTCCACATCACCGACCGTTCGGCGCTGGAACCCCACTGAAGCCGTTCCACAGCCGGGGCAGCGGATCCAGTGCGGCGGGGTGGCATCCTCAAACAAACAGCAGTCAAGCCAGTCGATGTAGGAGTCCGCGTATTTGTCGTAGCCGAAGGCCACGGCCTCGCGCAGCAACTCGCCCACGCCCCGGCTCCAGGCACTGCCCATACCGGGAAATGCACCGGGGCGCCCCTGCCGGTACTTGACCAGAAAATCGGCAAGCCCGTCGTACAGGGATTCGGTCGTGCGCCAGACCCCCATCCCCATGGTGTAGTGGGCCACCGCCTTGCGGGCCGTGCTGGACGAGCACCCCGTGCCGCTGTCGGCGATATGGGCGGCGCATTCCGGGCCGTTGTGGTAGAGGTAGGTCGCCGTCCGAATGGCTGTCTGAGTGCCGGAAAACTCGTAACGCGGTCCGAAGTAGGCTTCAGGAATAACCGGCGCGTCCAGTTCCGGCACCCGGCGGCGAGAGGCGCAGAGCACGTCCTGCAGCCGCGCCACGCCATCCCGCCAGGCCTCGCCGCAGGCCAGCTCCAGGTTCACCGGGCAGACCACGGGCTCGTCATGGGTCAACAACGGCAACACCCCGGCCCTTCCGGCAGGAGATGGCCGGTCGCGCTCCAGGGTGATCCCGCCAATCAGGGGGTAACCATGCATCGCCTGCGCGCCGCGGATCACAATTTCCCGGATCTTCCGACCGCCCGTTTCCAGCGTGAACACATAGCGCATCGCATTGCTGAGGCCTCCGAAACTGCGTTCGCCGTCGACCAAATGCACCGCCGAGCGGATGATTTCCCGCGGTGCCGGATCCCCGCCAAAGAGGTCAGCATCCGTGTTCGGATTCTTCATGCAAGGCTGGCGGAAAGGCGAATAGAACCAGTTGATGTCCCAGGGACGCCCGTACCAGAAATTGAAACCGTAGATCAGCGGGACGTCCGACCAGGAGTCATCAGCCCAGCGCAAGCGGATCACGCCGGCGCAGTCGCCGGGAAAGTGGGAGTACCCGTGGTCACCCTTGGCGCTGTACCAGGACCCGTTCGCTACATCGAAGCTGGAGATCATCCCCGCGAAATGGATTCTCCGGGTGGCCACGTCGTCGCAGGGGAATGAGCATGCGTCGGCGTCTTTCGGTCCCAGCCCCGTGCGCTCGCGCCCATCCAGCCCGGCGCCGATGAACTGGGCATCCACGCCATGGGTCAGGAAGGGGATGCCGCGCGCCAGAACCACCTGATCGGCGCTCTCCGGCGCTACGGCGACGTAGCGGTCGTCATGGGGGCAGGACGTGCCGGCGTGCAGGATCGTCCGCAGCGGCCGCGTGGAGGCAATCGTCATTTCCAGTGCGACCGCGGCATCCTCCGCCCTCGCCAGCCGCAAGCGGCCACGCCGCTGCCCGGCCGCGTCACGCGGGGCCAATTCGATGGCGCACAGCAGGCCATCCACGCGCAGTCTACGGAAGGACGTCTCGCTGTCCACCAGCACGGGCGGTTGGAAGTGATCGTCGGCAGCGTCGTACACCAATTCGAGCTCGTGCGAGCCCGCCGGCAGGAGAAGAGTCTGCCGGAAGCTTCGCCACTCCCGGTCACGGACGGCCGGCTCCCGCACCAGAATCCGATCGGACCATCCCTCCGCGCCCTGCCAGTTGGCGGTGATGTCGATGCTGTGCTCTTCCATTCAGCGGTTCCTCTCTATACCAGCTGCAATTTCGCACCGAATCGTAGAGCACGATCTTCCAATCGCCATCCGATCGAACGCCGCTGTGCGGTTGAGCGTCGAACCATAGCAAAGAAAAGGTTCACTGACAGGAATTTGCTTTTAGCCTCATCAATTACATTACCCACAATTGGCCGTTAAACTCGCTTGATGTACCCAGACTATGTTTCCAAAGACGGACTTTCAATGCACAAATAGCCGATTCCAAATGAAACAGTGATCGTGGCGCAGAGCCGACCGAAGGGAGACGGGCTGCCCGCAGGGCGGCAACGGAGCGAAGCGGAGTGGCAATCGGCCAGGCCAGGTGCGTTAAAGGCATTTTCAGGCAGAGCTCTGCTGTCAACCAGCAACGGCTTCACTCGCCTGTAGCGACTCTGTTGTAGTTCTGGGGCGGGTTATCCACGGATTTCCCCTGGATAACCCGATCTAGAACCGCTTTTATCAGAATCTGTGAATCCCTGGAAAACTAGCAAAGGTCTTGAACAGGAAATAGTTGCGGCATAGAGTCAGGACAAACGGGGGCTTCAATAACTTTGATAACCCGCTTGAGTAATGGCTAATCACAAGTTAGCTCCAGAAAGCGTTGCATTATGCAACGCAATGTACTACTATTGCAACAGCATAGAGATAGGAGGATGCATCATGACCACAGCAGTAAGAGTTTCCGACAACCTGGTAAGAGAGGCGAGACTTATCAGTGCCGTTGACAATCGCTCTGTTACCGGCCAAATCGAACATTGGGCTAAAATTGGAAAATGTGCCGAAGAGAACCCCGAACTAACGTATGGATTGATAAAGGACATATTGATCGGGGTTGAAGAACTTGAGCAGGGCGAATCTTCCGAATATGAATTTGGTTGATCTGATATGAAAATATTGCAATCAGGTTCATTCAAAAAGAAAGTCCGAAGATTTCGTAAGCAAGAAAAGAAGATCCTCGACACCCAGATCCGGAAGATCGTTAAGGACCCAGCCATAGGACAAGAAAAGAAAGGTGATCTCAGGGGTGTGTTCGTCCTTAAATTCAAGATACATGCAACACAGTACCTTCTTTCATATCGACTTATCGGAGACCATCTGGAGTTGATAATGATCGCTCCTCATGAGAATTATTACCGAGATCTATCCAGCTATCTAAAGAAGAGGTAAGAGAGCTAACAAAGCCTTGCACAAATATTTCTGAATGGCCGCGGCCATTCAGAAAATTGTGACGGCAAGCGTTATCTGAGAGAGAGTAATGGACCCAATTTCAATCAGATATCGAATGGACGAGTCTGAATTTATGCGGGCCTGTGGTGCGCATTGGTCAGCACACCGCCAAGGCACGATGTCCAACGTGATTACTGGTCTTGTTTGCGTCGCACTTGGCCTCGCGATGCTAATCACCTTCTGGCTCGCACTCTTCCTCGCTGCAGCCGGAGGTGCACTCATCCTGATCACGGGTGTTCGCTCACTGCTGTGGCGAAAAGCATTTCGGGACGCAAAGAAATACACTGGGCACATTTCCGTTATCATCAAAGAAGACTCCATCCATGTCGAAAGTACAGAAGGTAAGTCCGACCTGAATTGGGGCTTTTTTACATGGTACCTGGACACCCCCAACCACATTCTGTTGTACATGACGAAACGAAGCTTCTCTGTAATCCCGAAGTCGGCATTTCAAGATGAACAACGTATCCAGGGCTTTGTGGTTTTAGTGAAATCAAAACTAGAAAAAATTAGATAACAAAGCACTGGAGGCTATTGCTTGCGACGCGCGCAAAACCTCAGTGCGAACGTTAGGCAAGAAAGGAAAGTAGAAACATATGGATATATCAGGTATTCGAGGATTTAACTACCAGCCAAGTTATGCTTGCACTGGTGCGGATATATGGCGCCGGTTTGATGCCTCTGCTTTTGAGCGTGAGCTCGGGTGGGGCAAGAAGCATTTTCCAGGGATTAATGGAGTACGTATCTGGCTTGCTTGGGAGGTTTTTGCCCTTGGCTCGGACGAGGAAAAGGAAGCATTCGTCAAGAATGTAGACACTGCTTTTGGTATTGCGGCCAATTTGGAACTTTTGGTGATGCCTGTGCTCTTTAATCGCTGGCATGCAGGTTTGCCGGATTGGGGTGGCATCTACCTTGATCACTTCCTCCCAGATTCCGGATGGGCTGGTTGCAGTTTTGACGACCAATGGCGGGACTATGTTAAGACACTCATGCAGCATTTCTCAGAGGACAATAGGATTTTCAGCTGGGATTTATGCAATGAACCCTTTTCCTATAACTTCAATAAAAATACGCCTGGTCTCACATCTGAGATTGAGCAGTATGAATATCGATGGCTCAAAGCAGTATACGAATTATGCAAGACTGAAGGAGCCACTGCGCCAATAGGCGTTGGTTACTGGAAATGGGAGCATCTAAAAACGTATCCTGAATTAAACGACATCCTCAACTTTCATAATTACTGGCTGGGGGATGATACAGATGTGGAAAACTGGCTTCGGAAGCTAGACGCTTGTGTAGAGCTCAGGGAGAAGACGGGTAAACCTTTGATTAGCACTGAATGTTGTTGGGGCCATGTTGACGATCAGGAAAGGGTACGCATTATGGAAAAGCACTTAAGCGCTCTCAATGACCGTAATATTGGCTGGTTGATATATGGTTTGCAGCACAGCTTGATCGCCGATCTTCACCGGCCGGAATATGGTCCAGTAGGCAGTCCAGGAACACTGCATTGCGTCGAGGCCGATGGCAGTCTGCGGCCAGGCCATGAAGTAATTAATAAATATGTCTGATGTATGTTTTTGCCTAACAAACAGCGTCGAAGATATCGGCGCCAACCGCGCCGAATCCTCACGCTGAGCGTTCGTCGAAAGAAAATGAATACACTCATGTTCATAACGTGTGCGGCCATGCTCTTGGCTTGTGTCGCGGCGCTTCGATGGTGGCAGCGCCTGATCTGCATTGTCATAAGGCCGGCTTTTACCGAGTCAGAGTACGACGACCACAACAATGAGCCGAGTATGCGGGGGCGGGCGATTCGCGCGGCCTGAGCGCAGTAGGGCCCGTTCCGCAATTCTCTCCGTGGTGCGCAGGATCGGATCGTCTCCTCAGGGGACTTTAATCCCGCTGAAGCTGGGCCAGGGCGGAGA
>JBLHKV010000257.1:0-5393 GCA_047618115.1 Halieaceae bacterium | reverse complement strand
GTCAATATTGTGCTGAACGAAGGCGAGTCTAATCAACTGATCAAATCGGTGCCCTTTGGAATTTCAGAGTCGACGCAAGGTAGCACGTCACCCGGCAGCTCGGGCCCATCATGGCGAACCATTGCCACCGTGAATCTCGTCAACGGCACTATTAACTAGCGCTGAACCAACCCAACTAGCGAGTCGCCCGACTGAACGGTAAGAATTTTTCCGTATGAGTCGGGTTGCGACTCAGATATTCATCCACAAGGGAGTTGGCCTGGGCGTGCTCCCCGGCCAGTAATAATTGATAGCCCCGAAGCTGGATAATCTCCGGCCGATTAGGTGCCAAATCTATCAATCGATCCAACCAGGCTATCGTTCGACCGTCCAATGCGGGGCTGTGTGCCAAGCTCTTATTGGCGGCATAGCAAGCCATAACCAGTATTTTCCAATGCGGAAATTCACTAGCCATTTCTCGTGATCCCAGCTCTTTAATCTGATCGCTGGCAAACTCGCGATTTGCCGGTGAATAATTCTCGAAACTATCGCCTAGTTGCTTTAGAAAAATAGTCGTTGTTTCAGCTGGCAGCGATCCGGCTGTCAGATGAATAGCCATCAGCGCGAGTCCTTCTTCTCCGGCTTGCTGCCCTCTAGCCTGTGCATTGGTATCTTTGGCCAACTGGTAGGGTTGAAGCACATGCAATCGTAAGCCCATTAACAAGACCAGTATGCAGAATACTGGGATGACACGGATGCCATTACGGACAATGACGCCGTTACTGTTTACTAAAGCCACCTCGGGCGCAGCAATTTCCCGGGAAATCACGTAACCCAGGAATATCGCAAGATAGATATTGCCCACCAGAGAGTCTGGCCAGAACATTCCCTGGATCAAGTAACAAAGCAACACGCCGATCAGCCCCAGTGCAACGCCCTGGTCTGGTTGAGAATCACCGGCACAGATATTTAACGCCTTGCCCAGACCGTACAGGAGAGTGACTATCCAGGCGGTAAAACCCAGCAAACCAACGCCCAGCATGGACTCAAGATAGATATTGTGGACCCGGTCAAATTCCCTCGGAATATTTGCTGTATCGGGTTCATAGAGCGCGAATATTTTGACGAAATTCTCCGGGCCCCAACCTAGCAGTGGCCGTTCGGCGATAGCCTGTAATGCAATACCCCAGACTTTGAATCTAATAAGGACGGTGTCGTTTCGACTATCAAAAATACTGGCAAGCTGGTTGGTAAATTCACTCTCAGCGGTAAATATCCAGAGGCAAAGGCCCGCCGCTAATATCGAAATAATGCCGACAAGTAATGCAATAAGCCATCGACCTCGAGTGCGAATCACTACTCCAACAACAGGACAACGGAAAGCGATCATCAACATTACGAGCGAACCCAGCGCCACGCAAAATGCCAGCATTGCGCCGCGTGTGTCACTGGCTGAAAGCACCCAAAAATTGATGAGTAGGGAGAGCCCAATCACGCCCCGGTAACACCAGTCTTTTCGTTGTTCTGTGCCGCTGCCTGAAATGCCAGAGCTCGCCAGGCCGAAAGCAAGCAAACAATTACAGGCAGCGTACAAACCAGAATACCCGGGGTTACCCCAGCCCACGCTGAGGCGAGTTGCATCTGGGGAATAAAACAACGTGGTACCAGCTGAAAAGGATGTCAACTGGTAGATCATCGCTAGCAAACCAATAAGCGAAGACGCCAACAACTGCCAGTGAAAAAAACTCCGCCAGTCGTCCACTGATTTCAAAATCATCGCCAGCAGCACGACAAGACCAAGCCAGTATATCTGCCCAAGTATCCCTTCCATCCGTTCGAAGGTCGACACCAAACTCAGCTTCGGATCGACACCCAGCAGAGCCGCAAAAGCAGACAAAAATAGTACACAAAGCAAGCAGTAAACAAGAGGGGTAAAACGCATGGTGCAGCGCGACACATCAACTACGCACGCCACGCACAAAGCAATCAAACCGAGCAAAATGACGCCACGAAGATACAGATGTTTGGCTACCACGTAGGGGAACAATAGCCCCCCGTCGAGTACCACTACTATCAGCGCTACTGCAATAGCCAGCACAGCTATCGCGGCTCGTTCAGGTTGAAATTGCACTGCAGACGGCAACTAGTTTATAAACCGAATTCGACGATCGGGGTCGCTGTCGCCGTTAACCGGGGGTTGGTCCAAAATCATATTTCCCACCCTTCACAAGTGCCTGTTCGTAGGCGGGACGAGCTTGGCAACGAGCGCGAAATCTGGCCAGGTTCGGGAAAGATTCAAGGCTGTGAAGCAGCGGCGCAATCTCGACGACAAAGGACAATTGTATATCTGCCCCCGAGAAAGTGTTGTCGACAAACCAGTCGTCAGCTCCCAGTGAATTGTCCATATATCCAAGGTGGCGGTTCAATTCATCATTAATACGGGGTTGTAAATCTGCGCCACCATCGGCCAATCGACTGGTATACATCCTCAGCATCAAAGGCAGTATGGCGCTACCCTCTGCATAATGGAGCCACTGCAGATACCGCTCATGTGCGCCAGTGCTCACTACTGGGCTCAGTCGACCCCCACCGTAACGACGAATCACGTAGTCAATAATCGCACCAGATTCTATGACCGTGTGATCTTCGTCTGACAGAACCGGTGACTTACCCAAGGGATGCACAGCCTCAAGCTCTGGAGGGGCGAGATTGGTATCGGGGTCGCGTTGATGACTCACCAATTCGTATTCCAACTCCAGCTCTTCTAAAAGCCATAGCACTCTTTGTGAGCGAGAATTATTGAGGTGATGTACTGTTATCATGACATGGTATCCAATCGGAGGCGTGTGAAACACAGTGTAGGCGAAAAGCCGTGCTCAGTGGTACGCTAGACTGCATAAGATATAGATCGCGATGTGGAGAATCAGATGGCAAATCAAGGCAGCTGTTTGTGCGGGAGCCTCTCCTGGGAATTTACCGGGGAGCCCTACCAGGCGTTTAACTGCCACTGTAAAATGTGCCGCAAATGCCACGGCGCGGCCTTTGGCACTTATTGGTTTCTTGAGCAAGAACAGTTTAACTGGACGTGCGACAAATCAAGCCTGGTACAATTTGAGTCCTCCACTTTGCTGACACGAAATTTCTGCGGTCGGTGCGGCTCCGTTGCACCCTACCCCAACCGTACTGGGGAGAAGATCGTGGTTCCCGCCGGTTGCCACGATACTGGCAAAAAATCAGACTGTAATATTTTTGTTGCGGACAACGCTCCGTGGCACCCGATCACCAATGGACTACCCAATTACGATCATTACCCACCCTGGACTGCCTCTGGTTTTGTCGCAGAAAAAGATCCAACACCCGCGTCAAAGGGTGTAGTCCGCAGCAGCTGTCAGTGCGGCGCAATCGAGTGCAGGATCACCGAGCCTTTCTCTATAGTTCGAAACTGCCATTGTTCACGCTGCCGTCGAGCACGCTCTGCTGCGTACACCACCAACGGATTCACTTCGCTTGAGGGCGTAAGCTATATCCGTGGCGAGGAGCATCTGGAGACCTACAAGCTTCCCGGCGCAAAGTTCTTCACCCAGGCATTCTGCAAAATTTGCGGTTCCAAGATGCCACGCATCGACAAGGATCGGGGCATTACTTTAACGCCGCTAGGCAGCCTCGACGACGACCCGGGAACGCAGGCTCAGGAGCACATCTACGTCGGTAGCAAAGCGCAATGGCACGACATTACCGACGGACTTCCAGAGTTTACAGCTGGCCCCAGTTAGCTAGAAGAATCACTCAGCGTAAATCTTTATCAGCCGTTCGAGAAACTCTCTACCTTCAAACAATGATGTAATACGCATCTTTTCATTCAATCCGTGTATGTTGGAACTACCCGCCATCCGGAAAATCCCATTAACACCGTAAGTAGGAATCCCCCGTGGGGTAAAGAACCGGCCATCGGTCGCTCCCGCTATCATTGTCGGTATTACCGGCACGCCTGGCCACATCTGTTCGCTGAGCATTTCGATAGGACCCAGTATTTTTGGCGTCAACACTGGGGGAGGAGAAGTCAATTCGGGAGCATCTGCGAGACTGACAACGACCTCTGGATCATCGACAAGCTGTTCCAGTATCTGGAGAATTTCTTCTTGGGTATGTCCAGGAAAAATCCTGCAGTTGACGTTGGCACTCGCATTTTGGGGAAGCGCATTTGGGGCGTGTCCGGCATCGAGCATAGTAGCCACACAAGTGGTATGGAGTACGGAATTATAGCCCGGATTCGTGAGGATACGCTCCAGCGCATCGGTCGCTGGCGGCGAGCGCAAAATTGCCAACATATCATCGGCCTCCCGACCCGCCCCCATCGCGGACAATCGTTCGAAGTAGGTTCGTGTGGTGCCATTAAATTCAACAGGGAAATTATACTCAGAGATACGCTTCAAGGCAGAGGACAGTGAATATATGGCGTTATCGCTACGGGGTTGCGAGGAGTGTCCACCGGTGTTGACTACCTCGAGTCGGAAGTCCTGGTACGTCTTTTCACCTGCTTGTACCGCGAGAAACAAGTGTCGCCCATCGCTATCGAGCCGCCCGCCCCCACCCTCATTGATCGCAAATTCAGCATCGACCAATTCACGGTGATGCTCCAACAAATAGCTGACGCCATTAAACGTGTTATAAGTTTCTTCACCGCAGCTTAGTACTAGCTTCAAGGACTGTTGCGGTTGATAACCAGACTGGCTCATACGCATCAGAATATCGACGAATATAGCAGCCATAGCTTTGTCGTCTGAGGTGCCACGGCCATAATAATAGCCATCCTCCTCGATCAGCTTAAAGGGGTCGCGAGCCCAGTCTTCCCGCCTGGCCTCCACCACATCGATATGAGCAAGTAATATGATAGCTTTCCGGGACTGGTCTGACCCTCTCAGCGTAGCTACAAGGTTTCCCTGCGTGGGCCACTCCTGCGCGACAATGACGTGGATATCGCTATCGGGCAAGCCAGAGGATCTCAGGCGCGTGGCCATGGCATTGGCGGCATCGGTACAGCTACCATTAGACAGCGTAGTGTCAGTTTCAACCAGCTCCCGATATAGTTCACGAAAGACCAGTTCATCCTCGACAGCTTGCGCCGACCAGACAGCAGCCGACACCAAGCTGCCCAAAAGTAATAGCGCCATTTTTGTCCACATCTATCAGCTCTCCTTGGTGGGGTTGATCAGAATGAGCCCCATTTTCCCGAGTCGCATATAAGTTACTACTTTGCTATCGAAAAATGTATCTTCTTCAAACTTACTTCGAACATCTTTGCCCTCCCATTCAGGGAGCATGGTCATAACCACAGGGCCCTCGTTGTACTCTCTGGCGACTAGCGCCCGCTCCGCATAGACATTATTTAATCTACAAAACCACCATCAAAGCAA
>JBLHKV010000256.1:0-5447 GCA_047618115.1 Halieaceae bacterium | reverse complement strand
ACGCGTCGAGCTGTGTGGTTGACACCAGCACTGTCGGGTTTTTCAGGCCGAGACAATAGGCCGTCGTCGCTTTGAGCGATTCACAGGGTTCTGCGCGGTCCGTGATGCCCGAATACAGGGTAAGGAACACGAGTCCCGTTTGCGCGTCGAGTTCGGTCCATTTGTAGGCGTCGACAAGATTGCTGGAGTTGGCCTGGGTGAAGCGCGGCGTGCCTGCCGGCAGGATGTTCTGCAAGCCGTCAACGACTTCGACGCGAGCGTTGGCCGATCCGGTATTCTGCAGCTCGCAGTCACGCACGAAGCCAAACTCCGCGCTCGTCGACCAGGTGTAGCGGAAGACCAGATCCAGGTCGTGATTTTCCTCCTCAAAACACAGCTTGTCGCCTAACGTGCTCTTGTAGAGGTTGCGACTGATGGCATATCGCGCGCGGTGTTCGCGATTGAACGGTTCCCAGTAATACTCACCGTCGGCGTGGCGGAGGCGCAAAATCGTGCGCGGTCCGGTATGCGTCAGGCTCTCATGAATTCTGTCGACCGGAATGTAAGGGAACAGGGCCGTCTCGGGAGACACACGGCCCGCGGTAAGTCCGCCCGTTGACGAAACGAATAGCCAGTGATCGTCGGATGAAACCACGCTGATGAAGAAGGGCGGCATCTCATCAACGTCGCGAATGCTGTAAAAGCGTTCGCCCGCGCGATTCACGAAACTGCCGTGCTTACGGTGCGCTGCGCTGTGGTCACTGCGTAGCGGTTTGGCCGAGAATACGCTGCTCATCGAGCTTCACCCCAAATCGATTCCGAGTCGAGAAAGTTCTCCTGCAACTCGTTGTTCTCCCCGTGCTTTTTATTGTTTTGACAGGCCGGCGACAGGGGAATACCGCCAATGCGTCGGGAACGATTAATTCCTGAAATCATGTACAAGTTCAATTACGCTCGCTGGTAAACCCGCACCCAATCAATGTACATGTATTGCGGAAATGGGCTGGTGCTGTCGGGTTGACCGGCGGAGTGTCCGCCGACGGCAATGTTTAAGAGAATAAAGAACTCTTTATGGAATTCTGAAAACTCATCCGAGGAAATTGGCGTCGATGCGTACTCTTTTCCATCGACCAACCACGCAATTTCCGTTGCGTCCCACTCCAATTCGAAAACATGGAAATTGTCAGAAAATTTGCCCTGCTCCAGTTTGAACGCAGGCGACTCCAGCATTGCGTGTGCGCCAGATTTATCGGCGTAGTGAATATTCGCTTCCACGACCGCATCATCTTTAGAGCCATACAATTCCAGAATATCGATTTCACCCGATTGAGGCCATGGGGTATCACCCCCGTTTTCATCAATATTCGCACCCAACATCCAGAATGCTGGCCAAATACCCTCGCCATACGGAAGTTGTATGCGCGCAGATATCCTGCCGTACTTCCACGCGTGTTTTTGCGCAGTATGTAATCTCGCTGACGAGTATTGACCGGGCGCAATAGCATCGCCTTCATGAATTGCCCTAATTACCAGGCAGTCGTTCTCAACATAGGCATTCGCATGGCTGTCTGTGTAGCGTTGCCACTCTCCATTGAAACGTCCCGCCTCCGCCACAAGTAGATTCCAGTTCGCTTCATTTATGGATTCGCCCTGAAATTCGTCTGACCACACCAGTTTCCAATCCGTGCCAGGCCGGTAAGTATCATTTTTCAGGTTAGCCGCGGGATACATAGCGGATGCTCCTCCTGGACGAACAACAGATGAAAGACCGAAGCAAAACACTACCAATAGCAGCGAAACACTAACTTTTTGATTTAGCACATTCTCTACCTTGATCGACAAAGTCCTGCCAAGTCATTCGTTTTCTTGATCCCGGGGGATTACTACGAAACGAGATATACCCAAAGTATCGCTGATCATAAATAGTATTGACAGCGCTGTCAGCAGAAAGTATAACTACTTAGTGACAGCGTTGTCAGTACCAATTGAAAGCACAACTTGGGGTGACGCGCCAAAACGCTATCAACCGAATCGCAATACATGTGAAAACAAGCCGGGGGGCTTGAAGATGCAAAATCCAACATTTTGCAAAAAACCTTTGGCAGCTGCGGGCTGGAATTGGTCTGTCGGAAGCGACCAGACCTAGCTAACTAGATTTTCTGGGGGAAATAGATTATGCGATCGAATTTTGTGAAAACTCCGGTGGCAGTAGGTGTAGCACTGGCATTGGGCATGGGAGGAGCTTCCAAGGCGATCGCTCAAGCCGAAGGCGAAAACGAACAGATCGAAGAGATCGTCGTTACAGCTATTCGCAGCTCTCTGTCTTCTGCGCAGGCATTGAAAGAAAATTCAGATACGTTTGTCGACGCGATTACCTCATCGGATATTGGTTCTCTACCTGACCGGTCCGTTGCAGAAGCCCTGCAGCGGGTTCCAGGCGTTACCATTGGCCGCTTCAAGAAGACGACAGACCCTGACCGCTTCGCGGTGGAAGGTGCCGATGTCATCATTCGTGGTTTGCCCTTTGTCCGTTCTGAACTGAATGGTCGCGACGTGTTTTCGGCAACCGGCGGTACAGTACTGAGTTTTAACGATGTATCGCCTGAATTGCTGGGCAGCGTTCTGGTCTATAAGAACGCGACCGCCGATATGATTGATGGTGGTATTGCGGGAACGGTTGACCTGAAAACACGCAAGCCGCTTGATGCGGATGGCATGAAATTAGCGGGTTCCGTTGAATATAATTATGGCGATATTGCAGAGGAAGCCTCCCCGACTATCTCGTTCCTGGGTTCAAATAAATGGGAGACCAGTGGTGGTGCATTTGGTTTGCAGTTGGGGTATGCGCAGTCTGAGCTGAATACCCGTTCTTACGCTTCGCAGGTTACGGACCCCTGTTACCGTGATCCTGATACGCTGCAACAGCCCGATTTTGGGGGCACTGGCTGTGTTCGAGTCGCTCCGGTGGGCTCGGGCGGTGTTGGTGATCCGGTTTTCACGCCTGATAACTTTCCGCCTGATGGTTTGGTCGCCATACCCAAGGGGGCCGGTGTCAGGACGACCGGCTATGAGCGTGACCGTAAGGCCCTCTCTCTGGTTGGACAGTGGGAAAGCAATAATGGAGAACTGCTGGTCACTGCCGAGTATTTGCGGGCAGAAGGCGATCTGTTTGTAGACGAGCATTCAATTCTCGCGCTGGTTAACGATGACAACCTGTGGCCGTCACCTGCATTCGGAACGGATTGGACTTTCAGAAACGGTAGCTTTGAATCCGGCACGCTTTCCCAGAATCAATGGCGGGGCCTCGATAACTGTCAGCCCGGAAATCCAGCCGACGGAGTAGGATCTCTCCTTCCCCCGGACGGCCTTGACCGCCCCTGTAACGTGATGCTTGGTGTTCCGACCGAATTATTGCGCTTTCAACGCAAGGACGAATCGGTCACAGAGGATATGTCGTTGGCTGTTTCCTGGGCGCCGTCGGATAAACTGACGCTTAACTTCGAAGGACAGTATCTCAAGGCGGATCGGTCTGAAGACGGTATTATCAGCGCCAATGCAAGCTATTCGGAAATTTTTCTGGATCTGAAGGGTGAAACGCCCGATGTGCAGTTCCGCGTTCCGACCACCACCGATGGTTCGACTGATCCGAACTATTTCACCAACCCTGACCGGACATTCTATTCATTCCTGCTGGACAGCCAGATCGAGAACGAAGCCGACATGTCAACGCTGCGGGCCGATCTGGATTATTATTTTGGTGAAGATGGCTTCGTTCGGGAAGTAAAATTTGGTGCGCGCTGGTCTGATCGTAATCGGATCACCCGCGATAATAAATTCGCCAATTGGGGCGCTCTCTCGGTGCCCTGGACTGGCGATCAGAGCTGGGCAGGGCCGGGATGGGAGGAGAGAGCGGCGGCAACATACGCCAGTGACCCAAACGCGGATTATGGGAATATGAATAACGTGTTTCGTGATTTCCAACGCGGTAAAAGCGCTGTGCCGGTACCCGGTGGTGCTGCCATCTACTATGGTGGCAACGATTTACTGGGAGAATATTTCAATGGCACGACCGCGGAGCAAGGTGCAAATCTTCGTGCATTGAATTTTGTCGGCGATTGGGGGGAAGCGTGGCGACCGGTTGATAGCCGCTCTGGCCTGGTTGAAGGGACCCCCTTCCTGCCGGGCGAAATCTCGGATGTCAGTGAACAGACCGAGGCAGCTTATATCCGGGTTGATTTTGGTGTCGATGGCGAGACGCCGATTTCCGGTAATATCGGCGTACGCTACGTTAGTACAACCATAGAATCCGGCGGCCAGATCCAGTTTCCCTCGCAAGCACCAGACAACACGTTTTGCGAAGCTCCTCCCCCGAGCGGACCGCCAGGTTATTGTTTCCTGTCGCCCGCTCGTCAGGCGGAGTTCCTTTCAGCCTACACCGGGGAGCTTATCCCGGATGACGCAGACATTGAGTACTCGCAGTGGCTGCCCAGTTTTAACATCAAGATTGGTGTGACGGATGACTTCATTATCCGGGCTGCGGCGTCCAAGGGCATCTCCAGACCCGATTTGGCCGCATACTCTACCGGTGGTGTGATTGGGGACAACACCAACAACCTTCAGGACGCCGGTACTTTGGAAACGGGCCCGCTGTTTGTACTCTCCACCGGCAACCGACTCCTGGACCCAGTCGAGGCCTGGAGTTATGACCTGTCGGCAGAATGGTATTTCAGTGATATTGGCTCGCTAACCTTCACACTCTTCAGGAAGGACTTTGAATCGCTGATCACCAATGGTGCCACGGTGCGGACTTTCACCAGCGGCTCTGGCGCAACAGCCGAAACTGAAGTCCGCGGACCCAGCAACGTGGACAAAGGTTCCATGGATGGCTTTGAGCTCGCGTACCAGCAGACGTTTGATTTCCTGCCTAAGCCGTTTAATGCGCTGGGTGCACAGGCGACCTACACCTACGTGGATGCCGGCGAACTGCTATCCCCCACTGACGATGTGCAACGCAGTCCATTTGCCGCTGGTCTGCCGCTTAGCGGTATTTCAGAAGACACGGTAAACCTGGTGGTATTTTATGAAACTGCCGCGTGGTCAGCGCGCCTTGCCTATAACTGGCGGTCTGAATACCTGCTGACCCCGAGAGACGATATTTTCCCGTTCTCACCGATTTATGGCGAGGATACCGGGCAGCTTGATGGCTCCGTGTTCTATAGTTTCAATAATTTCGATGCGTTTAGTAGTCTTAGAGTTGGGCTACAGGTGGTCAATATTCTCGACGAGGTAACCAAGACTTCTCAGGTTATTGATTTTGACGGTACGCGGTTCCCGAGATCGGCATACAGGAACGACCGACGATACACGTTGGCGGTTCGTTTCGACTTCTAGCGATCGATCTAGCGTTAACAATTGAAGCCGGGCTTCCCCTGACTAGGGAGCCCGGCTTTTTTGTTGTAAGGTATTGC
>JBLHKV010000255.1:0-5534 GCA_047618115.1 Halieaceae bacterium | reverse complement strand
GGCAGATCTGTCTGAGCGATCCATTCTGGAAACCCACGTGCCGCCGTTTGAGGCTGCTATCGAAAGCGGTGTTTTGTCCATCATGGTGGCCGGCGGCGATGTTAATGCAGTGCCCGTACCTGCCTCCAAAAAAATGCTCACTGGATTGTTGAGAGACAGGCTGGGCTTTAAAGGGGTGACCATTTCCGACTGGGAGGATGTTTATCGCCTGCATAGCAGGCACAAAGTTGCCGTGGACAGAAAAGAGGCTATCGCGAGAGCCTTCAACGCGGGATTGGATATCAACATGGCAGTAGCCGATATAGGCGCGGTAGACATCATGGTGGAATTGGTTGAGGAGGGGAGAATTGCTATCGAGAGAGTCGACGAAGCGGTACGCAACGTCTTGTATGTGAAGTGCAAACTGGGTCTATTCGATCAACAGCCCGTGGATATTGAAAACGCGGGAACCCTGGTTGGAAGCGCAGAAAGCCGGGCTACCGGCAAACAAATCGCACTACAGTCGATGACCTTGCTGAAGAATGAAGCCGGCTTATTGCCGCTGTCAAAGAGTACGAAATCGATTCTCGTAACAGGCAGCAGTGCTAACAGTAAACGGCATCTCTGTGCAGGTTGGACCCTCGGATGGGCAAGCGCAGAGGAGGAAGATCTGAACTGCAAAACCGTGCTGGAATCCATTCGAGAAATAGTGTCTCCGGGTACGCAGATTACCCACGTTGAAGATCTGCAGCAGCTGCAAGCATTGGATCTGACAAAAGAAGACTTCGACGTATGCATCAGTGTTGTCAGCGAAGAGCCCCACGCGGAATGGTTTGGGGACTCGATGGACCTGAAGCTGGAAGAAGGTGAAACGGCAATGCTCGAAGCAGCTTCCGCTACGGGCTTGCCCGTGGTCATGCTCTCTCTGCTGGGCAGGCCTTTGGATATATGTTGGGCAGCTGAGAATATTGCGGCCATTCTTTGGGCGTACTCGCCTGGGACGGAAGGCGCCGCAGCCATCGCCGAGGTTTTGTTCGGCGACTTTAACCCCTGTGGGAAATTACCTATAAGCTTTCCGCGGAATGCTTCGCAGATACCGGTGGTGTACAACGCCAGAAACTACCAGAGCGATGAAATTAATACGCGCTACGACCCACTGTATCCCTTTGGGCACGGTCTCAGTTATACCCGGTTTGAATACAGCGAACTTCAGGTACCCGCGACGGTGGCAGTTGGGCAGGGCTTAGACCTTACGGTTGGTGTCAAAAACGTGGGTGAGGTAGACGGTTGCGAAGTAGTACAGATCTATCTCCGGGACGTGTACGCCTCCGTATCTCGACCGCTCAAGTCTCTGAAAGCATTTGCGAGGGTTGAACTCAAGCCGGGAGAAATGCAGACATTACACTTAAGCCTGACGCCAAGGCAGTTAAGTCTTTATAATGAAGATCTTGATTTCGTCGAGGAGCCCCGGGAGATTGACGTACTGGTAGGTGATCAGACGAGTCGGTTTACGTTGATAAGTTGTTGACCAGGAATTTTTGTGAGCCCATTTGTACACATCGTCGCCGATATTGGCGGCACTAATGCCAGATTTGCCTTCGTCGAAGAAGGCACCAATGCATTGCAGGGCATAGAGGTCTTCCCGTGCGCGCAGTTTCCATTTCTGGTGGACGCCATCCTCACTTACATACAGCGCGAACATGTGCCGCAGTTGAATCGCGTGTGCCTTGCGGTAGCGGGGCAGGTCGAGCAGGACTGGGTTGATCTCCCGAATAACCATTGGGCGTTCAGTCGCGCGGAGTTGCAGAGATCGCTCGACGTGCCGGTTGCGGTAATCAATGATTTCAGTGCACAAGTCCTTAGTCTGAATGCTTTGACGGAAAGCGATCTCCACTGGATCGGGGACCCTCGCCCAGTTGGTGGGCTGCTTAGAACGATTGTAGGCCCGGGAACGGGGCTTGGTGTTTCGGCGTTGTTGCCTGGCGGAGAGATACTTCCCTCCGAGGGTGGACACGTTGCGTTTGCGCCGTTGAACAGGCACGAAGTCGACTTGCTGGACGTGCTGTGGAGCCGTTACGAACGGGTCTCCGTGGAGCGCGTTTTGTCGGGCATGGGGCTGGCCAACCTGTACTGGGCGAATTGCCGCCTGGGCGGTGAGGAGCGTGAACTTCCGGCAGCCGAAATAACCGCCGGTGCGAGGGCGGGCGACAGTCACTGTTGTCGGGCGGTAAGAGATTTTGTGGCGATACTGGGATCTGTGGCAGGTGATATGGCGCTGATGACGGGCGCTGATGATGGCGTTTATCTGTCGGGGGGTATACTCCCCAAGATGCTGGATCTCATCGACGAAGGCCTGTTACTCGAACGATTTCAGGACAAGGGTCGCTACCGCGCTTTTAATGGAAGATTACCTCTGGCAGTGGTACTTGCCGAACACCCCGGCCTGATAGGTTGCGTCGAGGCTCTGCAGCGCAGCTTCGATTAGCCGCTACTTATTTGGCGCTACTTTTTGGGTAAGCTCGGAATGGCATTGATAACGCAGTGCCAGATATTATGCTTGTAGCAAAGTACGATTTTTCTTTGGCCCGTCGAATCATCAGTCGCCGGTCCGGAATGATGGCTCTGGGTCGGGGTTCGCGCCTGTAGCTCACTCTTCTATCTCCCTGGCCGCGTCGCTCTCCAGGGTAAGCCGGTTCCTTGTCCACATCTTCAACCATGGGTTCGAAGTAACTTTCACAACCCGCTTCCGCTAGTGTGATCATGAAGTTCATGGCTGCTTTTTTGGAGATATTATTCTTGATAGCCCTGTCTTTGCCAGAGAACAGCGTTTCTGTTTTGGCTTGTTCAATAGAAAATAACTTTGCGAAATTGCTCTTGGATGTAGCCTCATCAAAGTCGCCGGTTAATGTACCGTTGAAGATGACTTTGTATAGTTTTTCGCGCCTGTAGCGCACTCTTCTATCTCCCTGGTCGCGTCGCTCTCCAGGGTAAGCCGGTTCAATTTCCTCGTCCAAATCTTCAACCATGGGTTCGAAGTAACTTTCACAACCCGTTTCCGCTAGTGTGATCATGAAGTTCATGGCTGCTTTTTTGGAGATATTATTCTTGATAGCCCAGTCTTTGCCAGAGAACAGCGTTTCTGTTTTGGCTTGATCAATAGAAAATAACTTTGCGAAATTGCTCTTGGATGTAGCCTCATCAAAGTCGCCGGTTAATGTACCGTTGAAGATGACTTTGTATAGTTTTTCGCTCATTCGGTGGCTTGAGATAGGCTGAAGCTGTTACCACTAAGGGTAGCAGAAAATTCTACGTATTGGTGAATACGTTGGCTGTATCAGCAATGTCATCCTTTAAGGGCCCGGCGCTCCCGAGTCCATTTCAATTGACGCCTCGTGATCTTCCATCACCTGATACAAAGGGAAGTCGACCCAGGTGTCGTTGAGATAGTTGAGTTCGGGTACCTCTTCTTTCGGGTCGACCAGTAAGTTATAAATGGTGGGGTATGCCATCTCTCTGATTGCGTAGCTCTTCGGGTCAATTTCTTTTAGTAGTAACTTCCAGTTTTGCCACTTGACGCCAAACAGCGTGTTGCCGATATAAATGATGACCGATTCGCGAGAAGACTTTGCCGATTTTCCCATCAGGAAACTGGATTGATCGACGCCGTCCAGCACTCTGTCTTTTGGTAAGTCAGCCCCAATAATATTGGCTATTGTAGGAAACAGGTCTATCTGGTGGACAATGTCGTTTGATACTTGCTTTGCGGGAATTTTCCCGGGCCAGCGAATCAGAAACGGAACGCGCAGGGAGCCCTCATAAGGCGAAAACATGCCACCGCGCCAGGGCCCGGTAAATCCAAATGATCTAGGGACACCTTCTCGGCCATTATCAGAGGTAAAGATGAAAATAGTGTTCTCCTTCAGCCCCAACTTATCGATGGTGCCGAGCAACTCGCCGACGTAAACGTCGGTTTGGGCGAGCACGTCTGCGAAGCTACCGTTGCCAGTTTTGCCATAGAAGTCGGGGTGCGGATCGACCGGTTCGTGGGTTTGTGTGTAGGGGAGGTAGACAAAAAATGGCTTCTTGGCGCTGGCCTTGCGCGTGATGAAATCGATGGCCTGGTCGGTAATCTCGCGATCTATTGTCCTGCGTTTTGCGCGACCATAGACTTCCAGCTCCTTGGGTTTTTCCCCACGTTTTGCGGACATGACATGAGTGAATACCGCATCGGGATGGCTGTTGGGTGTAAAGCTGTTGCTATCGGGCCAGAAGGCGCGATCAGAGGAGCGCGGAAGGCCAATCCATTCATCGAAACCCTGGTCTGTGGGGAATCGACCTTCGGTGTCCCCCAAGTGCCACTTGCCAAATATTCCGGTCGCGTAGCCCGATTCCGACAACATTTCTGCCAGCGTGATCTCCCATTTGGTGATGCCATACCACACGCCGCGAGGCGGGCCATCGGGGCGCTGTCGGGTGCGAATGCCATAACGACCGGTCATCATCGCAGAGCGCGATGGTGTGCATTCTGCCTCTACATTGTAATTGGTGAGCTGGAACCCTTCAGTGGCGATGCTGTCGATGTTGGGAGTAGCTGCCCCGCGCAACACACCGCCGCCGTAGACGCCCACTTCCCCGTAGCCGAAGTTGTCCATTAGAACCAAAACGATATTGGGTTTTTCTACTGATTCTGCTGCGGACAGCAGCACCGGAGTCCATACAAAAAACATCGACAGAAGCAGGGTGGTGCACTTCTTTCTGAGGTGCCTGTACATCTATGTCACCTTTCTAGCCCAAGTAGTGATTAACTTTATACTGCACCAGTCATTGAATATCAAATTCCCAAGGATCGACATCAGGACAAAACTAAATCAGAGCAGAGACTTTATTCCAAGTAGTGCAGACAAGTACGTGAGTACAAGGTTGAATACTTCTGTGTACATATATTCGTCAATAGGAAACGTGAAGGGCGTGGGGGTTGTTTCTAACGCTGGGGTGAGCATCTGCCAAGTCTTATCAATCAAACCATTGCATCCTACCCCAACTTTCCTTAGAATTGCCGCCCTCACAGCGACGACTCAGTTCAGCGCCGTGAATTTACACCGATTTACCCTTGGTAAATCATCGCCTAGCTGGCGTAGCTCAGTCGGTAGAGCAGCTGATTTGTAATCAGCAGGTCGCGCGTTCAATTCGTGTCGCCAGCTCCATTTTTCCTATAAAATCAACGACTTGTTGGTTTTTTCTTGCTATGCGGACCCACTGATTTTTCATAGGTGGGCCTGATCGATTACACTTTCGTTTTTTTGCTGTTAGAGCATTCGACTGCGGGTTTGGAGCTGCCGATTTTAGGATGGCTCGTAGTGGGTGGCTCTGGAAGTCTGTCGGCTGTCCCTGCCTCAGAGCTGCCCCGCCATTACCCGGCAAAATCACTGATAGTCCTCCAGAGTTATCTGATAACGGACCGTGTTACATCAGTGGTGAACTGAAGGCCTGGATGAAGAGTCAGAACATGGAGCACACTCGCGGCGCACCCTATCATCCACAGACCCAGGGCAAGA
>JBLHKV010000254.1:0-5546 GCA_047618115.1 Halieaceae bacterium | reverse complement strand
AAACTAGCTTTAGCTCCCAAAGTGAATACTGCGAAGCCTACCAGGGCTTATTTAATGGCGAGCAGTTTGACACTGTTGAGTACGAACGACTGGGCGAAAGCGGATGTGGAAATAAGGAATAGGAGTAAAGTTCCAGTGACTAGAGCCAATAATCTCTCATTTACTCATATCCCAAGGGTAAGGTCCCTTACCCCATTTTCTTAGTACAAAACTCCTCAAAACAGCGAACTTCAGACAAACTTCACACACCCTTCATGCAGTAGCACCCTTGATACCCTAAATTTAGCCTGTCGCCACGTGCAAAACACGGACACACAGGCATTAACTTAGGAGGCCAGCATGAACCAGACCGTATTTAACGTAATTGTCACCATAGCGGTGGTCTGTATAGCTATTACACTGGCATTTTCGGTGTATCAGGCGCAGGAACCACCTGTTGAGAACTCGCCCGCACAGGCGCTTGAACTACAACAACAAGTCGAGCTGCTGACGCAAAAGGTAGTAGTGTTAGGCGCTCGGCAACCCGATGAAAAGGCCTTATTTGGCGAAATCATGGAGTTACGGGCACGAATTCACTCGATTCAACAGCAGTTAGACCAGGCACCACTTCGTCCGCAAAATTCCACTCAAAAAAGAACTTCCCCAGGAGCACACCATGAATCGACCGTCATCTAAGCGCCTAACAAACCCAATGAATGCAGCAGGAACTAGTGCTAGAGTCACGACTCGGCGAAGCTATCAATGGAGAGACACTATGATAAGTCGATCAGTACTCGCAACGATCTGCACCTTGATTCTGGTGTTCGCTAACAGCGCGTGGGCGTGTGGCGAGAGCCTGTTTCATGTCGGTAAAGGCGTGGTGTTCAGAGAGTACACGGCACCTCTTCCAGGAAAAATCCTCATGGTCGCTCGCACCGCGGGTGAACTCATCTTGGCAGAGCGCCTGACTGCGGCCGGCCATGACGTCAAGACAATCGCTGACCCCGGCCAAATCGGTCAAGAGCTTGCACAAAGTGACTTTAATATTGTCATGACCTTGTTCGCAGAGCGCCAGACGGTCGCGCTGCAAATGCAAAACGCTGCCAACAACATCAGTTACTTACCCGTTGCGCGCGACGGTACCGATGAGATAACCGCAGCAAATGCAGTAACTCGCCATGCCTTATCCACCGACGATAGCGTAAAGAATTTTCTACGCGCTATACATCGAACCCTAAAGCAACATAAGACTTAGGGGCGGTCATGATTAGACTGCTGATTAGCTGCGGATTCGCAGCACTTTTTCTGTGTTCGCAAAACGCCGTTTCTGCGGAGCGCGGTCATGTCTCAATTTCTTATCAGCAATTCAAATCGGATGGCTTCGAAAGTACCCTTGGCGAATTAGACATTGGCACCACCGACACGCAATCCTTAAGTTTCGAACTCTCATATTATTTGACGGAGCGCACAACCCTGCATTTCGGCATTCCACTGGTGCGCAGACGTTACGAGGGCCCCGTCGGGCATTTCCCCTCCGAAATTGAACCAGCTCGAAGTGACCATCACGGTGTAGACGAGGGTAGCTACCATACCGACTTTCAGGATTTTCTGTTTGGGATATCCTTTCTCGCAGTAGACAAACCAATGAGGGTCGAACCTTTCTTGTCCTATGGTTTACCCAGCCACGACTACCCACACTTCGGCCACGCCGCTGTTGGACAGAATTCTTGGCGCGTGGAACTTGGCACACGGTTAACCTATGTTCCTCCTCTGAGCGACTTCTACTTTCGCTTTGATCCCAGTTACACCTTCATGGAAGAAGTATTTGGTGTTCGCACTAATCATTGGCGTGCCCACGCCGAGGTCGGCTATCGATTCGCTGATGGCGCATCCGCCAGGGTGTTCGTTGCAGCGAAGGATGCTGAAGGTGCAGAGTTTCCTGACGACTTTCCGCTGCCGCGCAATGATGAGCGCTGGTATCAGCATGACCGGATGGTCAAACACAGTTTCGTGAACGCAGGTATCGGCCTCGATTGGCAGTTCAGCCCGCGTACTCAGATATCGGCCTCAGCGTTGACCATGGTGCGTGCCGAACAAGCACACGTCGTGAAATATGCGTTTAACATCGGCATCACCCGTTCTTTTTAGTCTCGACCACCTGCTCCTGGGCATCTTGTTCTAACAAGACCGGTACCCCGAGACGCGTCAGGGCAGCGGGAATCGCTGCCCGATAATCCGCCATTCTGGTTTCTACTTTTTCAACCACGTCGAGATAGCGTGGGTTGGCGATATAGGGTTGAAAGCACTGCGCGTCTTTGAGTACGGAATACCAGACCAGGCCGGGGCTTGCTGGTATGACTTCGAGTCTCTCTAACATCTGCTCTTCTTCCTTCAAAATCCCATGTGCGCAGGCTTGATAGAGATTGGTCCACCAGGCAGTCATCGCTCCGCTGGTCCTCTCTGCATTCATATGGTCACGCAGCCAACGCGCCATCTCGGTTGCATCCTCCTCACGGCCAATGGCTTGTAGTGCTGAGGCATAGGTAAAGGCAGCCTCCAAGGCGTCTGCAGCTCGAGCATCGGATAGGAATCGTTCAGGAAACCCAATGAGCGTTAATAGCCTCGCCGCCTCGGCGTAATAACTTTGGGTGTTGTAGGCAAACGAGAGCAAGTAGTAAATCTTGAGGTCATTGGGGTTATCGAAGAGCAGTTCTTCTGCAACATCAATCAGTTCGCTGTAACGACGGCCGAAAAAGAGCTGGTAGATGCTCGGCTCACCATCGATCGATTGCGCCGCTGCATCATCACCAACACGAACATAAAGTTCAGCCAACTGCCAGTCGATATCCGCCAGGCGTGGCGCGGCAATCTTGGCCCGCATGGCCCAGGCAATGGCGGTGGGGTAGTCACCTGCTACTTGATAAATTCGCGACAACACCCGATAGCCCGGAACGTTTGGAAACTGTTCTTCAATCTGGCGGGCAAGAGCTAGCGCTTCGTCCGGATGACCGGTTACCCCATAGTAGTTGCCCAGGTCAGAGTAGCGCTCCAGCGACAATGGATCTAAAGCACGGGCTTTGCGCAGCAATTCACCGGCCCCGTCGACCACACCGTTGTGCCAGATCCACTTGGCGAGGGCGGCCAATGCCAATGGGTTATTTGGGTTGAGCGCTACGGCTCGCTCATAGGATGCGCCACCAGCTGAGTCACCTCTGAGCCAGTGATATAAGCCCTGTGAGTAGTGTGCGTCCGACAGATTCGGATTAAGCACCAGTGCGCGCTCAAGGGGTTCCTTTGCAGCGTCGAGATTACCCTGATAGAGCAGCGCGCCCGCCAGACGGCTGTGCGCGAGCGCTGACGTGGGGTCAGCTTCTGTAGCCTGACGATAAAGTTTTACCGCACGGTTGAGCGCCACTTCATCTACCATGGGTTGGTCACGTACTTTTTGCTCCGTGTGGCGGCCGAGTAATAACAACGTTTGCGCCGATACATCACTCGAACCTGCGGCGGTCGCAGCAACTTGTTCTTCTGCACCTGGGAGAATTTCAGCCACGACCTGAGTGGCAATATTTTGTTGCGCTTGCAGTAAATCCGACTGCAGATGGTCAAGACTTGCAGACCAGGATTGGAAACCTGTGGCGCCATCAATGATACGCACCGAGATACGCAGTACATCACCTTGTTTACGAAATGTGCTTTCGATCAACCAGCGTACGCCGAGTTTACTGGCGATTTCCTGAGCAGCCATGGGTTTCTCTTTAAAGAACATCGAGGAGGAGCGCGCCGCCACCTGCAAGCCGGCAATGCGACCAAGTTGGTCACGTAACTCATCGCCTAAGCCATCGCTGATAAAGTCATCACCCGCGTCACCACTGGCGTTAACAAAGGGAAGCACAGCCACGGTATTGGCCGGTGCCACAGGCAAACGGGCAGGAACAGGTGGCTGCACCTGTGGGTCAATCAGATAGTAAAGTCCAGCGGTTGAGCCGAACAAGAGGACAATGGCGCCAGCCATGGTATACCTGCCACGTGCGCTAGATGCGGCAAGGCGCAGACCGCCCTGGCGGTCGACATCGAACTGCCAGGCTAAGAACATGGCGATGGGAAATCCCACGACAAACAATATGGCGACCACTCGATTGGCACCATCTGGAAACACCGGCAACGCTTCAATGACAAAGCTGACCGCTTCCGTCAGACTCCAAGCGATCGCCACGTACAAGGCTGCAACCTGCAGCACCCGACGGCGACTGAGCTCACTCACCAAACTACGCGATTCGTTTGTTTCTTGATCAGCTACTTCAACGCTGACCAGCAATCGATAACCTTGGCCCCGCACCAGTCCGATATAGGTCGGGTCCTGAGCGTTGTCGCCCAACGACCGTCGTAAGAGGCGCACACGCTGAGTCACGGTTTCCGGACTAACAACGCGACCTGGCCACACCTGATCGATGAGTTGGTCCATGTTCAACATATTCGGGGAGGCTTTTGCTAACGCGAGTAACAATTGGTAGGAAAGTTTGGGAAGATCTATTCTCTTATCGCCACGAAACGCTTCGTGAGTTCCCGTATTCAACGTTACGTCACCCAGAATCAGCTTCTGCACTACCTCGTCGGAGTCGGCGCTTGGATCGGAATCGCTCTGCATGTTCACGTTGTCTCCCCAACCCAGCCTAGCGTCAATTCTGGCGACATACTAGTCGTGGTTAATTTAAGAAAAGGCTCGCTTTAACAGCGTGCCCCGCTCGTTTAAGACAAAGATGTCTATGGCGTAGGCGGTGCCGGATGCAAAGAGGCGAACTGATTCTGACAACCTGACACAGGGCACGACGCATCGGCGGTACCAATTTGCAGGGCCAAAGATCCAGCCACCCCGGCGGGACCATGACTGCGCATCAGGGTATCTGGGGCAAAGGGGATGATCGCCGAGAGCAATTTATTGCGATAGTTGCGAGTGAGTATGACAGCGCCATTTATTTCACCTCCTGAAAGCGCCTGTATTGGCTGTACGTCGTAGAATTCGCGCGGGGCTACTTTGTTACTAGCGTAGGCAACGCTGGCAAGCAGCAACATGCACGACACCGCGGACCCAGTTATGATTTGATGTGGAATTTTCATTTTTTCTCCTAGCTATTGATGTTCAGAAAACTTGCGTTCTCTGTCCGACTGATTATTTTTAATCAGCCCCCGAAAACGGGCGAAGCCAGGCTATGCTAGGTTCTGAAAAGCTGCATGAAGTTGCAGTGAAGAAACAGTGAACCCTGAAAAAACGTTATATATCAAAAAGTTAAACTATTCTCCGAGTTGCTGATGGACTCACTTCCCATCACATTGGCGTGTAGTGATTGAAACGCAACAGCAGTCGCGGACTGCCAGAAGTGCGAACAGTGATACCTGCAGCGAGGATAAGAAATTTATTGTCTAGTCAGCACGCACCGGCATCGCACCACTGCGCTCCTCCCGATTGCGTAGAAATGGTATCAAACACAGTGGTATCAACACCATCGCCGCGTCGATGTACAACACCATCGCGTAATCGAAGGCTTGCCCAACCTGCCCCTGCCAAA
>JBLHKV010000253.1:0-5583 GCA_047618115.1 Halieaceae bacterium | reverse complement strand
TGCTTTGCGCCAGGAAGCCGTCGTCACCCATCCAGTTGGTGAGATGATGAGTCAACCAGGAGCAGCGCTCCGGGCCGTAATCGTAGGCACCCGGGGCGCCAACCTCGAGCGCGAATTCTTCATCCCAGTGAACACGTTCCGGACAGTCGGGAACATTAAAGCGGTTTTTGATACCCAGTCCAGGGTGCGCCTGCTGCATTTTCCAGGCGAGTTTGTTGGCGCGAATGTAAAGACCGCCCCAACCCTGTGCGTAGCAGATAAAGCCGGTCACCGTCATGGGTCCCTTCATCATGCGCGGAAGTGCTTCTCCTTCCTCTACTTGTTCCCAGTAGCGCGGGTTCGCGCCGCGGATTTCTTCAGCTGCATAGATTTTGGAGAATCCTTCGAGTTCCTCTTCGGTATAGGGTTCAACCCGGCCGCGAGATTCGGTGTACTTGGTGCCTCGCTCGCGTGCCTCGTCGCGGTCGGTGCGGAATACCCAGCTATCGCCCTCAGCGACTTTGTCACCGTATTGATTGAAAAAATCGACGTGATAGATTTGCTGGAAGGAGCGCCCGGCGAAGCGGGTCTGGTGCTCGACCAGATCTTTAAGATACGCCTCGGTAGTGATCACATCATTGCGCAACACCGGCTTGTGCCAGGTCCAGTCTGAACCCGCCCACATGGCGTGTATACCGGAGAGACCGCCGCAGTAGCCAGAAATAATCCGGTCAGTGGAGAACAGAAAGCTCGGCAGTGCGACGAGGCTTCCGTACTTGGTTTTCTCTGCATAATTGGGATCGCACCACAACGGGTTGTTGTCGCCGATCCCATGTGCATAGTGACGAATCGCATCGCGAGTCGCTTCATGATTCCATGGCTCGATGGTATCGGTGATTTTCACACCGATGCGTTTGCGAAGGTCATCGAGACCTTTCTCGGTGATTTTCGGGAAACGGTCACTGGACATATTTATCTTCTCCTTGGTTTTTAATTGCTGAGGGCAGCTGCGGCGATTTCACGATCGCGCAGAACCTTGCGGTGAACTTTGCCGGCCGGCGTCTTGGGCAGCTCACTCACAAATTCGATTTGGCGCGGGAATTCGTGCTGTGCCAGTCTCTCCCGCGTAAAATTCTGTAATTCTTTAATAAACTCATCGCCAGGTGCGCGGTCGGTGACGACAAACCCTTTGACTACCTGACCGCGCGCTTCGTCCGGCACGCCGATGATAGCGACTTCGCGCACATCATTGTGCTTGAGCATCGTGTTCTCAATTTCTACGGCGCTCATCGTCCAGCCCGCGGAGATAATCACGTCGTCTGCGCGACCGCAGTGGTACAAGTAACCCTGCTTATCGACTTTCGCCAAATCTTTTGTAGTTTCCCAATGGTCGCGTTTCCACAGCATCAATTCACCGACTTCATCGGCATCCGTCTGAGTGCCGTCTGGCCGCTGTACTTCGAGCTTCAGGCCGGGAATGGGTTTGCCGAGTGAGCCGGGTTTGACCACATAGTCTTCGGCGCCGGGAAAGTTGACCAGTACAACGCCTATCTCGGTAGTGCCGTACATGCTGCACGCAGGCACATGAAAATTCTCGTCGATAAAGTCCAGAGTAGCGGGGTCGCAGGGTTCACCGGTAAAGGACAGCTTCTTGAAAGCGAAGTGGAACTTGTCGACATCGCCGGAGTTTTTCATCATGCGGTAGTGCGTCGCCGCCGCCGACATATTGGTGATTTTGTAATCCTGCAGTGCTTTCATCAATCTTGTGGTGTCGAAACGCCCCGCGAAGGTGCCGGTAGTGACGCCCAGTGCCAGTGGTGCCAGCGTGCCGTGCCAGAGACCGTGACCCCAGGCAGGGGAGGAGGGGCAGAAATACTCATCGCCCGGACGAATACCCGTACCGTAAAGTGCGGCAAACATGAGCGTTACCAGCGACTTGTGCGTGTGCTTGACGGCGGCGGGTAACTCCCGGGTGGTGCCTGAGGTGTATTGAAATACAGCCATATCACCGGCTTTGGTGGTGGTTTCGAAGGTAGTGGGGTAGTTGCTGATCTCCTCCAGCATGCTGGCATTCGCGACCACTACGCGCAAATTTGGTACCTGGTGCGCGATGCCTGCTTTGTCATCGTTGGTCACCAGTAGGCTCGGCTTGCAATCGTCCACACGCAGGCGCAGGCCATCCAGACCAAAGAGCGTAAACATGGGTACGCTGATTGCCCCCATCATCATCGCCCCGAACAGGCTGGTATAAAAGGGCAGTGACGGTTCGAGCATAAACGCGATACGGTCGCCGGGTTTGATGCAGTTATCCACCAGCCAGTGAGCGAACTGAGCCGACTTGGCGGTGATCACGTCGAAGTCGAGAATTTCATCGGCGCCATCGGCATGGGCAATGCGAACTGCTGTGCGCCCTGAGCCATCGGCGTGTCGCGTCATACACTCGTGGGCGATATTAAAGTGTTCGCGATCGCCATCAAATAATTCCCATAGCGCGGCAGAACTAGCATGAGTCTGGGCGTCTGCGAATGAGGTGTAGTCGGTAAGCTTGGGCATTAATGCGCTCATGTTTGCCGCAACGTAAGCACGCGACGACGCCGTATTCTGATGAATTCGAATCATGGCAGAAATCAACAGTGTTGTATATAATGAAACTAATTTTATATGTTGAATTGAGGGTTGCGCTATTGGTGCTCCCATCGATCAAGGGAGGCATACCAATGGGTGTAAATTCAAAAGGTACTCAGGCCCGGAAGCGGGAGCTGGCACAGGCCGTCAAAGAAAGTAAGTCGCCTGCGATTACCAGGGCGGCCGCAATACTGCGGCTGCTGGGGAAGAACGATACAGCAGTCTCATTGCAATTTATTGCACGGGAGTTGGGTCTGGTGCCCAGTACCTGCCTATATACCCTCAGAGCCCTTGTCGTTGAGGAGTTGGTTGCTTTCGACCTTGATACCAAGCGCTATTCCCTGCAGGCAGGGGTGCTGACACTGGCGAGGCACTGGCTCAGGCGCAATCAGTTTACCGATATCGCTCAGCCGGCCCTGGATCGCATCAGCCAGTCTTTCGAAATCACCACGATGGGTGTGCATCTGGTTGGTCTCGATCACATTATTGTTGTCGCCACGTCCCAGGCCGGCAATAATTTTCAGCTTAGTGCGCAAATCGGCAGTCGTTTTCCAGCGCTTATCAGTGCCACCGGGCGGTGTATTGCAGCCTTTGGTAATCACTCCGCAGAGGAATTGCAGGCCAGATTTCGGACTCTGCGCTGGGACGAGGCCCCATCCTGGGTTGATTGGCTTGAACAGGTTCGACAAACAAAGGAGCAGGGATTTGCGGTGGATGCGGGCAACTATATTTCCGGGGTTACCGTGGTAGCTGCGCCTGTGTGGAGAACGCGGTCGCAATTAAGTCATGCTCTGGTCGCCCTCGGTATTGGAAGCGCGGCCCAGGGCGCGGAACTGCCGGCTCTCCAAGACGCGTTGTTAAATGCGGCGCAAGCGCTATCACGGCAGTTGTGTGGTGAAATTTGAGCGATTCGGCAGCTCAGGCAAAGGCCTCTTCACCTTCGATCTTGGTGCGGTGCATCATTCGACCACTGGCGGGATCATAGGGAATTGCACGGTGCATGGTGCCTGTATTATCCCAGATCACGGTATCACCCACAGACCATTCGTGCCGGTACACAAACTCGGGCTGTGTGGCCCATTCTCGTAGTCTTACCAGCAGTTCCGCGCTTTCCTTCGGGGTTTTGTCGACCACGTGATACGCCGTGCAGCCAAGTATCAGCGATTTACGGCCAGAGCTGTGTTTCCATACCAATGGCAGTTCGTTATCCCCGATAGCCATCATCTGTTCCAGCATGGCGTGAGCCGGCTCCGGGTTGTAATAAAATAGTGAGTTCCAGGCTGAGTGCATGACCCTCATTTTCTCGTATGCCTGCTGATCATTCACGCTGAGTTTCTCGAAGGCTGCATAGGTATTGCAGAACTCGGTTTGTCCGCCCTCTGAGGACAATACTTGTCCCGAGAGAATTGAGGCCAGTATGGGGACTTGGCTCATGGTGCCGTCGATGTGCCAATACATCGAGCCCTTCAGGTAGTCGGCGCTGGCGGTTTGCGATTTATCGAGGCTGATTTTATGGATTTTTTCTACTCCGCCGTCGTTCATTTCCGGGGCAAATTTCCCAAGTGTTTTGGTGAAGGCTATCTGTTCTTCTCCGGTAAAGTGGATCTCGGGAAAGACCAGTACGCCGCGTTGCTCCAGCAGGTCGCGAAGTTCTTTGCCGTATTCGCCGCTGAGTAAGTCTTCTTTGCCTGACAATATTCTGGTGGCGATATTCGGTGTTATGTTTTCCGTTTTCAAAGCCATTGTCTCTTTCCTCTTAAATGCTATTGCTATCGGGGTCCGGCTGCAGGACCGATTTTAAATAGTGACTCGCCCTCCGTTTACGCTGAGCGTATGGCCGGTCACATACCCGGCGGCTTCTGAAGCCAGGTAAGAGCAGGCGGCGGCGATGTCTTCCGGTTTTCCTGGGCGCCCCATGGGGGAGTTGACCGAAGCTGCCTCGGCGTCGACATCGACGGGGGATGCGCGCAGCATGGGTGTGTCCACAAAACCCGGAGGGATATTATTGACGGTAATCCCCTTGTCTGCGAATTCTTTAGCCAGTGTCTTAGTTAAGGCAATAACGCCACCCTTTGAAGTGGCATAGTGTGCCATTCCTTTAGCGCCGGTCTGGGCCGAAGAGGATGAGATATTGACGATGCGTCCCCAGCCAGCGGCCAGCATGTCGGGCACAATAGCCTGGGAGCATAGGAAAGGGCCATTGATATTAATTTGCAGCATGCGGTTTAGCATGTCCTCTGTTATGTCCTCGAAGCGGCAGAAGTCGGTGATGCCGGCATTGTTCACCAGCACGGTGATGGCTCCAAGTTCATCGCGTGTCCTTTTTGCGCTTACAGCGATTTCGTCCTTGGCGGCTGCGTTGCCGACACAGGCTAGAGCGCGTCCACCGAGCTCGGCAATCATGGCCACCGTTTCTTTAGTGCCTTCCTCATTCAGGTCCCATACGGAAACGGCGGCACCGTCTTGTGCCAATTGCAAACAGATTGCCCGACCTATACCGCTGGCGCCTCCGGTGACTACAGCCACTTTTCCCTTTAGCGACATAATTGCTTGCCTCGTTGATTAATATTCTTCCGTGTTGCGTTGGACGGTACTAGAACCTTCATTTATAGTCAACAATGATGTACATTAGTATTGTTTGATTGTGAGGGGTAAAGGTGTAGTGGCTCGATGTAGTTTATGCCCCGAAATTAATCCAATAGTGATCAACACGTATGCTACATTATGCTGTTGACTCCCATGGAATTTACTATGTCTACCGCATCGAAACGCACCCGGCGCAATAACACCGATCCTGAATCAACCCGTCAGGAGATTCTTCAAGCTGCGCTGGAAGTTCTGGCCAAAGATGGCCGCGAAAGCCTGAGCGTCAGCGAGGTGGCACGGCGCGCCGGCGTAAACCGTGGTACAGCCTATCAGCACTTTCCCACTCGTGAAGATTTGGCTCATGCCACGGCCAAATGGGTGAGTGAGAGGATG
>JBLHKV010000252.1:0-5596 GCA_047618115.1 Halieaceae bacterium | reverse complement strand
CCAATTGGTCAATGGTCAGGTCGATTTCCGCGTTGTGTGTCTCCATTGTCGGATACCCACCCAAAAACAACGTAGGTGCATCGACACCAACATCCTGGCCGAGGTACAGCCCCCAATCAAAACAGCCAAACTCCTCGCAGAATTGCGCATAAGTCTGGTCGGGAGACCGACCGACAACCACACCTTCGAGGTGCCGCTTGAGCGCGGGGCCGTACATTTTATCTGGGTTGTTGAGATAGCCCGTAAATGAGGCTCCATTGACAAAACCCGTGATCCGCTCTTCGCCCGGGGTCGCAAGTTTGAATGTAAAATTAACACTGATCCATTCATCCGGATTCACTCGCAGCAGCCTGAAGCGGTATCCTTCCGAAAAACCTGCTTCGTTATTGGTGAGGAATGAACGACCATCGCCTACAATTAAAATCAGGAAATACGTGTCCTCACCCTCTTTGATAATCTGCAGCGAAAACCCCAAATCACGCTGATCACCGCTATTGCTGGACAGCACATGCCGCTGAATCGCAGTAGGACAGCACGGCGAGGTATTTACCACCGGCTCCTGGACATGAAATTGAAACCGCAGGTCGATTCGTGCAGGTTGGTCGAGGTCCATAAGTGGCAAAACACCCGACTCAAAACCCAGAAAGTCATCCCAATCTAAGTGGAGATAGTTGGTATCACCGTCGGTGCCATAATCTGGCTCAGGATTACTAAAGTCTCGATAGGTACTACCGGTATTCACAATGTCTACCCATTCAGTAAACAGGTAATTTGTGCCGGGATAGGATGCGCCTTCGTCATCGAGACTTTGGTTAAAGTCATAGCGGGCCTCAAATCCTCGTTCAGTGGTCTCGTCCTGAACGAAAACTGCTGTTAACGGTGGGATAGGCACATCGATGATTTCATCCCAGTAGGACGCCCATGCGGCGAGCACATCAAACCTGCAATTCGGTGCCTCACTCAGGTGCCCACAGGAACCCTCCCAGTGATCGAAGCGCCAGCCTGTGCGTGGGATAGCCGTGTAATTGACCAGATAGTCACCCTGAACGTTATTTTCACAAGCCGCGTCGCCGTTCTGGGATTGCTCTAGGGTGCAGCCATAGCCTGAATGGTTAAGGTCGACGATGTCGCCCTCACCCACGATTACCAGGGGATGTTTACAGGCTTGGAGCAAGAACAGAAGCAGCACAGTTGTAACGAGTTTCACTAGCGAGGTCCTTTGCATGGTTGTAAGAAAATATTATCGTGTTGCTATACCAATGTCAGTAGTGTGGTACAAAAGATTCACACACCTGTAGGGTCGAATTTATTCTGCCAGTTTTTGTTAGACTAGCCGCCACAAAACGCCGCAAGGAGAACATAGATGGACAACACAACACAACCTGCCAACAAGCCCGGTGGCGACGCCCCACCACCACGTTGGGTGCTTAAGACCTATACCAAAGTAAATGTATTCGTTTACAGACTGTCCGGCGGTCGCCTGATGAACAAGCTGGCGGGCATACCCATCATGCTGGTCAAAATGACGGGCGCTAAATCGGGGAAAATTAAATATGTTCCGCTGATGTATGTTCCGCACGAAGCAGGCTACGTTGTGGTTGCCTCCCAAGGTGGCGCGCCAAAAAATCCGGTCTGGTACAATAATCTCGTCAAACATCCCGAGGTAGAAATTACCTACGCTGGCGTAACTAAGCAATTAACGGCCAGACAAGTCGACGATGTAGAGAAAGCTGCGCTGTGGCCAACCTGCGTTAAACACTATCCACCGTATGAAGATTATCAACAGCGAACCGATAGAAATATCCCGGTTTTTGTTTGCGAGTAGTACAGTAGGGGCTACTCGATCACACGACTATAGGAGCAAGCCATGGCCGGAGGTTGGGCCAAAGACGGTGCCGTACAGGACCAGATTGACGCCAGCGTTGCCGAGGCGGTCGAGCGCGCTCGCGCGTTGCTAAAGCCCGGTGTGGGCCTGAGTCAATGCGAGGAGTGCGATACGGCAATTCCCGAGGCGCGGCGCAACGCCGTTCCCGGCGTGAGGTTGTGTATCCGTTGCCAGGAACAGGAAGATTCCCGGCAGAAGGACACCGGCGGGTTTAATCGTCGGGGCAGTAAAGACAGCCAATTACGATAGGATTGCGTGGGCAAAACGTTTGCCCGCTGTTTTACAACAAATCTAAAAACTCAGACATCGCTGCATATTGAGTTGTACTGGCGTTGAAAATCACACCACCTTCGTGTCCACTGCCGCCCTTCATCTTCAACAGAATTAAGGCAGCGCCGTTAGGCACTGTCGCTACAAAGTCTTTGAATACCTGCAGATTGGTTGCATCGGCTCCCGCTACAAGAGCCTCGGTGAACACCAGGCGAGTATGACCAGACAAGCCGCCAGCTATATGGCAGTTCAAACAGCCGGGAGGTGTAAGAACCGGGCCGGCAATGTTCTCGAGAAAGTAAGCTTCACTGGGGTCGCCCTGTTCCTGCTCGAATACCGCAGTAAGTGGGTCTATCGGGAAGGCGCTGAACTGCCCATCCCAAAACGTCGTCAACACTGCGGCCACATCGAAGCGACAGTTGTTGCCCTCGCTCAAATGACCGCAAGCACCGTCCCAGCGCACAAACGTCCAACCCGACCGGGGTACCGCCGCGTAGTTGACGAAGTAATCCGTCGTGATATCGTTTTCGATACAGACTAAATCACCGTCTCGAAATTGCTCGAGAGTGCACCCGAAGCCACTTTCATTTTGGTCGACGATATCGCCCTCGCCGTCAATCGCGAGCGGGTGTTTACAAGCGGCCAGCACAAGTGTGAATAACAGTGCGGCTACTTTCAAAATACGGTTTCCTTCCACGACTAACAACCACTCCTTTAATTTTGGGGACAGTTTACTTAATTAATTATGGGGACAGTTTACTTAATTATTACTGAAACGCGAACTTCGTTTCAGTAATAATTAAGTAAACTGTCCCCATAATTAATTAAGTAAACTGTCCCCAAAATTAAAGGTTGTATTCGCTGGTCGGCAGCACCTGCAACGAGTCCATGTCGATAAAGCGAGTGACGCTGTTCATCATCGCCTCCAGACGTTCCTTCAGTTTGGCGTCATCGCCCTCTGCATCGTAAAACGCTGCCAGTGAGTTCATTGCAGCCACGGGGAAATTTTCTTCGACTATTGCACCAAAATGGGGCGAGTTCGACGTCAATACGTCGCCGACAACATGTTGGCGATAACCAAATGTCGACTGAGTATCGATGGCGATGTCGGTGTGGGACTCCAGCCAGATCGACAACCACGCAGCGCGAGGGAGGTCTTCGCGGCCGCGGAAAAATACGACCTGATTCATACCTGCAGTGCGCGAGCCGTCGCGCTGGAAGTCGTAACGCAGCTGCTCCGATTCGGCCACGGCATAGCCGTGCTGAAAGCTGGACACGGCGCCGAATAACGCAACGAGTTTCGAATTGATGAGTCGAGAGTTAACCCACAGGCTGACCACACACCAGCTGGCCGCTGCCATATCACCCTGGCGATTGGTCGCGGACGCAACATCGGCGTCGTCTATACACAGCCGTATTGCGCTCGCCCCCAAGGCCGTTAGCTTGGCGACAATTTCGCCGCGCAGTTGTTGCGATAATGCTTCGATATCGGCATTTTCGGGCCGACCCAGTAGGTAAATTAGTTTTTCCATTTAGCTCGGTTCCTGGTTCGGGTCTACAAATCGAAGTGGTTGCCGCCTGGAACCCCAGGTCCCCGGTTGGGCCTCAAATACACCGGCTATCGGCATGGAACAGCGCGTACAGCGGCTTTCGCCATCCAGCCGCCAATCACCCAACACGTAGCGATCGCGTTGGATGACGGTTTCTCCACAGTTGTGGCAGTAGGTGGAACCGCCCAGGCTATCCTGAACGTTGCCCGTGTAAGCGTAGCGAATGCCCGCCGCTCGCGCAATTTCACGCGCCATGGTCAGGGTATCTTTGGGGGTGGGCCCAATATCGCGCATCTTCCAGTCGGGATGAAAAGCGGAGAAGTGGTGGGGGATGTCTGGCCCGAGATTTTCCACTACCCAGCTACACATGGCTTCGAGCTCGGCCCGGGAGTCGTTCTTGCCCGGAATCAATAGCGTCGTTAGCTCAAACCAGACGTTGGTCTCCCGGTGCACATATAAAATGGTGTCGAGCACATCCTGCAAATGGGCTCCACAAATCTCCCAGTAGAACTGTTCCGTAAACGCCTTGAGATCGATATTGGCGGCATCCATGGCCGCAAAAAACTCTCGGCGTGGCTTCTCGCACACATAGCCGGCGGTCACCGCCACAGATTTTATATCCTGCTCCCGGCAGGCAGCGGCGACGTCGATTGCGTACTCGTGAAAAATAATGGGGTCGTTATAGGTAAAGGCCACGCTCCGGCAGCCAGTTTGTCGCGCGGCATCGGCCAGCATCTGCGGCGACGCGCTTGCCGCGAGGGTATCCATTTCCCGGGATTTACTCATGTCCCAGTTCTGACAGAATTTACAGGCGAGGTTGCAACCGGCGGTACCGAAAGACAACACCGGGGTACCGGGTAAAAAGTGATTCAGGGGCTTTTTCTCAATTGGGTCGACGCAAAAACCACTGGAGCGGCCGTATGTGGTCAGCACAATTTGATTATCCTGCCGCGCCCGCACGAAACACAGACCCTGCTGCCCCTCGCGCAATTTGCAGGCACGGGGACAAAGATCACACTGGATGCGACCATCGGGTAGATCGTGCCAGTAGGCGGTGGACACTGTGCCCTCGGAAAAGACTTCGTTTTGCATGGCGCAAGTATGGACTTTCCATCGCCAATTCCAAAGCGCAGAATACGCGCAGCCCTTAAATCCATCTGCAGCTGGAGATAGACCCGATGAGCACAGTTCGCGCCCCCGCCGTCGCCGGAAGTTTTTACAGCGCAGATCCGCACCAACTGGCCCGGGAGGTAGACCGCTTTCTCGAGGCAGCGGCCTGCAACGATCCCTGTCCCAAGGCCGTCATTGCGCCCCACGCCGGCCACGTTTACTCCGGGGCGATTGCCGCCAGTGCCTACGCGAGGATTAAAAACGGTGCGAAGCAGATCCGCAAAGTCGTGCTGTTGGGCCCGTCCCACCGTGTCGCCTTCGAGGGCATTGCGACGACCAGCGCCGATCACTACGCGTCGCCGCTGGGCAAGATTCCCATCGACAAAAACGGTGTTGCGGCGATATCGAAACTCCCCGCAGTGAGTATCCTCGACCAGGCCCACGACAGCGGCGAACATAGCATCGAGGTTCACCTGCCCTTTTTGCAACGCTGCCTCGGCGAATTCACACTGCTGCCGCTGGTAGTCGGGCAGGCATCTCCGGAGCAAGTCGCCGCCGTATTGGATTCGCAGTGGGGCGGCCCGGATACGCTGGTCGTCATCAGCTCAGATCTCAGCCACCACCTGCCCTACGACGAGGCCCGTCGCAAGGACGGTGCCACCACCCTTAAAATAGAAGCACTGCACAGCAACCTGGTTGGCGACCAGGCCTGTGGCTGCAGACCTATCAATGGCCTACTCCACCTGCTACGTGAAAAAGGCATGCAGATTAAAACTCTGGA
>JBLHKV010000251.1:0-5596 GCA_047618115.1 Halieaceae bacterium | reverse complement strand
CACGCGGTATCCCCGTGGGGTTCGTCCAGCTGCACCGTCGCAACCAGCGCGTGGTGGCCATAATCCCACTCCCTGCTGTGGAAATCCGCCAGCGTACGCACTCGCGACAGCGCGCCATCGGCGCCGACCAGCAAAGACGCGCAGATTTGAGAGCCGTCAGACACATCCATCACCACGACATCTTCCTCACAAACCAGAGCGTCCAGCATCAGCGGGTTAAGCAGCTTGATTTCCGGAGCATCGCGCACAGCATGCAGCAAGGCGCTGGTAATCAACCGGTTCTCTATGATGTAACCAAGCTCGTTAAGACCCATGTCGTCGCTGTGAAAATTCAGCCCGCCTGTTCCCTCGCCATCCCACACAACCATATGTCGATAGGCACAATTTCGAGCGGCTGTAATTTGTGGCCAAACATCCAACCGCTTGAAAAGGTCTCGTGACGCGGGCGTGATCGCACTGACTCTGGAATCGTAGCCATGCACACCGTCCACTGTCGCCTTGGTGGACTGGGCAATTGGCTGACCTTCTATAAGCGCAATACGCAAACCGCTGCCACGTAGACATAGCGCCAGGCTGGCCCCAGCCATACCCGCGCCGACGATAACAATGTCGTAGTCAGCCTGTCTCACGGTCTCTCTCCCCGTAGGAAGGAAATCCCGCCGTCCCGGCAGCGTAGGACACAAACCGCTGTTTAAGATCCGGCATTATATCGAGCAGGACCAGGCCGAGGTCTCTGGCCACCCCCACAACGGGGTCGGGGTGACTGAACACGCCGGTGATACGATCGCTGAAACCAATAGTGCGCTCCTGATCCAGGTTTTGTTGCGTGGCGTATCGCCCCAGCACTTCTAGCGAGCCGATGTCGCAACCATTATCAATTCCCGCTCCCAGAACTCGGCAAAGCGCCTCTACATCGCGCAATGCCAGGTTGTAACCTTGGCCGGCAACCGGATGCAGGGAGTGAGCTGCATTGCCCATTACCACCACGCCTGAGCGAACCTGCTCTCGAGCGCGAACCAGACTCAGTGGATAACTGCCGCGCTCGCCCACTCGCACCAATCTGCCGAGACGGTAGCCAAATTGGCTTTGCAGCCGCTGCAGAAATTCAGCATCGGGCAAAGCCAATAACTCCTCTTGCGCATCTCCAGGCACGGTCCACACAAGCGCTGCACGGTGCTGCCGCTGAGCATCCGGAGGAAGAGGCAGCATGGCTATGGGTCCGGTGCTGGTAAATCGCTCGAAGGCCATCCCGCCGTGGCTCTGCGCCAAACCGATATTCGCGATAAGGGCGCTTTGCCGATACTCAGTGGTCTGGGTATCCATGCCCAACTCAGACCTGAGTCTGGAATTTGCGCCGTCGGCGACGACCAGTAACTGACAGTGAATCTGTTGCTCGAAATCACCATTGGAGACGGTCAAATCGACACCATGAGAAGGAGCAACGCTCGATACCGACATCGGGCTGAGCATCTCAACCGAAGACTGCGTGTGCAGCTGGTCAATGAGCACCCGACCAAGCCAGGCATTCTCTACAACGTGACCCAGGGCATCCCAGCCGTAGTCTTCAGCATTAAGCAAGGTGCTGCCAAAGCGTCCCCGATCAGAGACGTGAATTCTCGAGATTGGGCAGGCGTGGCGAGCCAGCTCAGTCCATACGCCCATCTTCTGGTATATGAGCTTCGAACTATAGGAAAGTGCTGTAGCCCGGGAGTCGAAGCTGGGGCTGTAAGAGAGGACCGAGCTGGCTGGATCGGGCAAAGGAAAGCTCTCTACCAGGAGGATTCGTAGCGTCTCACCACCCAACTTCGCCAAGCGCAAGGCGAGACTGGCGCCCACCATACCGCCCCCGGCAATAACCACATCATAATTCGAATCAACGTTTTTCACGCCGCCATCAATGCCTCGATTGCCTCGCGAGAGCGGGGCACCGCATCGGAGAGAATCTCACAGCCGGTCTTGGTGACCACCACGTCGTCCTCGATTCTAATCCCTATGCCACGCCATTTTTTGGCTACAGAAGTGTTCTCGGGCGATATGTAGATGCCCGGCTCGATAGTCATGACCATCGATGGTTCGAGTACACGCCATTCCTCGCCGACCCGGTAGTCTCCAACGTCGTGGACATCCATACCCAGCCAGTGTCCAACCTTGTGCATGTAAAAGGGTTGGTACGCGCGCTGTTCGATTAGCTCATCGACATTTCCCTGCAAAAGCCCTAGCTCGACGAGACCTGCGGTGATGACCATCACCGATGCATCGTGCGGCTCGTTCCAGTGATTCCCGGGGCGCACTTCGGTGACCGCAGCGCGCCACGCATCGTGCACAATTTCGTAAAGCTGAGCCTGCTCCACTGAAAATCGACCGTTGACGGGGAACGTCCGCGTTACATCCGCGGCATATTTATGCAGCTCACAGCCGGCATCAATTAGCACCAGGTCGCCGGACTTAAGCCGGTCACGATTCTCCACATAGTGCATAACACAGGCATTGGCACCACCTCCTACAATCGAGCTGTACGCGCTCGACCGACAGCCACTATCCAGAAACTCGTGCACCAGCTCCGCCTCGAGCTGATATTCCATCAATCCTGGCTGGCACCTTTTCATAGCCCGGGTATGAGCCCGGGCAGAGATCGAAGCGGCCTCGCGCATTAGCTTGAGTTCGGCAGCGCTTTTGTATAAGCGCATATCATGCAAGATATGATCAAGGTCGAGCAGCTCCCCGGGAGGATGCGCGCCCTTGCGCTCCTGGAGTCGAATTCCGTTCACCCAGGCCATCACTCTTTTATCAAACCGGGTGTTACGCCCCATTGCATAATACAGTCGATCTCGACCCTCTATCAGCCCGGGCAAAATGTCGTCTATATCACCAATTGGAAAGGCATCGTCGGCATCAAAATTGGCGCAGACCCTTTCCGGCCCTGCTATCTCGCCAAGCCATAGTTCCTTTTCGGCTTCGCGCTCGCGACAAAATATGACGAACTCTCCATGGGACCTTCCCGGTAGGAAGACAATTACCGCGTCGGGCTCGTCAAAACCGCTGACATAAAAAAAGTCGCTGTCCTGGCGAAAGGAGTACTCAACATCACCATTACGAATTTTCTCCGATGCTGAGGGCAGTATCGCGATGCTGTTAGGTTCAAACTCCGCCATCAGATTGCGGCGGCGACGTGCAAACTCCTGACGGGTAATGCTCATCGATGCAGTTTACCGCCAAATAGTCCGGACGGCCCCCCGATCGCGGCATCAGACTCACCGCCCTCAGCTATCGGCTCCGGAGTAGACAGCTCCAGGTAGACATTTACCGCGGCCAAGCGCACATATTCCTCTAGTTCGAGGAAGTCCTGTTCTGAGTCATTGCCAGCGCTGGAGTCATCGAGCCCAGCCTGCGCGATAGCGGCGAAATCCTCCAGCACCTCCCGCAACTCAGCCACATCGCTCGCATTGGGGCCTGGCCCACCGCCCAGGGCAAAAGCCTGGGCAAACCCGTCGAGAAAGCTCTGGCACCAGCAGCCCAGCTCCGAAACCCGCTCTGTCAACTCGGCGTCAGCATCTGGCAGTAACAACTGAAAATCAAAGCCTTGTTCCAGGCTCGACTGGGCAGATTGATACAGCTGTGTTAGTTGGCGGCCTACCTCTCCGCCGACCTGGATTTGGTAAGACTCCGCGAGTAGCGCCAGCGCAATGTCGGGTGTCAGTGCGGCGCCCACACATATTTGGCCGGTAAGGCATCCGTGCAACTCCGCTGGCGAGCGCTGCAAGGAAGCGCTCAACAACAGGTCGGCTAGTGTGTCGAAATCAACCACATCTGTATTCCTTCCTAATCACTATGAGAGCCATCGTGTGTGATAAACGTTCGGCGCCATGCTATCAAGCCCGTCTCCTACTTGCACCAAAATGTGGAAATCAGTGGCAGGTCATTGATATTGCGAGATTTTAGCCAATTGACCCGCCCCTTGGAGCACTCTATAGTATGCCATCCTGTATTTTCCTGCGCGCGGTGTTCCATGCAAGACCGGCAGTTCCAGGCCCTGGCCAAGAAAGTTGACGAATTGATAGCGCTATGTGGCGAACTCGATCGCGAAAATCGCGACCTCAAGCGCGACGCCGGATCGTGGCAGCAGGAACGCCAAATCCTGATCGACCGTAGCGAGCTGGCTAAGGCCAAAGTAGAGGCGATGATTGGCAAACTGAAAGCCCTGGAGCACGAAACTTGAGTACAAACTACACAGTGACGGTCAGCATTCTCGAAAAGGACTATCAGGTAGCCTGCCCCCGGGAACAAGAACAAGAGTTGATTCAATCCGCAAACTATCTTGACCGGCAAATGCGCAGCATACGCGAGACCGGAAAAGTCATTGGCGTAGAGCGCATTGCGGTAATGGCTGCGCTGAATATCAGTCACGAATTGCTACAGTCTTCTATGGCTAGCGACGACGGCGAAGCACTGGCTCCCGAGGGAGTGCGCCAGCTCAACCGCAAAATTGATGAAGCCCTTTATCAGTTCCGGCAGCTGGATATCACCTAGCAGCCAGGCATTAACAACATAACGCGCAAGAGATCAAGACTCGACTACGCAAGCCACTGGGTTATAATTGCCCGCGGTACCCTCGCATATTTGCCAGGCTGATTGTCCTCGAGCCGATAAATGTTGTACCGGAGGTTTCCATCTGATGTTGGTGTGCATGTCCGCTTGCCGGAAAGCCTGATACATCGGGGAAACCACCAACTTGAACCTTTGGGTTCAAGGGCCTGATTGCCAGCGGTATGCAGGGGAACCACTACTCAATATGAGCACCGCAGAAATCAATATCGCCACGCGCCGGGCATTAAAGCGGCGCAGGCGTGCACTGTCCACATGGCGCCAGCGCGTTGCCGCAAAGGCCGTCTATCGGCATATCGCTTCCAGTTCTATGTTTCGAAATAGCCACAGTGTTGCCGCCTATTGTGCAGGCGGCGGAGAGCTGGACGTCTCTGCGGTGATCTCAAGGCTATTGCAGCAATGCGGCCATTGCTACCTGCCAGTTAGCGGCGACGCTGGCAGCATGGTTTTCGCCAGCCATCGTCCGGGCCAGACTCTCGGCACAAATCGCTTCGGATTGCTTGAACCCCGCGGATGCTACCAAGTCATTCAAGCCGATAGATTGGATCTGGTTCTGGTCCCACTGGTGGCCTTCGATAGACACGGCGGGCGTCTCGGTATGGGGGGTGGGTTTTACGATCGCTGTTTTGCATTCAAGCAGGGACGACCGCTGTCCAGGCCGCTTTTATTGGGTGTGGCACACGACTTTCAATTGACATCGAGGCTGACTGCTCAGGAATGGGACGTACGGCTAGACGCAGTGGTTACACCGTCGGGCTTACGGTTGTTTCCGTAACGGCTTAGCGAGTCTGAACGGTACCAGCCTGCAACGCTGACGCGGGCTCGGCGGATGTCTCAGTAGAACTCAAGGGCAACAACAAGGTAATGACAACGCCGAGCCCAAACGCAACTATCAGCACAAAAAATAAATCTGGTTTTCTTTTCACTGGTTAAATCTTACTCTTCTAATTATTGGGTTTATCCCAGCCCGCCCACCTTTTTTCCGTGCGGGAAA
>JBLHKV010000250.1:0-5692 GCA_047618115.1 Halieaceae bacterium | reverse complement strand
CAACCCAGCGAGTCCATTGATGCCTACCTCCGAATCCCTCTTCGCCTCCGCCAGCATCCACATTCCCGGCGGCGTCAATTCACCGGTACGCGCCTTTCGCGCGGTGGGTGGTACGCCGGTTTTCGTCGAACGTAGCGAGGGGGCCTACCTGTTTGATGTCGAAGGCAGACGCCTCATCGATTACGTGTTGTCCTGGGGCCCGATGATCATGGGCCACAACCACCCCAATGTACTTAAAGCCGTGATAGATACAGCCAGTCGCGGGCTTAGCTTTGGCACGCCCACGGAAATCGAAATCGAACTGGCAGACCGCATATGCGCCATCATGCCCGGTATGGATATGGTGCGTATGGTCAACTCCGGCACCGAGGCGACTATGAGCGCGATTCGTCTGGCCAGGGGAGTAACCGGCCGCGACAAAATCGTGAAATTTGAAGGCTGCTATCACGGTCACTCCGACTCCCTGTTGGTCAAGGCCGGATCGGGGGCGCTGACCATGGGTGTGCCTAGCTCGCCCGGCGTGCCGGCTGCTCTGGCAGATCACACCATCACGCTGAACTACAACGATGCAGAGCAGGTCGCCAGTACCTTCGCCGCCATTGGCGACCAAATAGCCTGCATTATCGTCGAGCCGGTCGCCGGCAACATGAACTGCGTACCGCCGCTGCCAGGCTTTTTGGAAACCCTTAAAGAGGTGTGCGAACAGAGCGGCGCGCTGTTGATTCTGGACGAGGTTATGACGGGCTTTCGGCTGGGTTTAAGTGGCGCTCAGGGCTATTACGGCATCACCCCTGATCTCACGACGCTCGGCAAAGTCATTGGCGGCGGGATGCCAGTTGGGGCTTTCGGCGGTCGCCGAGACATTATGGAACACATAGCCCCGCTAGGTCCGGTCTACCAGGCCGGCACCTTATCGGGTAATCCTGTGGCCATGGCAGCGGGCTTGGCTGCGTTGGATATTATTAGCACGGAAGGTTTTTACGAGCCCGTGTTCGAACGCACTCGAAAGCTGGCCGAGGGATTGGTAGAACGCGCTGCCGCCGCTGGCGTTGCGCTGACCCAAAACCATGTGGGCAGCATGTTCGGCGTGTTTTTTACCGACAGCCCGCAGGTAACTAACTACGGGGAAGTCATGGCCTGTGACACCGAGCGCTTTAACCGGTTTTTCCACGGTATGCTGGACGCGGGTATCTACCTGGCGCCCGCCGCCTACGAAACCGGTTTTATGTCGAGCGCTCACAGCGACAGCGATATCGATCAAACTCTGGACAGCGCCGCCGCTGTTTTTGCAACACTGTAGGGAATTGAAACTATGAGCTTTACAAGCACTCGGGGCGAGTTTCCCAATACCCGCATGCGACGGATTCGCAGCCGCGAATTTGCCCGCCGTCTCTGCGCTGAAAACCAGCTGTCGGCGGCGGATCTGATCCTCCCAGTGTTTGTGCTCGAAGGCCAGAACCAGCGTGAGCCCATTCCATCCATGCCCGGCGTCGAGCGCCTGAGTGTCGATTTGTTAATAACCGAAGCCCGCGAACTCTATGCTCTGGGCGTACCCGCCGTCGCCCTGTTCCCGGTTGTTACCTCGGCGCAAAAGTCGCTGCGCGCCGAGGAAGCCTGGAGCCCGGACGGTCTGGTACAACGTGCCGTTGCAGCGCTCAAAGCGGCGGTGCCGGAAATCGGCATCATCACCGACGTGGCGCTGGATCCCTACACCACACACGGACAGGATGGCATCATCGACGCCGACGGTTATGTCCTCAACGACGTCACTACCGAGGCCCTGGTACGGCAGGCGGCGTCACACGCTGCGGCGGGCGCCGATATGGTAGCGCCCTCGGACATGATGGATGGCCGGATTGGCGCGGTGCGCCGAGAACTGGAAACCCGTGGCCATGTCAACACTATGATACTGGCGTACTCGGCAAAATATGCCTCGAGTTACTACGGACCCTTTCGCGACGCGGTGGGATCGGCAGGCAATATCAAGGGCGGCAATAAGTACAGCTATCAAATGAACATGGCCAACAGCGACGAAGCTCTGCACGAATGCGCGCTAGACCTTGCCGAGGGCGCCGATATTATTATGGTAAAGCCCGGCATGCCCTATCTGGATGTAGTGCGTCGCGTCAAAGACGAGCTCAAAGTTCCCACCTTCGCCTACCAGGTGAGTGGAGAATACGCCATGCACGTGGCGGCATTCGAGCGGGGCTGGCTGGATCGGGAGCAAGTTGTAATGGAAAGTTTACTGGCCTTCAAACGCGCTGGGGCGGACGCAATTTTGACCTATTTTGCCAGGGAAGCGGCCCATTATTTACGCGACTAAACAACGCCTCTATGCCTGCAGCCTGGGGATGATGGCGAGTCTGCTGCTCCCGGGTCTGGCGCATAGCTGCGAATGTTTATGGAATGGTCCTTTTACCCAGGTGCAGGGCAGTACCGATCTGGTGGTCAGCGGCGAGGTATTATCCTCCCGGGGAAATTATATCGACCTTGGTGTACAACGGATTCTACGCGGTCGCGCGTTTCTGGAGGATATCCGCATCTGGACGAAAACCGGCGAGTTATGCCGACCTAAGGTCGACCAATTTCCACCCGGAAGCAGGTGGCTGATGGCGCTGGACCGTATCGAGGAAAACCAACCCGGTGGCTTCGACCCAAACACACCCAACATAAGCTACGGGCGCATCGGCGACTACAGCGTATCCAGTTGCGGTGGCTACTGGCTGTCGCTGACCGAAGATCTGGTCACGGGCAATCTGGCGGGAGGAACTCGCTGGGAGATGAATCCAAAAATGACACCGGTAATTTTTGATCTGGTGGTGAGTTTCGTCGAGGGAAAAGTACCCGCGAGTGTCCTGCTCGAGGCCAGCCAGGAAGACCCCCTAATAAAACAAATGATGCTGGATACCCGCAGCTTTATTCGCGAAGAATCCTATCAATCCAACTAGCTAACAGCGAGACACTATGATGCAGCTATACACCTCGGCAATGCCACCCAACCCCCGACGGGTCAATCAATTTGTACAATACAAAAACCTGGAACTGGAAACCCAGCAGATCGATATGATGACCGCTGAGCAGTTCAGCGAGACCTACAAAGCCATAAATCCGGAGTCTACCATTCCGGCACTGGTGCTTGACGACGGCACGCTACTCAACGAAGTCGTGGGCATCTGCTTCTATCTTGAGTCTCTTTATCCCAGCCGCCCACTGCTGGGAACTTCGGGGCTGGAACAGGCGCTGATCGTCAGCGCCATGCACAATATCGCCAATACCGGTTTTCAGGCCGTAGCCGAGGTACTGCGCAACGGCTCGAAGGCCTTCGTCAATCGAGCCCTACCCGGCAGTTTGGATCTGGAGCAGATACCCGAGTTGATTCTCAGAGGGCAAAAGAAACTGGCTCACTTCTACGAGCGGTATGACCGGCAACTGCAGGACCGGGAATATTTAGTGGGAACCAAGCTGACCCAGGCAGATATCGATCTGCGGGTACTCTGCGACTTCGCCGCGGTCATCAAACAGCGGATACCGGAACATTGCGAAGCTCTGCTTGCGCATAAGAACCGGATCAGCGCAGAGATTCCACTGCCGGCATCACCTTGAGCAACTCGTCGAGCATCATCAGGGACAGACCCCAGACCCGGTAATCCCGATACAAATAACAGGGCAGCGTCATTGAGACCTTGCCATGGGTCCACTGCATTTCCTCCCGATTGGCGCTGTTTTGAAAGTACGGTATGGGAATCCACACAGTGTCGGCCACCTCGTAATTGAGCACCAGGCGAGGGGCTTTATCTATGCGGAAGACGTAGGGCGACACAATCATCGGCTTCACCAAACGCGGTCGCGCCATGATGTCCGAGAGCCTACCAATACAGGGGCTGGCCTGGTCGAGAGTCAGGCCAATCTCCTCCTCTGTTTCGCGCACGGCAGCATCGCGACCGTGGCGGTCCACGGCCTCCAGATGGCCACCGGGGAAGGCCATTTGCCCCGACCACGGATCGCCCTCCCGATCGGCCCGCTGAATCATCAGCACGTGTAGTTGCCCCTCACGCTGCTGTAGAATAAGCGCCACCGCGGAGCGCCGCGCCAGGGGTCTCAACAACGAGCGTTTGGGTCTGTATGCCGCCAGGGATTGTTCGACCCGTACAATCACGCGTTCAACTCCATCGTTCAATTCCAATAAGAAGATTGCCAAAAAATGACCATCCTGACCATACACGATATCTGCTTCAGTTACCGCGCTCGCCAAACCCTACACCATATCGAATGGCAGTGGCAGGCGGGCCAGCAGTGGGCTCTGTTGGGCCCCAACGGCGCCGGCAAAACCACGCTGGCGCGACTGTTGAGTGGGCAACTGCCGCCGGCCAGCGGTAATATCAGCTATGGCGCCGCTATCCATCCGCGCGATATCTCCTACGTCAGTTTTGAAGAACAAAAGCTGCTACAAGACCACGACCGACGTTTTGACGACTCGGAAACCAGCGCCTCGGCCTTTGATATCGGTACCCTGGCGCGCGACGCCATCTTGCAGGGTGCCGCGCCACCTGCTGAATTTGATCAGTGGGTGGCGCAGCTGAACATGGCGCACATTCTCGGGCGTGGGATCCGCTACACATCCACCGGCGAGATCCGCAAGATACTGCTGCTGCGCGCGCTGGTGGCGAGACCGAAACTGCTGGTTCTCGACAGCCCACTGGATGGCCTGGATCGCGCCAGCCAGCGCGAACTCATGGCGATGATCGACACCTTGCTGCACTCTGACATGCCGGTTCTCATGCTATGTCGCGACCTTCGAGAATTGCCGCCGGCAGTAAGCCACGTGCTGGTAATGGACGATGGATCTATCCTGGCAAGCGGCAGCCGTCAGGCGATGACTGAGAACCCACAAGTCCAGGCGCTACTGGAGCCACCCCTGCCTCCCATGAGAGCGTTGCCGCCACCCGCCGAGCGACCCTACCAACTGGAACCTACCGCGGCACGCGTGGTGCTGCGCAATGTATCGGTCAGCTACGGCGAAAACCAGGTGCTCGACAGAGTTGACTGGACTCTGGATGCAAACCAGCACTGCGCCATCGCCGGCCCCAATGGCTGCGGAAAAACGACCCTGCTAAGCCTGATCAACGGCGACAATCACAAAGCCTACGGTCAAAATATAACGCTGTTTGGTCAACTACGCGGCAGCGGCGAGAGTGTCTGGGACATCAAACAAAAATTTGGCAGTATCGATACCCAAATGCAACTGAATCACGTCCGTGGAATGAAGGTTATCGAGGTGGTGGTGTCCGGATTTTTCGACACCATTGGACTATACGATGACTGGGGCGATCAACAGCGCAGCACAGCACGCCAATGGCTGGCTTCGCTGGGAATCCCCGAACTTGAAACCGCCCCCTTCGACGACTTGTCCTTCGGGCTTCAGCGCATGGTGTTACTGGTCAGAGCGATGGTGAAGTCCCCCGCTATTTTAATTCTCGACGAGCCCTGCCTGGGCCTCGACAGTTTTCATCGGCGCTTGATTCTGCAGGCCGCCGATCACATTGCCAACCACTCCGATACGCAAATACTCTATGTTAGCCACTCCCGAGGCGAGGCGCCACAATGTATTAATCAATGGCTGGACTTTGTACCGGGAGACGCGGGTTACACCGTATTGTAATTTTAGGGACAGAATTTTAGGGACAGTTTACTT
>JBLHKV010000249.1:0-5736 GCA_047618115.1 Halieaceae bacterium | reverse complement strand
TCCATGCCAGAAGCCGTAATCTCATTGCCGCCAAAGGGCAGATAGGGGCCAATCGCCGGAAAGAGATGTACCAGGCCATAGATAACGGAAACCGTAATGGCATAGTAGGCGGTTATTTGAAGAAGTGGTTTTGCCGATTTCATTGTGGTGAATTACCCAAAAGTGTTAGTGCCGGCATGGATGATGCAGCCGATACAGAATTATGGCGAACGTTCCCAGCATTGAGATACCTTTATCTCGGTGTGTCGCGGACTGTACGTCGGGGTGCTGTTCTGTGCCGATCGCCATGATAAGGCGGCGTCACGATTATCACAATGGTGGTATCCGCTGTACTGATTTCAAATAAAGTGACATGATTCGTCGAATGGATTTGATACTGTTTGATCTGGATGGCACGCTGCTGAATAAACGCAGCGAGATTACCGTCTTTACCCGCGATACTCTGCGCAAGCTTTCTGAGCTGAATATTGCCTATACCGTGGCCACCGGCCGGACCCTGCATACCGCCCGCGATCTTCTGGAGGGTCACGAGTTCAGGTTGCCCCATATTTTTAAAAATGGGGTGATGATTTGGGACCCGAACAGTGATCAATATCTGCTACAGAACTACTTGTCGCTGGACGAAATCCGGCGAGTTTTGGAGGCTATGCTGGAACATCAGCTCACGCCGTTTGTTTTTACTCTCGAGCCCGGGAATCGCCACGGCGTCTATCACACAGCTTTGTGCAACGAGACAGAAGTGCGTCTTGCGAAACACTTTGGCGCCAGTGACGCGGTGACGGTGTTACCCATCGATCAGTTGCCAGCTGAGGCAGATATCACCAACATCAGCTCTCTTGGAGCGCCCGGCACGGTTGCCATTGTGGAGGAGTTGGTTTTGAGTGAGCCACACTTGGTTGCTTATGCCGGCAGTGCGTTGGAGGGTGCACAGTATAGATGGGTTGATATACACCATAGCGATGCCAGTAAGGGGGCAGCCATGGCCTCCTTAAAGGCGCATGTCGGAGCCAGTCGTGTGATCTGTTTTGGCGATAGTGATAATGACCTGAGCATGTTTGCCGCGGCCGATGAGAGCTACGCGACAGCCAACGCCAACACCGCCATCAAAGAGGCTGCCACGGCCGTTATCGGACATCATGACGAGGACGGGGTGGCCCGCTATCTCCGAGAGCGATATTGGTAGTGATGGTGAGAGCGAACCGCTAATCTTTAAGGCGATTTATGCTCTTTGCGGCGCAGATCACGTTCCAGTGCAATTTCTAGCTTGATGTCAAAACTGAAGACGCCCTCGCGGTTATCCTCAATATTTTTCTTCCGGTAGTTGTAGGCAGGTTCGAGTTCCAGATAGAGAAAATTTCTTAATATCTGGCGCCGCCATTTAACGCCTAAGCGGTAGTTTTTGATGTGGTTGTTAGGCCTCGTAGCCCCGCTGACCGAGGCGCTATAGCCCAGTACAACTGGGCGTTGTGCCTGGGGGTTGTATCTGTTGCGAAGGGTTACGCCGGTTCGCCATTCAACACCCTCGGAATATTTACCCCAAAGCGCTCGGCTTCCCCATCGAACAATGTTGTTTTCATCCAAGGAGTGATTGAGGTCGAACTGGCTGGTGGAGAACGGGCCCTTGTCATCCTCATATTGAATTCTTTCAATAAACCGATAGCTGTTACGGGAGTCGATGGACCCCTCGGCGCGAAACTTCAGGCCTGGCCGCAGGTTGCCAGAGGCATAGCCCAGGGTAAGATCCCATCTCGAGCCAACGCCTTCGTTCAGCTTGTACTGAAGTCCCACTGTATGATCTAGTTGGCGATCGGTTTCATCATCTAAATCGGACTGTTCACCGCTAAACACCAGGTCCAATCGTTTGGATATCTTGGGTAACTGCATTTTGCCGCGGAGCCGGATCTTCATGTCGTGCCCGTCCTGGCTTTCCCAATCATCAATTAGCTCGATGCGCAGATGAGATTTGGCCTGTTCCAGATTGTATTCCTGGTCCCCGAAGAAGTCGTCCATCCACTCGGTAAGGGCCTGGGCCTGATCGCTGGCATAGGCGTGAGAGGTGTCGATCCAAGTTGGTTCGATCGGCTGGTTTTCCACGGCAATAACCGCTCGCTCTTCGCTGCTCGAAGTTTCCTCCGGGTTCTGGGCGAGTACAGCTGATTGGCCTGCCAGCAAAGCGGAACAGAGGCAGGCAGCGATCAGTCGCTTTGTGTGGGCTTGGCCGGCTACACCAGCGCTACATGTTTCCAGCAATAGGGACCTCCTGTCAGTGAATAATACTCGATAATTCGCCGACCACAATGCCTGTAGCCCTGTTAGAACTTGAATCGATCAGCGGCAAGTACCTGGGCGGTGGACTTAAAAACCTCTGGGGTTGGATATATGCAGGACACGATGTGAGTGTGAATCCCGCCTGTGGCGTAGTCGCGTATTAATTGCTGACACTCGGATTCGGTTCCGATAAGACCAATTTCATCTACCAACTCATCCGGTAGTGCGGCCGCCGTGCGCTCTCGATCCTTGGCGGCCCAGCCCTCTCGGATCTCTCGTGCGGCATCTTCATATCCTGCCCAGGCCAGAAATTTGTTATACACGGGAGTGGAATAGTAGCTGGAGAAAGCGCCGCGAAACGCCGCTCTTCCCGCGGCCTTGTCTTCACTGACGACCATCATGTGCCGGCACACAACCTCTACAGTTGCCGGATCCTTGCCGGCTTGTTCTGCTCCAGCTGCGACGTGCTCCATTATTCTGGGCAGCGCTGAACGTGGAAATAGGTTCAAAATAACGCCGTCGCCGATCGCCGCGGCGCGCTCGATCATTTTCGGCCTCAATGCGGCGAGGTAGATCGGGACGTTCTCAACGGGCAACTGACGGTAGCCCCGGCTACTGAGTGTCTTTCCCGCGAAGGCGGTTTTTTCGCCCGCCAGCATGCTGCGCAAAAGACTCACTGTTTCAGTCATTCTGGTGAGGGGCTTTTCAAATTTGAGGCCGTGCCAGTTTTCAACGATGGTGTGGCTGGACGTTCCGAGCCCCGGAATAAAGCGCCCCGGCCAGGTCTGGCAGATCACCGATAGGGTAGATGCCAGAACACCTGGTGTACGGGTGTAGACTGGTACCACTGCAATTCCGACCCGCAGTTTCTCGGTATTGCCCAGAATCATGGGAACCAGGGTCAGCGCGTCCAACCCTCCGGCATCAGCCAGCCAGACATCGTCATAACCCATCGCTTCGGCTTGTTTTGCCATGGCGAGGGTGTCGGCTACCGTGCCGCTCGGTGCAGGCAGAGAAAGGGCTGTTCGTTTGCGGAGTGTCATGATCTATGTCCTTGGGTTAATAGGCCCCCAGTTTAGTGGAGAATTGCAACTGTGTTTGAAGTTTTTGATTGTCGTTAAACACTCGACTAATTGTATCCTCAGCGGATAAAGTACCCGGCTGTCTGACTGGAATCCACCTCCCTATGTCACACCCTCCATTAGGCCCCGCTTTGCCCTTGTCAGTGGCAACATTGGGCATAGCTACTTTTGCCGGCATGGATGTGCTGATGAAACTGCTCGCCATTGAAATCGGCGCCTATAACGCGATGCTCTGGCGGACTCTGTTGGCGCTAATAATCGCAACCGTGTTATTTCTATGGAGCCGAGGGCGCTGGCCGGAAAAATCGGTTTTCCGCTTGCATGTATGGCGCGGTGTAGTGACTTCCGCTATGGCATTTCTGTTCTTTTGGGGGCTTATATATGTGCCGCTGGCCGAAGCCGTTGGTCTGTCATTTATTGCGCCGCTTCTTGCTTTGTATCTTGCGGCGGTCTTTCTCAAAGAAAGTGTCGGAAGCAAGGCCGTGTGGGCATCCGTTATAGGATTGGCTGGAGCTGTGGTGATAATTGGGGGTAAATTGGGGGGTGAATACAGCGAAGCTATCGGCAGGGGAATTGCCGCTATTTTGCTCTCTGCGCTGCTTTATGCCTACAACCTGATTCTACAGCGGCGACAGGCGGTGGTCGCGAAGCCAGTGGAGATTGTGTTTTTTCAAAATGCGACTGTGGTCACAGTCTATCTTTTGTTCTTCCCGCTTTTGGCAGTTACACCAGGTTCGGAGCTGCTACCTTATCTGATCGCCAGTGCTGCACTCGCTGTTGTTTCATCGCTACTGCTTTCCTGGGCTTACGCGAGAGCAGAGGCGAGGATTCTGATTCCGGTTGAGTACACGGCATTTGTTTGGGCGGCGCTGTTTGGGTGGCTGGTTTTTGGCGAGGAGATTACGACAGCCACGCTGCTGGGCACAGTTCTTATTGTTGTAGGCTGTCTGATGACGGCCAATCAGAAGCCAGAGCGAATGGAGCATATCGAAACCACTGCTATCTGAGTGTCTGGCATTCGCCGGGTTTTCAGGCGACCTCTCGACGCTCGCACTCGCCAGGCGCTAGCGCCTCGCGAATATCCTCCAGTGCGTGAAGCCGTTTTATCTGGGCAAACAGCTGGGCTGCCTGGGGAAAGTAATTGCGGAGATAAGCCAGCCATTGCTTGATGGGGTTGCCCACGAAGCGGGCTTCATAGTGGTTTTCGAGGGTCTCAAAGTACTCCTGAATCAGTGCTCTTACCTGCAGCCACGATAGTGGCTCCATGTTCTCGCCACGGTCGTTTGCTCGAATCAATCTGGCGAGGTCTGGTCGGCACAACATTCCCCGACCTAACATAAGGTCGACACAGTGGCTTACCTCACGGCAGCGAGTTGCATCGGCGGGACTCCAGATTTCACCGTTGGCGATAAGGGGTATGTTTGTCCAGTTTCTGACCAGCGCGATTTCATCCCAATAAGCTGGAGCACGGTAGCCGTCGACCTTAGTGCGTGCGTGTACCGCCAGTTCGCTCGCACCCGCGGCACTGATCGCCTGTACATTGTCTTTCAGTAGTAGCCGATCTTCGTAACCCAGGCGGATTTTGACGCTCACCGGCGTGTGCTTGGGTACGGCGAGCCGCACGGCGCTGACGATGTTGTGTATACGGTTCGGTTCGCGAAGTAGTATTGAACCTCCGTCGCTACGATTTACGGTTTTGGCCGGGCAACCAAAATTAATGTCGATTCCGGGTGCACCCAACTCTGCTGCCCTGGCTGCATTGTCGGCCATTGGCTCCGGCTGACCGCCGAGTAATTGTACATAAACCGGCGTGCCTGATGGTGTCTTGCCACCGCTAAGTAATTCCGGGCACTTGCGGTAGAATACTCGGGGTGGCAGCAGCGTGTCATTGATGCGGACAAATTCTGTTACACAACGGTCTACGCCGCCCTGGCGAGTCAACAGGTCGCGCATTGTATGGTCTATTACGCCCTCCATTGGGGCCAGATATAATCGCATTGGATGTTGTAGTGGCTGAGTCGGGTGGTGATTATACTCAGAGGGCTGGGTTGAGACTATCCCGTAGATCTGGAGAGCATGGCCCATGAGAGAAGAAAAGCATTTCGGGAATCGGCGATGATCAATACCACGCTGATTCTGGTTGGCCTGGTTTTTAGCTCCATTGGCTTTGGCTATTTTATGTTCGGTAGGCGGCAATCTCATCGCGTTGCGCGATATACAGGATTGCTGTTGATGATCTATCCCTACTTTGTCTCGGACGTTGTCGTCATGATACTGCTGGGGCTGAGTTTGATGTTGGTGCCGAGATACTTGAAGTTATAATCTTGGGCTTTGGCAGGTTACACGAGGGTTGAATCGTTGTAGGCTCTACCGTAGCTGATGATTA
>JBLHKV010000248.1:0-5747 GCA_047618115.1 Halieaceae bacterium | reverse complement strand
ATCATCCTGAGTAGGGTGTTGAGGTTTTCCTCGCTATTAACGTATTTGGACAAAATCTCGCAGCCCTCCTCCACCGACTTGTGCTCCAGCATAAAGCTCACGCTGGACCGCAGCGGACGCAAATTATTCTCGGTCAATTGAATCTCGAGCATATCGGCAAAATCGTCGTACTGGCCGACCATGAACAAGCGCTTGCTCTTCTTGGTAAATCTTCGCTCGCGAAAGCCCTGGGCAAAACCGCTAAGCATATTGCCCAGGAAAAAACCCATCGCTAAAACCACCAGCTCCCCCGCTTTATCCGATGCCACAGCCTTGAGCAGCGCCAGACCCTGGGACTCCTGATACTCGCGGATAAGACGGATAACCTCGACAAGGTTTCGCGCCTTGGTATTTTGCGGATTAAGCTGCAGCGCCGTTCTGTATTGCGGTTCGGCGGCATCGATATCTTTAGATAGATAAAGCGCGTCGCCGAAGAGTACCCTCAAGTGATCTTCGTTGGGGTAGAGTTTTACCCCCTGCCTCAACAGTTCAATGGCCTCATCAAATTGACCGCCATCAATTAGTTGCTCTGCCTTAATTGTGTACCAACCTACGGATTTTTCCTGCGCGAGCGCAGTCCCCGACAACATCGTCAGCAGCAAACACAGCATTACAGCGTATCTCATTCAGAGATCACGATCATTACGCCAGCCCTGGTGATGGCATTTCTGAGCTGTACATTACCTTTGATAAATTCTGCATCGGCATCACTTAACACCAGATCAGAATTTCGAGATTTATAGACCGAATTGGCCTTGATCACATACGGCACCGTTGCTACCCGCAAATTTTTGATTGCATCGCCCACATCAAAGTCGTAGGAAACTGGACGCTTGGCTGAAAGCTGGTCACCCAAAAGTTCATCGGAGGGATAGACGACGTCGCCATTGGTGTTGCGCAGACGTGGAATAGTCGCCAATTGAAAGCCGGAAACATCGCTGGCATCGATCAGTAGTCCGGTGTATTTATTTGACTCTTTGTAGGCCTTGGTATCGGCCTGCAGCTGTTCAATCAGGGATGATGGCTCCTGGTCAACTGCGAACTGCAACAAACGGGTCGCCAGATCCAGATCCGCGCTGGACCTCACTAGTGCCCCGCCCTCAGCTGCTGCATAGGCGGGCGACACGACATAATTGATTAGCGCATTGCCCACCGTCTCAAAACCTTCCACGGGAGTCAGATAATCCATAAAGCTGGTGGTTTGCGATTTACCAATCGCCCCAGGATTGACGGCTGATGAGAAGGGCCCATCAAAGGGGATTTGCAGTCGCACCTGGGCAACCTCATTCTGGTAGTGATCCTTGGTCATAATTGCACCTTTCACTACCGTAGTAATTTTGGTTCTGATCGTGTCGCTGGCCAACACCAGGTCCTGCACGACGGATTCCGAACTGACCCTTACACCCTCGACAAACTCCCCGAGATTCCGATACGCGTCGACCTGCGCCGCACGTCTGGCGAGCAGCCGTTTTTTACGCTCCGGTGCGTCGTCGGGAGCCACACCGTAGCCATCGGCCCAGATGTAGCCTTGAGTCCAGTTGATGCCTCCCCCAGAACCCTCGGTTACTACATCCTTGGCGAACGCCGTCAATGGCAACAATAACAATAACAGCACCAAATTCTTCGTATTCATCTCTCTCACCCCATATCCAGATGTTTGTAGTTTTCTACACGCTTCACGATCTTGCGCAAGTAGTTTCGGGTTTCCTCGGCCGGCAGATTTTCCAACAAGTGATCGTAGACCTCTTGCTCGTTCATCGTGTTAATTTTGCGAGCGGCAGCCGTGAGGCTGGTACCACCGGTGAAGGTCTTCGCCACGTTGCCAATGCCGGTGTTGTAAGCCGCAACGGTACAATAAAAGCGACTATATGGATTCTTGACCCGCCGGAAATAGCTATCCCGCACCACATTCAAGTAGGCAGCACCGAGCTCAATGTTCTGAGCCTCATTGAATAGATATTCTGGTGCGACCACCTTTTTTTCGCCATAAACTTTGTTATACGCGTCGATCCCGGCCGTTCTCGGCACGAGTTGCATCAAGCCAAAGGCTGGTACCGGCGATACAGCTCGAGGATTAAAGCTGGACTCAGTTTCGATGATGGCCAGCACCACCGACACGGGAATGTCGTACTCACTTGCATATTTACGGATCACATCCATATGCTTTTCCATAATTTTCTTCTGCGCGTTACTCACAAAGGGAAAACTAATCTGTAATTTTTTTATGCCATTTTCTTCCAGAACTTTTACCGAACCTGTCGGCTCTCCGGCCTTTCCACCAATGCTGGTCACCGTATCGAGGGGTTGCTCCAAAATAACTTCGCTCTGCTCGACAAGCTCCTGCAAGGATTCTTCTATGGCGGCAACGGGAAGCACGACGGCCAACACAGTTTCTACCTCGTCAACTGTTTCGCTAACCGTCGGAACAGTTTTACTAACAACCGGAACGGTTTCGACATCGATCTCTACATTGCTTTCCTGCAGCTCCAGTTTAATTTCTTTGGCCAGGCTATCCTCTTCGTTCAATTGCTGAGGACTGGCAGACATCAGCTTTTTAGCAAACTCCTCAATCTTGGCAAACTCTTTCTTCATGTCCGTCGCCGGACCCAATACTGTCTCTATTACCATCTCCGACTTGGAAAAATCCAATGCCACTCGCGAGCCCATGTCGCGACTATAAGTCACCCACTCGGTTTTTGAGGGTAAGCGAGTATCCTCCCCCCAGTGTACCTCTATCTTTTTCGTGAGGCCCTGGAAGGCTCTGTCGACCGCTAGCTCGACAGCTTCGTAGCGTGCATTGATCACCGAATCCACATCTTCAAAACGCTGATCTAGCATTTTGTCGAAATCGTCGAAGCTATCGCTTTGCTGAGACCAGGCTAGCTGGCTAAACAGCAATACAGGGATACCGAGCAGAGAGATTTTATGCATATAACTACTGCACCTTATCGATAATATTCTGCAAAGTTTCGCGCTCTTTACAGACATCGGCGCGATTATCGAGACAAATCGCCATTTGCACTTCAGCTACGAGCGTATTGGCTTCTTCATTCACTTCCTTTTCGAGAACGAACGCGCCCCTGATCAAACCTCTAACCCGCGTCGCAATCAAATCACTGGTCACTTCGTATTCCTCTACCGTGGTGCCGCCGGTAAGTTCAACACCCTTAATATTTTCAGCCAACTGACGCTGCGCATCTACCTGGGCTGCCCGCAACGCCATCATGCGGCCCTGTGACTTGGTCGCAAAAGCTCCCGGATCGACGGTACCAAAGCCTGTAACGCTGAGCATACCGTCCTGGGAAAAAGCGGCCGAGCTCGCCACCAATAATACAATCACAACATTCATACGCATGCTATTCATTTCCCTGTTTTCTCCTGTAGTAAAGCTATTACCAAATCTATCTCCACGCCTTCTGCAATAGAGGCCATCAAGCCATCCATTACGTCTCTTTTGAAAGCGCTATCGAGCATCATTCGTTTAATTTTTAGCAGGTCACGTTTGCAAGCTATTGGAGCGTATTCTACCGCGGTTTGAAATCCAAACGCATTCATCATTTGCGAGCCTTTCGCCAGTACACACTTCTGGTACAGATCCTTGAGTCGCACAAATTCTTCACTGCGCAGTAGCGACTGCGTCCCCATACCTGCCGAGTATGAAGCCACAGGACAGCATAAGAGCAGCACTATCAATATCGTAGCCAGCCTCATCAGTTGGTTTCCGTGGGTTCGCTGGTCAGCCCAGTGCTATCCATCACTACAATTCGATAATCTGCAGGCGGTGCTTGCCCAGGGATGATATCTACATACCTTCGTTCGGTAGCATCGACATTACCCAGTGTTTGCCACGATTGCCCCGCGACGCGTCGTGACACGAGAAATTTAGCGACGTCCTCAGACTGATAGCTCCAACTAATGACAACCCTACCTTCTTCCTGAGCCACATTGATAGACTCTATGCGGCGCGGACTGGGCTTTGTCTGAGCTCTAATTGCCGGCGAGAGCTTGCCAATCGCATCAAAAGTATTCCGTGCGGCTACAGCATAGAAATAACGGCCACCGTCTTTTATGGGAAATAATTCGCTACCAGCGTCGATGAAGGTAACAGTTTGAGCCCCCGCTACATCCTCTAAAAATTCAACGTTAAATCTCTTATTCGTTTCAGTAAAATCGGCCCGGTAGACCGAATAGCCGACTATATCGGCATCGTCTATCCCATCCCAACTCAGCTCAACGCGTTTCGCGAGCCCAGATTTTGCCTTGAAACCAGTGGGAGCCAAGGGCACGCCTTTCATGGTTATAGTAACTGGCTGTGACTTCGCGGACTCTGTAGCACTATCAAAAACAGAATAGCTATACTCGTAGTCCCTACCATCCTCAAGGCCATCTCTATCCGCATAAACCGTGTTCAGCAGGCCAAAAATCTGCTCTAGCTGTGCCCACTCACCTCCGACTAACCTGCGATAGACACGATAGCCCTCTCCCGCCTCGGCGGGACTCCACAATAATTTACCCTCACGCAATAATTTTTGGTCGGCGGCCATCAAACCACCAATCACAAGACTACTTGTTTGGATTGATCCAATGGCCGGTGGCATCACATCTGTAATTTCTCCGCTATCGGCGACCACTGCCTCCAATGAAGCCTGCTCGAGTGGCGAAGCCACATCTTCCAAATCTGTGTCGTCAGTTTGCCATTCAATTTGTGCGTTGATTTTGGTTGCAGGCTCTGATGGTTGAGTATCGACAGCATTTAACGAAGCCTCCTCGAGCGGCGACGCCACGTCTAGCAGATCTGTGTCGTCGGCTTGCCATTCAAGTTGTGCGTTGATTTCCGGTGCAGGCTCTGACGGTGTGGTATCGAGCGTGTCTGAAGCGCTAATACCAACTAACGGTCTGGACAGCTCTACGGGAGTCACCATCGTGGGTGAAAAGTCGAAACCGTCTGACAACTGGCTTTCAACTCCTTCGCCGGTAACCGCGGTAACCGCGTAACTGAAACGCTGGACCCCCGGCGAGAGTTTGCGGTCGATAAAAGTGTACTTCAATTGGGCTTCCCCACCCGCGGCAGACCTGTCTACCTGTACTTCGCCGATCTGCCCCCAATTCTCCTTGTCGCTAGCTCGATAAATTCGAAAGCTGGCCAGTTGCTGATTTTCGCCGGAGAGCGCCGGCAAAAACTCCAAGCTAGCGCCTCCCACTACTTCTGACAAGCCGTATATCAACGGTGAATCCAGCCTATCTTGATCAGTGCTTTTTACCGGAGCGGCCAGGGCCAGGGCCGAACCAGTTACCTTGCTGCGATGCTCCTGCCCTTCAAAATCGACTTCTCCAACCTGATAGTAGTAGGTAGTGCCCGGTACAGTAGTTTTATCAGAGAAGTAGGTGCCATCTGCATCATTCAAAAAACCATAAGGTCCGGCGGCCGATTCCGAGCGATAGACGTTGTAGCCCAGGTAATCACGGCCACTGACACCTTCCCAATTGAGGCTAATTCCTCCCGCAGTAGCCTCTGCTACCAGGACCACTACAGGATCGATTTCATTGACAGTAGGAATTATCGGCCCACCTTCTGGGCGCGGATGGCCTTTCCCCTCCCGCATAGCAACCAGAATTTCCACAGAAAGCTCTGCGGCGGTCTTTCTGATCTCGTTTTTACTTTGATAGGAAGTATTCCAGCTTCCAACCTGACCACCTGAGCTAATGTT
>JBLHKV010000247.1:0-5762 GCA_047618115.1 Halieaceae bacterium | reverse complement strand
GAGCATGGCATGAGTTCGGCAACGTTCTATAAGTGGCGCAGTAAATACGGAGGTATGGATACATCGATGATGAGCCGGCTATCAGGTTAGCCTGTTTTATTTTTGTCGTCAGCGAGACCTGCTATCGCTATCAGCCCACGCTGAGTCGGGAGAATGAAAAGATTGCTGATTGTCTGATCAGCTTGACCAACAACCAAAGAAACTGGGGTGTTGGGCTGTGCTTTTTATATCTTTGCAATATAAAGGGCTACCTCTGGAACCACAAACGGGTTTATCGAATATACCAAGAATTGGAGCTCAACTTTCGTATCAAACCTAAGAATCGGTTAGTGCGTTAAAAGCCAGAACCACTTACCGTGCCGATTCAAATCAATGACTGTAGGTCTATGGACTTCATGCACGACCAGCTTGCTGACGGCCGGTGTTATCGGCTATTCAATGTCATAGACGATTTTAACCGAGAGGGCTTAACCATTGATGTCGATTTTTCATTGCCCGCGGAACGGGTTAAGCGCTCTCTGGATCAAACGATTGAATGGAGGGGTAAGCCCAATCGCATTCGGTGCGACAACGGGCCGGAATACTGGCAGCATGGGCTGAAAAGCATGGCATAGAGCTGTGTTTTATCCAGCCTGGCAATCCACAGCAAAATGCTTATGTGGAGCGCTACAATCGCACCGTCCCTTACGATTGGCTGAGTCAGTACCTGTTTGAAAGTATTGCGGAAGTGCAGGAGCACGCGACACGATGGCTCTGGACTCACAACCACGAACGACCCAATATGGGCATTGGCGGCATAACACCGGTTCAGAAATTGGCGTTAGCCGCATAACCTTCCACCATTAACTTCGGTTAAAAATGGGGGGGATTACCGTGGTGACAAAAGTATCACGAGAAGCGTACTATGACCTTGGATATTCTTTCTTCTCACGTTACGTTACGGCACTGCTTGGAGTTACTAAGGTGAGAAAGAGCAAAAGCTTGAAAAGTCGATTGCCTTCTTTGTTCACAAGCTATTCATACGCCGTGTATTCCACCACTCTCCTTTGCTACTTTGTTGTTCTGGTCATGCCAGTAGCGGCACAGACTTTAACACTAAATAAAATTAAAAGTGCCTATATCTATCAGTTGTCAAACCATATCACGTGGGGTAATGAGGCCAGCATCGATGAGTTTAGAATCGCAGTGGTCGGTCAAGATTCGAGTCTGTTAAGTGCATTAAAACTCGATTTTTCTGGCGTAACTCACCAGGGGAAAAATATTTCAGTGCGCGCGATTACCAAGCTGGACCAGTTGCCCGGATATCACCTGGTTTATGTGACCAATAACGGCGGCTTTAGTGTTCAGGCGGTCGCCAGCGCCACGCGTCGTAGCAACACCCTGATAATTTCCGATGGTAGCGACGAAAGACGGGAATTTATGATTAATTTGATTAATAAAAACGACGAGACGCTGTCTTTTGAAATTAATAGAAGCAATATCCTATTCGAAGGTTTACAAGCAAGTAAGGATATCTTGCTGTTGGGAGGCAGTGAAATTGACATCGCCCAACTTTTTCGTGAGACAGAGTCTAGTTTGCTAAAGATGAAGCTAGAAAGCCTGCAGCTGGAACAAACTGTTCAACAACAAACCAAACAGATAGATCAGTCGCATCGACTCCATTTAGTAATGGAAAAGCAAGCCGACCTACTGGCCAGTGATCTGGAAAATACAGCACGCTTGCTTGTAGGAAAACAGCATGAGCTGGATAGCAAACAAGAAATTCTCAGGGAGAAAGAGGAAAAGGTAGCTTCGCTAAGTGGGCTGATTGCGACAAACAGCCAAATATTGGAGGCCCAAGAGTCTGAAATGGTGGGGCAGGGAAAACAGATGTCTCTACTTCGAGGTACTATCGGACGACAGCGTAATTTGATACAGGCCGCACTCACTATCACCATTATATTTGCCGTGTTATTACTGGTTATATTACGCTTCAATCAATCACGGAAAAAAAGTAATGTAGAACTCGCCAGGGCCCGGGAGGAGGCCGAACAGGCCAATCGCGCGAAGTCGGATTTCTTGGCCACCATGAGCCATGAAATCCGCACCCCCATGAACGGCATTATCGGCATGAGCGAGTTGCTGGAACAGCGGGACCTGGGCAAACAGGAACGGAGCATGCTCGAGACCATAAAAAACTCCGGCTCCTCGCTGCTCCGGGTGATTGATGACATCCTTGATTTCTCCAAGATCGAGGCTGGCAAGCTGGAGGTAGAGTCCAGGTCCTTTCCGGTGGTCCGGGTGATGGAAAGCGTGGCTGAGATGCTGAGGCCAATAGCTGATATGGATGAGGTGGAGCTGATCCAGTTCATCGATCCCCAAATACCCAGTGACGTACTTGGCGACCCGGGGCGTCTGCGTCAGATTTTGGTCAACTTGGTGGGCAATGCGATCAAGTTTACCAGTAGCGGACCGGCCACTAGTGGGTTGGTGAATATGCGTGCAGAGACCGCTGGTGACGGTTGGCTCCGTTTCCGAGTGATTGATAACGGTATCGGTATGGATACGGACACCCTGGCAAGCCTGTATCAGCCCTTCTCCCAGGCCGAGAAATCGACCTCACGACGCTTCGGTGGCACCGGGCTGGGCCTGGTGATATCTAAAAACCTGGCGCAGATGATGGGCGGTGACCTCGAGGCGGAAAGCGTGCCTGGCGAGGGCTCGACTTTTACTTTGACCCTACCCCTGGCAGAAGCACCGGCGCAGAGCGAGGTCAATGTTGCCGATTTGTCCGGCCTGCGGATTCTCGGCCTGATCGCTGATGAGATTACCAGTGAAGCCATTGGTCCCTACCTGCAACGCGCGGACGCCACGGTGGATTTCATCTATGAACCGGCGGCCGTTGCCTCGGCGCTGTCGATCCCCGGGGATTATGATGTGCTGCTGATAGATTCAAAATTTTCCAGATTGGAGCAAACTACACTTATCACCTCCCTGCGTGAAGCTGGTGCCGTGCCGCCCCAGCTGCTGTTGACGCGTGACCGGTCTGCGAAACTGGGTATGCTGGGAGCGGACTGCTGCGTAATTCCCGGCCGACCGGCCCTCCTGTCAGAGTTCATGCGCGGTATTGCGCAGTTGGTCGGGCGGAGCAGCTTCGGGCCCGCGGTCCAGTCCGATCGGCAACCTGGTAGTGCCTCTGTACCCGATACTGTGGAGGCGGTTGCAGATGGCAGGCTGGTCCTGTTGGTTGAAGACAACCTGACCAACCAGGAAGTCATCACCCAGCAGCTCAACATGCTGGGGTACGCCGTAGAGGTTGCAGGAAACGGGCGCGAAGGGTACTTGAAGTGGCAAAGTGGTCGCTATGGCCTGGTGCTAATGGATTGCCACATGCCTGAAATGGACGGGTATGAAGCCACTGGCGCGATCCGCCAGGAGGAGCATCGAGGGAATATGGGGCGTACTCCTGTTATCGCGATCACCGCCAACGTGCTGAAAGGTGAGGTGGAGCACTGTCTGAGCGTAGGCATGGATGATTACCTACCCAAACCAGCGGGACTTAGGCAGCTTGGCGAGATGTTACACTTGTGGTTACCCCGACCCGACCAACCACCGGTTCAGTCCGAAACGTCGGAGCAGGCTACCCCGACGGCGGTCATGCCGATCGGAACAGACGCCGTAGATTTGCGAAACCTTGGTCTCGTTATTGACCTTGGTACATTGGTAGACATGGTTGGCGACAACCCGGAGCTGCACCAGACCCTGCTGACGAAATACGTTGAGCATACGGCGGAATTACTTGAGGCGTTAGCAGTGGCCTACGAATCCCGCAACTCCGATGAGCTGGGCGATCTGGCCCACAAACTTAAGTCTTCGAGCGGCTCTATTGGCGCCAATACGCTCGCCGACACTTGCCGACAGCTAGAGTATGCCGCTCGAAAAGTAGACTGGGCAGGCATCGACCAGTGCTTCCCCGAGCTCACTGCACAAGCGCTGGAGGTGTTTCAATTTGTCGAGGGCTGCAATTAGCCAGCCACTGCGATCTTGTCAGAATCCGTTATTTTTATATGTAAGCCAGCCCGAAGTATACGAAAAATATTTTTTATCAAATAGCTTACATCGTATCCAACGGTGCAATGTTTATTGCGAAAAACGGTTAAGAGCAAACTATTTCACCGCGGACCGCTTCAACACGCCTTTGTCGTAACCAACTTTTTGTTCATCAGTCAGAATCGTCCGCATTTCGATCAGGTGACTATAGCGAAGACGTACTATTTGAGTTTTGGCGGCCATCAATTCATCGACTTTCGCATTCACTTCTTTAATGTTTACATCTTCTCGAATGGTCATCTCATTGAGTTCTTTTAACGCCCGTGTCTCTATTGCTTTAAAAGTTGCCTGATCATCATGCAATTTGTGATGCATTTTATCGATGGCTTCTTTCTGCGGCGTCGCCGGATCTGGTATTTCCGCAGCATTTATGGAAATGCTGCACATTATCAGCATAGCTATCAGCAGTGAGACTGAAGTAGTGTGCGTTCTATTCATGATTTTCTCCGTGTGACATCCCGATAAGAAACTACGTTAGATACCATGCAGTGTAACAGGTCATGTATTGAAAGTGCCCTGTGTTAGTACGACTCGATGCCCCTTGAGGCCCATAACATCCCGCACCCTCACTAGGTCGATATTGAATGTAATTCACCAGGGTAGGGTAGATGCTGTAACATTTGAGCACCTCGGTTATTACACTTTGTTGCGCGGGGCACACTCCGGACTGCTTTATTCAAACGCCACAGTGACGGTAATTCTCTTCGGCGCCTCTGCTGGCATCTGGGATTTCTTAAGGTACAGGTTGCTGATAAGGGAGTTCTCTTCAATCGCTGCGTACACAAAAGTGCCTTTTGTTTCCTTGCTTAGTGTTAAGTCGACCTGCTTGTTCATAGTGTTCCTCATTGTTGGCTGGTTAGTTTCGTGGTGCGCATATCTGTGCTGCTGGGTTCAGGCTGACCGCTGGGATGATTATGTGCCAAGATTACAGCAGCAACATTCGCATACAGTGTAGCCTTGGTCCTCGGAACAATACTGTTACTATCGCCACCATGAAATACTATATCGTTCTTTTGCTGCTCGCTACGTTGTCCTCGCCGGCACTGGCGGAACTTAGCCTCGCTGAAAAGGGCCGTGCCTTTCTTGAAAAGAACCAACAGGTGGAAGGGGTCGCTATTACGAAGTCGGGTCTGCAGTACAAGATTCTGGAGCCGGGAAATAGTAAAAGACCCACAAACCGCAGCCAGGTAACCATAAATTATCAGGGCAAACATGTCGATAATTCAGTATTTGACAGTACATTCAATGACGAGCCATCGGTCTTGAGCCTACGGAAGGCGATCAAGGGCTGGAAGGAGGGGCTGCAGTTTATTGGCGAGGGAGGACGCATCGTGTTATTTGTGCCATCGCGGCTGGCCTATGGCCGTGATGGGGCGCCACCCATCATCAAGCGCAACGAAACGCTGATATTTATTATTGATCTTCTCGAAGTGCACGACTAGTAGAGAAGGGCGGTTGCCTGGTACCTGCCGCTAGCGTAGTTTCACCTCATTTCATCGCTAAGTTGCTGTCATAACTAAAGCGCCTTGAATGTTGAGTCACTGGGTCAATAAACCGAAGCTCCTTTGCCAGTAACTGCAATGGTGCTGAATAGTTATCTTCTGATAGGGGCTGTAATTGCGGGTAGTATTTATCATTCAGTATGGGCCAGCCCAGCACCTGCATGTGAAGGC
>JBLHKV010000246.1:0-5802 GCA_047618115.1 Halieaceae bacterium | reverse complement strand
GCCAGATGAATTTTCATACAGGGGATGTAGAATGAGGCAATGACTAAAGCTATTAGTAACACAAAATTGATCGCCATGCTGCAGGATGCAAGACGGCGTACCTATGAACTGGTTGACGGTCTCACCGCCGAGCAACTCATGGGCCCAAGAATGGGCACGGTAAATCCCCTGCGCTGGGAAATCGGTCATGTCGCCTATTTTTATGAATATTTTATTCTGCGTGAGCTCTATGGCGAAGAAAGCATACTCGGCAACGACAGGGCCGACGCCCTCTATGATTCTATCAACGTCGCCCACGATGATCGCTGGGATTTACCCTTGTTGAGCCTTGCCGATACAAAAGCTTATATGCAAGGCGTCTTTGATAAACTAGTTGATAAACTTGCCGCAAGACTGCCCGACGGGCTCGCCAGCGAGACCGATAGCTTCATCTACCAGTTCGGCGTATTTCATGAAGACATGCACACCGAGGCCTTCATCTGGGCGCGGCAGTCGCTGGCGTATCCAACACCCAACTTCGCTAACACAATTGATGCTGGCAGGCTTCGCTCAGCCGGTGCGTATGCGGGGTTCGTCGATATACCCGGCGGCAGATTCCGACTCGGCGCGGAAGCCGATGCAGCCTTCATGTTCGACAATGAAAAGTTGGCTCACGAAGTTGAAGTCAAACCCTTTTCTATCGCAAAAGCCCCGGTCACCAATGCAGAATTCGCCGAATTTATTGCCGCCGATGGTTATCAGAACAATGGGTACTGGTGTGAGGACGGATTGAAGTGGAAGACGGAAAATAAGGCCCGCCACCCTGGCTACTGGATCAACCATGGTGATGGCCCATGGTTAATGCGACGCTTCGATCAAACCTTGGCGCTACCGGCTAACGAACCCGTCATTCATATCACCTGGTACGAAGCCAATGCTTATTGCCGTTGGGCGGGATTACGCTTACCCACCGAAATTGAATGGGAAGTCGCCGCACTGGGCGAAGCGGATGACGATGGCAATCTATCCTCGAGTAAACGTCGATACCCCTGGGGTGACCGCTATCCTGCCGACGATCAAAGCAATCTGGACGGGCGGGCACTCGGTTGCGTCGATGTCGCTGCACATGCCAGTGGTGACAGTGCCTTTGGCTGCCGACAAATGCTCGGAAATGTCTGGGAGTGGACCAGCGATACGTTTCAGCCCTACCCTGATTTTTCAGCCGATGCTTATACCGAATACTCAACCATGCTATTCGGCAATACCAAAGTGCTGCGTGGCGGTGCCTGGACCAGCCGCAGCCGCATGCTGCATGGCACTTATCGCAATTTCTTCGAACCGCATCGCTGGAATATATTCAGCGGATTTCGAAGCTGCAAGCCATAACTAATCAATAGAAATTTAAGATACAATCTAGCCATGTATAAAGCCCTGTCGATTTTCATATTCTGTGCATTAATGGTGAGCGCGTGTACAACGCGACCGCCTGGTATAGGTGACCCGATTGAATGGTCAAGTCTTCAGAAGTGGGCATCGGACAATCAAAGTGACGTGTGGGACGGTTTTCTCAAGAGCTGCCAAAAACTCAAACACGAACAATGGCAAGGAGTCTGCCTCCTCGCAAAAAGCCGCGGGGACCTGAGCGACGCTGAAGTTAGAGAATTCTTTGAATCAAATTTCGACGTTCGGCCAGTCTATGCGGAGGGTGGTGTAACCCAGGGATTGATTACAGGCTACTACGAGCCTTTGTTAAAAGGTAGTTGGGATCAGTCTGAGGAATTCCGATATCCGCTATATGGTGTTCCAAAGGATTTATTGATTATTGATCTTGGTCGTATTTATCCGCAGCTGAAGGACCTCCGTTTGCGTGGAAAGCTCGATGGAAACAAAGTAGTGCCTTACTACGATCGCGCGCGACTGGATGACGATCAAGATTTGCTCCAGGGCATGGAGATTTTGTGGGTGAACAGTTTAGTGGACCAGTTTTTCCTGCATGTCCAGGGTTCAGGGCGAATTCAGCTCACGGACGGTTCCACGGTAGCGGTGGGCTATGCCGGGCAAAATGGCCACCCTTATCAATCCATAGGCAGGGTTTTGATTCAAATGGGGGAGCTGGATAAAGAAGAGGTCACGCTGTTTACAATCAAGGAATGGTTAAAGTCGAACCCAACCCGAATGAACGAGGTTCTGTCGAAGAACCCGAGTTATGTATTTTTCGAACTAAAAGACGCCCAGGCAGACGGGCCGGTTGGCTCTCTCAACGTAACACTGACACCCGAACGCAGTATTGCGGTAGACCGTAATGTGATTCCTTTAGGCGCACCGGTATGGTTGCAGACCACACTGCCGAACGCACAACAGTCGCCGCTCAACAAGCTCATGCTGGCGCAGGACACCGGTGGCGCCATCAAAGGCCATATTCGCGCTGATGTTTTTTGGGGCCGAGGAGACGAAGCTGAAAAAATGGCGGGTCTGATGAAGCAGCAAGGGGAGCTTTTTGTATTATTACCCAAGGGATATTCGATAAAGAAAAAGCAGACCCATTAAAAAACCCTCGAGAATTCCGGCATGGGGGGGTTCATGGCGACACACACTCTCCAGGAAACATGAATTAGCAGCCAGAGCTTGGGCGGCTGTTTGCAGATGATCAAAATGTGGGAATTATCCCGTATTGAGCTTCGGAACAAACCGATTGAGTCATTTGAGATGGATGTTTTCAAATTGCATAGCATTTATGCGCCATTGACCTACCGTAATCTTCAGCCGTTCGAGGATGGGTGGCAATGGGCTGATTCAGACATCGCATGAACCAGCTAATGCGGGAAAGCCTGGAACGCCAGACAGTTACGATGTCTGATACGGTAGTACGCTCGAAAGGCTTGAGGCCGACCTCGCCGTGATAGCGTTGCACCAGCAAAGGGCCTTTGAACAAGGCACGCCAGCGATCCATGATGTCGTCGTCGGAAAGACCCTCTAGCTGTTCCGGACAGACTTTGAGCGCCAGGTGATGGTGATTGCTCATAATGGCATAAGCGCAGACAACGATGGCGAATAACGAGGAGAGGAGACGAACACGGTCCACGACCCATTGCCGTCGATGTTCGTAACTCTGGCCAAAGTAATGATCAATTCCAGTCAGAAATGCTCGGCGAACGCAGCGTGAAGTAATGTGGTAGTACGAGGTATCCGCAAGTGAGATCAACGCCTTCCTGGGTCGCGGCATCAGTCAAGTCCGTTTGTCTGAGATCAGACGACCCTACGTCGACGGGTTGGAGAATGTCAATGCTATAGTGTGGCCCCCAACTCCTTGTGGCAGGCTAATGGCAAAATTAACCGTAAAAGAATTACTCGAATTAAAGGGCGTGCGTCAGATCGCCTTTGTCCAGGTGGCACAGGCTGAGGAGGCGATTGCCGCTGCAACCGCGGGAATGGATATGGTTGGCACCGGATTTCGTTCCGAGACTCGGGATTTTGCGGATCTGATTCCTGAGACCCATTTCCAGTTCGGTCTGGCCTGGGGTAAACATGCTTCTGCGGAAGCGGCGTTGCGTGAGGCGATGCAGGCGATGGAAGCGGGTGCCGAGTCGATTTACTGCGGCATGAGTCCGCAAGTGGTTGAAGTGCTGGCACGAGAGGGGGTTCCGGTTATCGCGCACGTCGGACTGGTACCGCCGAAAGCGACCTGGGTTGGCGGTATGCGCGCAGTAGGACGCACTTCAGCGCAGGCGACTGAAGTTTTTCAAGCTTCCAGGGCGTTCGAGGCGGCGGGTGCCTTTGCGCTCGAAATGGAAGTAGTACCTGCAAAAGTGGCCGCGGAGATCACAAAGCGCCTTTCGATTCTGACCATATCCCTTGGATCAGGCCAGCAATGCGACGCGACCTATTTGTTTTCGGCCGACTTGCTCGGTGAAAATAGAGGGCATATTCCGCGTCATGCACGGGCTTACCGAAATTTTGCCGCCGAGCGTGATCGCCTGCAGCAGGAGCGCATTGCTGCCTATCAGGAATACATCGACGATGTTAGCAAGCTGCGATTTCCGGATGCTGAACATAGCGTTAGCATCGAAGAAAATGAATTTGACAACTTTCTGAACTCGATTGACTAAAGAATCGGCTGGTTGTAATCGGAGAAGGCATTGGCGGCCGTTTCGCCTTTGTAACTATTCAGTCTCTTAACTAGATTACCCGTAGCTGTACAGATTGCCTCTGATTTGTTCGAGTACAAGGGAAAAGCGCGCAGTATATAGTGGTCGAACAACCAGGGATTGATGGATGCAGCGAGACGTGAAGCGGTCATGCCCAAAGCACTCGCTGCGCCCATGGGGCAGGCCCTTCGCTTTGTTGCGTCTTTTGACAAGGACCGGGCCAAAGCAGGCCCCGCGAGCGGGGCCCAGCCCATAAGCGTAGCGAGTGCTTTAGCTGCAGCGAGTGCAGTGGGTCTTCTTACGAGCAAGAACTTCTCCAAATGGCACATTGTAGGAGTTCAAGTTGCCGACCTGAATAACTCTTTCCTGGAAACCGATGTTCTTAAAATGGCCGTGGCGGTGCCTTCATATTGTCACTTTTTGATGCCAGGTTATTTGATTTCGTAATTCAGTAACCACCGACCTACCGAAATTCGACTTTTCCCATTAATTCACACACTCAGGGTGAATTACTTCCTTGGCTAGTAACATTTAACAGCCTAGATTTAACTAACTCCGCAATATTGAGTAAACAGTACTCAATGAGAGTCACGTTTGAAGGTTTTTGGAGTTCTGTATGTTTAATTGGCTATTTGCGAACAAGAGAAAGAGTGCCTCAGTTACTCCCGAATCGGCGATGAGAGAATTGGGGATGAGAGCAAGCATTGTTGATAAGCTCAGAAATTATAATGTGGACGAAGATACAACTATCTCGGAGTTTTCCCTGGCTGATGATGAAAAAGGAATAAAGGCTACGGATAAAATTACGCCGGTTACAGATTATGATGTCTGGGGTCAAGCTAACCCAAGGGAAACGGGGAAATGGAATAAGGAAGCTCGACAGAAAAGGAACAGGAAGCAGGTCGGTAGGCATTCTATCAATTCTCGGCAAAAAAACATTTGAACTGCTTCCCGTAAACTCGCAGATAACTCAAATTTCCCTCTTCATAAAAACCATTGTTCCCAGACGAATTTGCCCGATTGGATTCGATTTAGTTCAGCTAATGGCTGATTAAGGCACGAATCTGCCGTACGCGCCGCCCCCCGCGTATAACCGCCATCGGCGCGCCAAGTTGAATCGGAGGGCTGCCCACTTTAAGTTCCTCAACAAGGCAACCGAAACCTTTCTCGTGAACGTCACACCGCCGGTGCGGCATGAGGGACACACTGAAAATCTGCGAATCTGAAAATCTGAAGGTGTCGCCGAGAGACCGGGCTCGAGAGTGGCTCGGAGTGACGCGATTTGGGGCGGCATGGGGATCCGCATCCGTTGCCCCAAACGGTCCGAGAGGTGGCCGATCTGGGGGCCTGGCGGTGGCTCAGACACGAGGGCCGAGGTGATTAACCGTCCGTGAATTTGAAAAATTGGCCGTTGATAATTCCCAATACTGGTAACCGACGATGACTGACTGTGCTGTTACCCATGTATACTTCTTATCACATAATTAATACACCCTTTAGTAAAGGAGACAAATATTTCGTGCGATGGCTTTACTTTATTCTTGTTCAATGCCTACTCATCGGGATGGTTGGCTCTATTGTTTTCATCCATAAGGATCGGGTCGCTTTAATAAAAACTCCTCCTGCTTCATTGGCGCAGTGGTATAAGCCGGAAAATAGGCGGCAGGTGTGGTTGCAT
>JBLHKV010000245.1:0-5834 GCA_047618115.1 Halieaceae bacterium | reverse complement strand
CGTCGCTTCAGGTGATCGATAAAATAATTGGCATCCAAGCTGGACCCGGTTGCCGAGGTCAACATGTCGGTGGCACTCAGCAGGCTGCCCTTATTGTGCACATTTGTGCGCAACCACGCCAACAGGTGGCTGAAGTCGCCCTCTTCAATTTCATTTAGAATCGATGGGCGGTCGCGATTAGCCGCCGAAAACAACTGAGCAGCAGTCATGGCCCCTAAGCTATAGGTGGGAAAATAGCCAAATAGACCACAAGGCCAATGTACATCCTGAAGACACCCGTCGGTGAAATTACCTCTAGTGTTCAAGCCCAGATAGGACTGCATTTTGTCGTTCCACAACTCGGGAATATGACTGACCTCGACCTCCCCTTCGATCAGGGATTTTTCAATTTCATAGCGCAGTATAACGTGTAGAGGATAGGTTACTTCGTCGGCATCGACGCGAATAAAGCCTCTGTGAACACGGGTATAGTGCCGATACAAATTGTCTACGCCCCACGCCGCAGCAGCCGCGTCCGGGCCTGCCATAATGCGTTGAGCAATTGGCGCCAGGAATTTTACAAACTCCCTGGATCGACACGCCTGCATTTCCATTAATAGAGACTGACTCTCGTGTTCCGCTGAGCCCAGTGCCGTTCCCACAGGTTGATGACGCCAGGCGTGAGGCAGACCTTGTTCGTAGAGAGCGTGTCCGGTTTCATGTAACACCCCCATGAGCGAATCCAGGAAATTATCCTCCCGATAGCGCGTAGTAATACGTACATCATCTGGCACACCGCCACAAAATGGGTGATGGCTAACGTCCAGCCTGCCATGTTCAAAATCAAAACCGAGGACGGCCATCATCTCCAGACCCAGCTCTCTTTGCTTTGCCACCGAGAACGAGTTGCCCAAGGGTTCGATAGGTTCACTGGCCTGCCGTTCCAATACAGTATTCAGAAAGCCCGGAAGGAATTCTCGTAGCGGCGCAAACTGAATATCGATTTCGGCGCACGTAACGCCGGGCTCGTAGAGGTTCAACAGTGAATCGTAGGCAGACAGGCCCGTACCGGCCGACCTCAAGCTTGCCTCCTCGCGAGCGAGAACTACCACTTCCTCCAGCAGCGGCCGCATCCCCTCCCAGTTATTATCGGCTCTCATGGTACGCCAAGCCTGTTCAGAACGAGCGCAAGCCCTGCTCTGCGCGTCGACAAACTGTCCGGGGAGACAAATATTGTTGCTGTAATCTCGTTTGATTTCACGAACGTTGGCGCGCTGCCATTCATTCAAGCCAGCTTCGTTTTCAGCCTCTGCTATCCAGTCCAGTAACGCTGGATCGGTGGACCTTTGATGAATCAGTACCGCCAGCGTAGCGCTCGCAGAGGCGCGGGCTTCACCCCCTCCAGCTGGCATCATGGCAGCCTCATCCCAGCTCAATATACTGGATACGTGATTCAGGTCGGCAATGCCCGTAAAGTGTGACTCGAGCTTTTCATAACTACCCATTGATCTTGATTCCTTGTATGACTCAGTTATTCATGAATTCTGCTGCATACCACTTTAACTGGTCGATCTTCACCGGCACATCGACATCCGCTTCCATCGCGTAGAGATCGCGGAACCCGATGACTACATCGGTCACTCCGATAGCCTCGAGCTGTTCGATGCCCTCGCGGGTGAAAGCATTAGCGCCGGTTGTGAATACTTTAAAGGGGCGGTCGGTAACTTCCATCTCCTCACGCAGCTCATCCAGTCGACCAATTAGCGCCGTCAGTTCGTCCATGCTCGCTCCAGCACACATCCAACCATCATTTCTCGCCGCCCTCTTCAGCGCGACTTCGCTATGCCCGCCAATTAGAATTGGCGTCGCTTGAGTGGGCACGGGATTCATTTTGGCCGAGGGTATTTGGTGTATTTCGCCTTCATAGGCAAAATACTCACCCGAGCCCAAGCCGCGAATAATGTCAATTTGCTCATCCAGGCGTTTACCACGCTTTGCCCACGGGACCTGTGCCACAGCGAAGTCCTCTTCCCAGGGGCTGATGCCAACACCAAAATCAAGGCGGTTGCCCGACAATTGCTGAATGCTCTGTACCTGCTTTGCAACGATAGCCGCCTGCCGTATGGCAAGTTTGTAGACGAAGGTGGCAAATCGTATTTTACTCGTAACGGCCGCCATGGCAGTCACTGCAATAAGCGACTCAATAAAGGGGACCGACTCGAGAAACTCTCGACTGCCATCGGCGTTATAAGGGTATTTGGAGCTGGCGTGCTCCGGATAGCAGACGCTGTCTGGCACCGTAATGCCGTGGTAACCCGCCGCCTCTGCTGCCTGCGCCAGCGGTATGTAGTGGCTGGCCTCGCACATGCCAATTTGATAGTGAAAACGCACAGATCTCTCCCGATTGAATGATTTGTCGCCTAGAGTAATCTTTCTTCGACATTTATATCACTGGGCTCAAATATTGTTGGGCTTTGGATTAAATACTTGTGCCCGGAGTTCCTAAAAGGCGAAGGACTGCGCGTGTTCTATGGTCGACTCAATTGCAGCCCGATCAATGTCACAGTGCGTTACGAGGCGCACCTGGCGCCCGCTCGCCACTCGAATATCGGCGAGTGCCATGTGACGTTGCCACGCTGCACTCATTTCGTCGGTCGGAAAGCAGACAAACAGCATATTGGTTTCTACCACTGCGGGCGAGCACTCCAGTCCGGGCAGATGCTCCAGCCCCTGGGCTAAAAAAATCGCATTGTCGTGATCGATCTGCAAACGCGCCACATTATTTTGCAGCGCATATTCGCCTGCAGCCGCGAGCATTCCGGCCTGCCTCATGCCGCCACCCAACATTTTTCGCCACCGCCGGGCTCTCGCAATCAGGTCTGTATCACCGCACAGCACTGAGCCTATCGGCGCTCCCAAACCCTTCGATAAGCACAGTGAAACTGAATCATAATATTGTGTAATATCAGTTAGTTGTACCCCTAACTTAACGGCAGCATTAAATGCTCTGGCGCCGTCCAGGTGCAGTCCGAGGTCATATTTTTCGCACAACTCACGAGCCCGAGACTGGTAGGACAACGATAATACCTTGCCACTCTGCGTATTTTCGAGGCACAGAAGCCTGCTTTTAGCATAATGCGAATCGTCCGGTTTTATCGCGGCGGCAACTCGATCGAGATCGAGGCTCCCGTCTGCCTCAAATTCCAGGGGCTGGGGTTGAATGCTACCCAGTACCGCGGCACCACCACCCTCATATTTGTAGGTATGTGCGTCTTGCCCAACGATGTATTCATCACCGCGTTGACAGTGGCTCAGAAGTGCCAAAAGATTGGTCTGCGTACCCGAACTCGCAAACACAGCCGCCTCTTTGCCGGCCATGGCGGCAGCGGTCTGCTCTAGTCGATTTACGGTGGGGTCTTCTCCATAGACATCATCTCCAAGCTCGGCGTCGGCCATCGCCTCGCGCATTTCCAAGCTTGGTTTTGTGAGGGTGTCACTGCGATAGTCTGCGATAACCTTTGTCATCTAAATTCGGCAACCTAATTTCAATTTCGAGAATAGTATCCGAATCGGCCACTGGAATCACATAAGCACCGCGCTTCTTTTCCAAGATAGCCTCGTGACCACCGCCACCGGGCAGCATCGGTGCGCGTAAAATTCGCGGATCGGGGAGTTCCAGCACCTCGATCTTGCCGTCGCGATAAACCATCTTGACCTCAATTCGGTCGTTGTTTCGACGCGCGGAGTCGTGTGTTGCTTTGAACCTCGGCATACGCTGAGTAGCTAACCGACCCTCCGCACCCCGGTCTTTATGTAACGTACGGGTGATTCTGTGCCCCGATTCATCAAAATGGACGACCACACCCTCCCTGGACCAGGCCGAGGCCGAGGCCGATAATAAAACAGGTAGCAATAGCGCCCAAAATACGCAGGTTAGACGACTCATGGTGCAACCACCTCCAGTAGCCAATCCCTTGAATAGCTCGTCAGGCCCTCTGCGTCGAGCCTCACAGCGCCCGAGTTGTCTACAACCGCGACCTCGATCAGATAAGATCCGGGGTCAGTAGAGCTGAAAGTGACCGAACTACTATCGGCCGCATTAAGCTGTACCGCGCCGTTGACCTGCCACGCGGTACTTTGAACGCTGTTGCCATAAGACAAATCAATAGTAAGTTTGATCGCCTCTCCCGGCGCAACAATAACATTTCGATCCGTTGGCTCAGAATCGCTTATTGCTCCCGTACGTCGATAAGACTCAAGTATCCAGGCCTCAGAATTGACCGGGCCAAAATCAGCGTCATTGAACCGCATACGCGTTCTGTCGGCCGGCCGATAGAAACCAAAGCTGTGATAAAACCCCCCCTCGAATATACCGATACCGACCTCTCCCGGTAAGCTGGGGACATTGTCAGCATCGTCTATCCAGACTTTCCAGGGAACCTCCCCTACCGTACTGAACTGGCTTGAGTTGGCGAATCTACCCTCGCGCCAAAAGGGCAATTGGATGGCCGCGGTCGCTTCGTCCGGGAAGTACTCGTCGGACAGATCAACGAAACTATGGCCCATTTCGTGCAGCGCCACTTCAACCGCGGCCGTCGAGTAGATTGGGTAGCTCCCACCAGAGCCCCCATATTCGGTGGAATTGACCATCAGCACCGGAATTGCATCGACATCCGTGGTGACCTTATGGAGTTCGCCCAGGACCAGCGAATCATCGGCACAGACCAGACGCGGTATACCAACGCAGTTAAATCCGGCACCGAAGGCGGAATCGACGATGTTGACGCCGTAATTAGGGTCGACCCCAGATTCGGCTGACACCGTCTGGATGGCGTGAATATTCCACTGCAGTACATAGTCGGCAATGCCCGGGTCGGCCAGTACAAATTCGATAAAAATGGCGGCGTCGCTGCCGATCTTGTCCTGCTCGGCGGCGGTATAGCCATCGGCCAGGATATAAAGGTGAATTCCCTCTCCACACCTCTCTCCCAACAGCGTCGTTACGTTTTCAACAACCTGCGGATCGCTGTTGTCACCCAAGCCATCGCAGTCCACGTCTGCAAATTCTAATGGATCATCGGGGAATGCATCGCTGTTATCGGGAACACCATCACTATCAGAATCGGTCTCTTCAAAGACCGCCGTGGTGGTGGGAAGAGCCTCACCGTCCAGTAGGTCGTCGATAATTTCATACCACTCCTGCAGAGACTCGATCCTGCACAGAGGTGGTTCTGAGTCGGGCCTGCAAGGGCCTTCCCAGTGGGAAAAGTGCCAACCCTCGCGGGGCCGGGCTTCAAAATTAACGAGGTAGTCTTCTGTGAAGTCAAATCCAGTACACTTGGGGTCATCGGCCTTGAACTGTTCCAGCGTACACCCATAGGTGCCGCTGCCATCCACCAGGTTGACGATATCGCCGTCCCCGACGATGGCCAGGGGGTGCTTACAAGACAGTAGCGTCAGTACCGCAGCGCTCAACAAAAAATAACGTATCATTTCCGATCAGACACCAGTAACTGTGACAGGTTCGACGTTCTCTAAAAGCTTTGATACATGATAAAGGCGATCATCAATGGGCAAATAAACTTGATGTACCAAGGCCATATTTTCCAGAACACTGAGGACTCTACTTCGGGATTACCTTTCTTCAACTCACTCAATATTTCGTTTCTATTCCATATCCAGCCCGCAAAGATACACATAACCAGCCCTAGCATCGGTTGGCTGTAACGTGTTGTCAGAGAAATCACGAAAGTGAACAGTTCGTCAAAGTTAAGTAAGATTATCAGACTCAACAGACCAATTATCCCCCCGGCGAGAAGCACTGCAGGGCCACGGGACATACCCCGGTTTTCTAT
>JBLHKV010000244.1:0-5844 GCA_047618115.1 Halieaceae bacterium | reverse complement strand
GCTTCGACGCGGGCCAAAAATTCGCGTTGCTTGGTGTCATCTTGCTGGTCCAGAGAAATTTGTACAAAAGCCGTCACCTGCAACCCCAATTTGCGTTGGTCGAGGCTGGCACAGTAGCCAGCGATTACGCCATCCTCTTCCAATCGCTTGACCCTTCGAAAGCAGGGCGACTCCGAAAGCCCGATCCGCTCGGCAAGTTCCACATTGGAAATTCTCCCATCGGTTTGCAGGGTGCGTAGTATATCTCGTTCCGCCCGGTCAAAATCCATAGCAAGATTCCATCTGTTCTATGATATATCTGGAAAGAATACACCACTCTATAAATTTATACAGGAGAATATAGAAGAAAGCCTGCATTCTAATGCAGGTAAGCTTCCAACTCGTTGATTGGGGCGAATCCCCGGTATTATAAGTCACGCAAACAACCAGTCAGGAGCAATGCAATGACCGACCTCTTTGAAAACCCGATGGGACTCGACGGTTTCGAGTTTGTAGAATACGCAGCGGCAGAACGGGGAATTCTCGAGCCCGTGTTCGATTTGATGGGTTTTAGCCACATCGCCAGTCATCGCTCCAAAGATGTCGACCTGTGGCGGCAGGGCAACATTAACTTCATCATTAATTATGAGCAGCGTTCACCCGCGGCATATTACGCTGAAGAGCACGGGCCTTCGGCCTGTGGAATGGCGTTTCGAGTGAAGAATGCTCGGCATGCTTATGAGCGTGCCCTCGAACTGGGTGCCCAACCTATAGATATTCCGGTGGGTCCAATGGAATTGAAACTGCCGGCCATTCGCGGTATTGGCGGAGCCATACTTTATCTTGTAGATCGCTACGAAGAGGGTTCTTCGATTTATGACATCGATTTTGAATTTATCGACGGAGTGGATCGACATCCCTATGGTTGCGGGTTCACTGAAATTGATCACTTGACCCATAATGTCTACCGGGGGCGAATGGAGTACTGGGCAGGATACTATGAGAAGCTGTTTAACTTCCGCGAAATCCGATTTTTCGACATCAAGGGCGAATACACTGGCTTAACCAGCAAGGCGATGACAGCTCCCGATGGCAAAATTCGAATTCCACTGAATGAAGAGGCCGGTAGCGCAGGCCAAATTGAAGAATATCTAATGGCCTATAACGGAGAGGGTATTCAGCATATCGCGTTCGCCAGCGACGATTTACCGGCGTGTTGGGATCGGCTCAAAGAGCGTGGCATGCCCTTCATGACTGCCCCACCTGGCTCTTATTACGACATGTTGGACGAGCGGCTCCCGGGTCATGGCGAGCCTGTAGACGAATTACAGAGTCGAGGAATACTGCTGGATGGTTCCACGCAGGATGGTGATTCCAGGCTGTTGCTGCAGATCTTCTCAGAAACAGTAATCGGGCCTATATTCTTTGAATTTATTCAACGAAAGGGTGATGACGGCTTTGGCGAAGGAAATTTTAAAGCTCTTTTTGAATCCATCGAACGCGATCAGATTCGTCGCGGGGTATTGAAGACCGACACCACTACCTGAATTTAGGTGCTTTGATGTCTCTATGTACTCCGCCGCATTCTCGTGGCGGGGTACGAAGATTTTGAAACTACTACCTAATAGTCTATAGTTATTCTCATCTGGTCCCCCCACGATAGACGAGCTTAAAAAATGACTATTTGCCCCCATATAGATTTAGCATCCCCGGATACGTTTCGAGGTGGAATGCCGCGAGACCAATTCAAATACTTGCGCAATGAAGAGCCTATATATTGGCACGAAGACCCCGAACAGGGCGTTGGCTTCTGGGCTGTCACCAAGCAAAAAGATCTTGATTTTATATCTAAAAATCCCAAATTATTTTCCTCTGAAGTGAAAAGTTGTCTGTTGCACGAGTCGGATCCGGAACGGTTGGAACTGATGAAAAATCAAATGATCAATATGGATCCCCCTCGGCATCTGAAGTATCGACGATTAGTTCGCAGTGCCTTTACTCCCAAAAAAGTCGATTCATACACAGAGCGATTCCAGGAGATTGCCAGAGACATTGTTAGCCGGGCGATTGTTGGTGGCGAATGTGAGTTTGTCGCCGATATCTCGGCGGAGTTACCACTCGTCGCGATTTGTGAGCTGATGGGAGTTCCACTCGACAAGCGTGGGCGCTTGTTCGAGCTAACCAATATAATGCTGGGTATGGATGATCCTGAGCTTACCACCAGCGAGGAAGCTGGCATGATGGCTATGGCAGAGATGTTCTTTATGGCACAGGAGTTGGCCACAGACCACCGCGCCAACCCCAAGGACGACATTGTTAACGTGCTGCTTAACGGTACAGTGGAGGATGAGCCGCTATCTGAAGAAGAGTTTTGCCATTTCTTTTTGCTGTTGATTGTCGCTGGCAATGAAACCACGCGTACCGTGACCAGTCAGGGCATGCGTTTGCTGATGGAAAACCCTGAGCAATATCAAAAATTACTCGATGAGCCCGAACTGCTCGAGGGTGCCATCGAGGAAATTCTTCGCTATAACCCAGCGGTAATTGCCTTTAGACGAACTGCCATGGAAGACATTGAGCTCGGCGGACAACCGATAAAGGCGGGCGATAAAATTCAAATGTACTATGGCGCTGCCAGCGCCGATGAGGATGTTTTTGTCGAGGGCGATCGTTTCGATATTTCCCGAGCCCAACGCGAAGATGTGCGCAACAATCACCGTGCATTCGGTTTTGGTGAGCATTTCTGCCTTGGGTCGCATTTGGCCAGGCTCGAACTAAAGGTCATTTTCGAAGAAATTCTCCGTAACATCCGCAACCCTCGCTTCAATGGTGAGGTTAATTGGTTGCGGTCCAATTTCATCAGTGGCATCAAATCGATGCCGATAGCTTTTGACGTTGCTCAGAATTGAGTTGGCGCGCTTGATATCGACTCGCAGGAGTTTTAGCTTTTGAGTGACAATTCAGATGCCTGGCGGCCACTATTGGCCGAGTTGCACGAGCGAACGGCGACGGCGCGGAGTATGGGGGCGGTAGCTAAAATTGAACGCCAGCACTCTCGTGGCCGACAAACGGTGCGCGAGCGAATCAACGCGCTGTGCGATACCGACTCCTACCGGGAGATTGGTGCCCTGGCTGGGGGCAATCCGCCTTCCGGTGGCGCGGCTGTACCATGTGACGCAGTTGTGGGAGGTGTCGGGCGAATCGACGGAAGATCTGCGGTAGTGCTCGCTGAAGACTTTACTGTAATGGGAGGTTCCATCGGCCATGCTAATGCTGCCAAAAGGGCTCGCCTGGTGCGTTTGGCGACGGAGCAAGCACTGCCTCTGGTCCTAATGCTTGACGGCGCAGGGGAGCGCGCCAGCAATGGTACAGAGCGCTATGCCATGGCACCGTCCGACCTTGCCTTACTTGCAGATATCAAAGGACAGGTACCTGTGGTCGCTTTGATAATGGGCAACTCTGCAGGTCATGGGGCTCTCACTGGCATGTTTGCCGATTTTATTATTATCACCGAGGGCTCGGCATTATTTACTGCTGGTCCGCCGCTGGTAAAGGCGGCCCTGGGACTGGATGCAACGCCGGAGCAGCTGGGTGGAGCGCGCATGCATGCCAGCAAAAGTGGTGTTGTGCACAATTTGGCAGCGAGCGAGGCAGAGGCTATCGCAATGGCACGTTATTTTTTATCGCTGTTGCCAACCCGGGCGGGAGAGGCGCTGCCTTCCCTGGCCGGGGCAGATATTGCAAAGCCCAGAAGGGTCGATAGGCTGCTCGACCTGATTCCACCGCAATTAAACATTCCCTTTGATATTCGTGAAGTACTGAACGAATTGGTTGATGCGCAAACACTTTTTGAATTACAGCCGCTATTTGGCGCGAGTCTGATTACAGCGATGGCCAGAATTGGCGGCACACCCTGCATGATAATTGCAAATCAACCTGCGGTTTTGGCGGGGTCTATAACCACTAATGCTGCCGATAAAGCCACGCACTTTATTGAGGTGGCAGGCAGTTTTGGCTTGCCCCTTATTAATTTGATAGACAATCCGGGCGTAATGCCAGGCCCTCAATCTGAACAGGCTGGTATCCTTAAAGCAGCGGGACGTATGTATGCTGCGCAACGGCGTTATCGCGGTAAGAAAATTGCCGTCATATTACGTAAAGCCTTCGGCTTTGGTAGTTCCGTTATGGGGCTAAACCCGTATGACCGGCAGTGTGCTGTTATAGCGCTGCCCTCAGTGAGCCTGGGCGGCGTTCCCGCAATTGGGGGGGCGCAAGCCGCGCGTGCCACCGGTGAGGAGGCAGAGAAAATGGCAGAGGCCCAGTCTGGTGCATGGGTGCCGGCGGACGCTATGGTGTTTGATTCAGTGATAGAGCCTGCAGAGTTGCGCAATGAAATAATTGCAGCACTACGGCGTTGAATTGACATCGATTGTTATCAACAACGAATCTGCAGGAACTTGCGTGCCTGGCTCAGCCAAGACCTCGGTCACCGTGCCGGCCTCGGTTGCCAGAATTTCGTGATGCAATTTCATGGCCTCCAGTACCGCTAGAGTTTGTCCTTTGCCGACAGAATCTCCGCTTTTGACCAAAATGTCGAGTAGCAGGCCGTGCATGGGTGCCGTGATGCGATCACCAGCTGAGGTTTCTTCGACCGTACCCTCCCGACAGATCAGATCACGATAGTGCGCGGAACGCCCCTCGATAGACATGTGTAACTCGCCACTCGCTGGTTCTTGCCAATGGACTAGCTGCATGTGACCATCAATGACAACCTGTGCATCAGCTGCGGACATCGACAGCAACTCAATCTCGACGGACAATTCACCATTGGTCACTCGATATTTATTTGTTCCGGCAGCAGTCACGAACAAATCGTGAATGACCTCGTCAAACCCGTACTGTCGGCGTGATACCAGTGGCGACGCGCTGGCCCAGCTTCGCAATAGCGGTGGGGCCGAAACGCTCCTCGAGCAATGTAGCCTGTATTCCAGTTCCAGAGACAATAGTGCTGCAACAGCGCAATCCGAAAAGCTGGGTACAGCATCCACGATTGGTGTATCCCCAAACTCTTCGGCGATAAAGGCAGTTGTTGCCAGCCCCGCCTTGAAGCGGTCTTTTTCGAGGCAGTTGACGAGAAACTCTTTGTTATTTTTTACACCGAACAAAACTGTTTCCTTCAGAGCCTTGATCAATCGCGTCCGCGCCTCTTCGCGGGTCGAACCGCTGGCGATGACTTTCGCTACCATGGGGTCGTAGTAGGGCGATATGTCCTGATCGCTACTTATACCGCTATCAATGCGCACACCGACTCCTTGTGCCGGAGCCCACAGTTTTATAGATCCCGCCATGGGTAAAAAGTCTTGGCTTGGGTCCTCGGTGTAGAGGCGCACTTCGATGGCATGACCGCTAAGGATGATATCTTCCTGACTCAGGTTCAACGGTTGATTCTGGGCAACCTGAATTTGTAATTCGACGAGATCAAGTCCGGTGATCATTTCGGTGACGGGATGCTCTACTTGAAGGCGGGTATTCATTTCCAGAAAATAGAACTCTCCATTTTCGTCGAGTAAGAACTCTACTGTGCCGGCGCCGCAGTAGTTGACACTCCTCGCCGCATCGACGGCAGCTCGTCCCATACGATCGCGCAGTTCAGTTGTCATGATGGGGCAGGGTGCCTCCTCGATAACTTTTTGATGCCGACGTTGTACGGAGCAGTCGCGCTCGCCGAGATGAATGGTGTTGCCGTGCATATCGGCGAACACCTGTATCTCAACGTGGCGGGGTCGAATGATGGCTCTTTCAAGTATCAGCTCTCCGGAGCCGAAGGCCGACTCGGCCTCGGCACGGGCCAGCTTGATAGCGTTG
>JBLHKV010000243.1:0-5866 GCA_047618115.1 Halieaceae bacterium | reverse complement strand
AAACCCAGGACTTTTTGCCCTGAATGTAGACGAAGGTGATTTTCTTTGGCGCGCGCCACTGGCGAATGAATGTAGGGAGCGAGAATTTTGCGCTGTTGGAATCGGTGCTGCAATTACAGCAACGCCCTCGCTGGTATTCGCAGGCGCGCTGGACGGCTACCTACGCATTTATGATGCTCTAAACGGTAAGGTGCTGCGAAAAATAGACACCACCACACCGGTAAAAACCGTATCAGGCTCTCTTGCCAGCGGCGGTTCGATGGATGGAGGTGCTGCTCCTTTACCTTTTGGAGGTCGGCTGTATGTTACTTCCGGCTACAATTTTGCAGGTCATATGAAGGGTAATGTCCTATTGGTCTATGGTAAACCTGATGAGACTGCTGACTAATCTCGAAAGGCTAACCAAACCATATGTTTCGCGCCTTTGCCGTTATGCGCGCGAACAGGGTGCTCTTCAACCTTAAAACCAGCCTTTTTCAATATCGTCGTAAACCGGGGGACTGGGGTCGCAGACCAAACTGAGAGCACGCCTGATTTACGCAGCGCATTGTAAGCCGCCTCTAACCCATACAGCGAGTAAAGGTCATCGTTTTGGGGGTGGGTCAATCCTTCTGGCCCATTGTCCACGTCTAATATAATGGCATCGTACTCACCCGTGGCCCGCTCGATTATGCGCCCCACATCTGTGACGGTGACCTCCACCCTATTGTCGTTGAGTGGTTCACCCGCACACACACCAAGAAGTTCGCGATTCCATTTCAGAACGCCTGGAACAAGTTCGGCAACCTCAACCGTCGCATTGTCATGCAACACTTCCAACGCGGCAGCAAGCGTGAACCCCATACCTAAACCGCCAACTAATACTTTTGCTGAAGCAGCGTTCTTGCAACGGGCGCACGCTAGCGCACCCAACGCGTCTTCCGACCCGTGAGTGCGAGAGTTCATCAGATCACCCTGGGACCCCGCAATCCGAATAGCAAATTCATCGCCTCGTCTAAGCAGACGTAATTCGCCGCCATTGCGCGGAATAGCAGCGGTATCTAACAATTCCCATTTGTTCACTGGTACACCCTAGTTCGTCTCTATTAGCCGGATTAGATGAAAATCTCGGCGCTTACTGTTTGGAGGACAAAAGTCTACCTACACCTGCATCAAGCACCAGCAATTATCAAAAATCCTTGCTGAAAAAACCGGTAAAGCGGTGAGTTGGTCCAATTATTGCCTTATTTACTGTACTGATAATTAGCTACTGTACTGATAATTGGTTACTGCACCGATAAACCGCAGAACAACCACAATTTTGAAATTACTGAACAAAAGGAACCCATCGTGAGTGGAAACGAGTTACGCCGACAAGCAATTTTTGAAATAACTAATCGCAAACCTACTGAAGTCACCTTCCCCAAACCGTTGAAGGATATCTGGGCGAGCGATGTTTACGACCTTTCCAAGATGGAAGAGTCCCTCAGCAAAGAGGCCTTCAAGGCAGTTAAAAAAACCGTCCATACAGGCGCGCCCCTCGATGCCGCCACTGCGGATATGGTAGCTGCTGCCATGAAAGCATGGGCACTGTCGAAGGGCGTGAAATTTTTCTCACATATCTTCTATCCCATGACCAACGCCACCGCAGAAAAGCACGATGCGTTTATCATCACAGACGCCGATGGCGGCTCCATTAGCACCTTTACCGGTAGCCTGTTGATCAAGGGCGAACCGGATGGATCGTCTTTTCCAAATGGCAGTCTGCGAATGACCAACGCTGCGCGCGGATACACAGCATGGGACCCCACAAGCCCCGCGTACGTCATGCAAACGGCAAACGGCGCTACACTGATGATTCCCAGTGTCTTTATGTCATGGACAGGAGAAGCACTCGACAAGAAAATCCCTCTTCTAAGGTCGAATGCAGCCATGAACACCGCGGCGCAGAAAGTGCTTTCTCTGATGGGCGAAACTGAAATCGCCACACTCAATTCAAGCTGCGGCGCAGAGCAGGAATATTTTCTGGTCGACCTGAATTTTGCCAATGCCAGGCCTGATTTACTGCTCGCCGGGCGAACGCTATTTGGCGCACCACCCGCCAAGGGACAAGAATTCGATGACCACTATTTCGGCGCAATTCCCGAGCGAGTGCAGATTTTCATGCAAGATTTTGAAGATCAGCTTTATAAGCTAGGTATTCCTGCCAAGACCCATCACAACGAGGTAGCACCAGGCCAGTTTGAGCTCGCCCCCTACTTTGAAGCCGCCAACGTTGCTGCAGACCATCAGCAATTAATGATGACCGTAATGAAAGCCACGGCAAAAAAACATGGCTTTATATGCCTGCTTCATGAAAAACCGTTCGCCGGAATCAATGGTTCGGGCAAACATGTTAACTGGTCCGTCGGTAACTCAACCCAGGGCAACCTGCTGGACCCGGGTAAAACACCCCACGACAATCTAAACTTTTTGCTCTTTTGTGGTGCGGTAATTCGAGGCGTTCACCTTTATGGACCATTGTTGCGCGCCGTCATCGCATCGGCCGCCAACGATCACCGCCTTGGCGCCAATGAAGCACCACCGGCAATCTTATCTGTTTATCTGGGCGACCAACTGGAGGCGGTTTTCGAAGACATCAAGCTAGGCAAGCTTGTAGGTTCAACTGATGGTGGTGAAATGGATCTGGGGCTATCCCAAATACTAGGCTTCACGAGGGATCCCGGTGATCGTAACCGAACTTCGCCTTTCGCCTTTACCGGCAATCGTTTTGAATTTCGAGCTGTAGGTTCTTCCCAGTCGGTTTCAGGTCCATTGGTAGCGATGAACACTATGTTGGCTGATTCGCTCAACTGGATTGCAGAAAAACTGGAGATTGAACTGAGCAGCGGTGCCAGCCAGTCGGAAGCGGTTATCACGGTACTCAAAGAACTTATGATCGAGCACGGCAATGTTGTTTTTGGTGGTGACGGCTACTCTGCAGAATGGCACAAGGTGGCCGTTGAGGAGCGTGGTCTGAAAAATATTCCAACTACCGCCGACGCACTTCCCGCGTTTAAAGACCCAGCAGTTATCGCACTTTTTGAAACGACCGGAGTCCTCTCAGCCATTGAACTGGGAAGTCGATTCGAGGTCTATGCGGAGCAATACGTGCTGTCGATTGAGGTCGAAGCGAAACTGGTTATTGATATGGCAAAGACAATTATTTACCCGGCAGCTATCAGTTACCTGTCGGAGATTGCCTCTACCAGCAGCGGCTTGAAGGATATGGGTGTTGAGCTGGATCCCGGAGTGACACACGCAATCGCAGCAGATGCGAGTGCAATGATGGCCACAGTTTCGAAACTGGATGCGGCTTTAGGCGAACATTCATTCGAGTCAACGGAAGCACACATGCAGTACTGCGCCGGCACGCTTCGCAGCCTGATGGACGAGATCCGATCCTTCGCCGACGGGCTCGAAGGTAGCGTGGCAGATGCGCACTGGCCGCTACCAAAATATCAGGAGATGCTATTTATCAAGTGATTGAACCCACCTTTTTGTACTGATCTGGACTAGCTGGCTCCGCAACGGGGCCAGCGCCGGTTGGGCTTAGTCTTCGATAAGCCTGGCGCTGCTCGCGTTGAATAGGCCTGGTCTCCATTAAGGCCATCAATATGACGCTATCCAAGCGACCCGAGAGAAACTGTAACGGTAGTAAAGACCCGCTACACTGGGCATGCCCCTGAACATCAGGGTAACCTCTCTGGCATAGACTGGAAGTCACATGATCAAACGTTCCATTATTGTTGCCCTGCTGCTGACTGTTGTCTTCGGCGGTATCTTCGGCTGGAAAAGCTATCAGCAGGCTCAGATCACTGCAAGCCGCTCCTCAGCCGGCCCATTTGCGGTAACGGTTTCATCTGCCACGGCCCAAGCACAAAGCTGGGCTAAGCGCGTTAACGCCGTAGGTAGTCTACAGGCCATACAGGGAGTGGAGGTCAGCCCTGAAGTTCCAGGGCTCGTGGCTGAAATCAGCTTCAAATCTGGCGCCCGGGTGAAGACCGGAGACAAACTGATACGGCTGGACGCAACAGCAGAAAAAGCAGAATTGCGGTCACTGCAGGCGCAGCTTGTACTGGCGAATCAGGACTACAATCGCGCCAAGGGACTACAAGAAAAAACCGTGCTGTCGCAGGCGCAGTTAGACCGCGCCAAGAGCGTTCTCGATAGCATCGCGGCTCAAGCAGAAGAACAGCAAGCACTGATTGCTCGCAAAACCATTCGAGCACCGTTTGGAGGTGAGCTAGGTATTCGTGAGATCAATCTTGGCGAGTACCTGTCGCCGGGCACCCCTATTGTGACGTTGCAACAGCTCGACCCTATATTCGCGAACTTCTCCGTTCCCGAGAGATTCCTAAGTGTTGTTCGACTGGACCAGGTAGTGGAGCTTGAACTCGCCGCGTATCCCGAAGATATCTTCAAGGGAAAAATCACTGCTATCAGCCCGAAGGTCGAGTCACGCACCCGTAACATTGAACTTCAAGCGACCCTGCAAAACCCTGAGAGTAGATTACGTCCCGGCATGTTCAGCCGCATCTCTGTGCTACGGGGTGGTTATACCGAAGTGATTACACTGCCCAGAACCGCTGTGGACATTCTGCCGTATGGCGACAGCGTCTTTCTGATCGAGGGCGACGATAATGCTCTGACAGTACGACGCCACCAGGTAACCACCGGACGCATCCAGGAAGGTCAGGTCGAGATCATCAGTGGCATTGAACCGGGTCAGCGAGTCGTCAGGACAGGCCAGCTGAAACTTCGCAATGGACAGCTCATTCATATCGACAACCAAGTGGAACTGAAAGGCGGAGCAACCCAGGGATGAAAATCACTGATGTCTTTGTCAATCGGCCGGTGCTGGCGACCGTCATCACTCTGCTGATTCTCATCGCAGGTCTGAGATCAATGACCCTGCTAGAACTACGCGAATATCCACGTGCTGATAGCGCGGTCATATCCGTTACTACCGTCTACCCCGGCGCGGATGCCGATCTGGTTCAAAGCTTTATTACCACCCCGCTTCAGCGAGCCGTCTCTGAGGCCGAGGGAATCGATTTCCTGATCTCTAATTCCAACCAGGGAATTTCGATTATTCAGGCAAACATGCTACTCAATAAAGACCCTAACGTTGCGATCGCTGAAATCCAGGCCAAGGTGTCCAGTCAGCGAAGTGCACTACCCCGGGAAGCACTCGACCCGGTGATTGACCTGCGAACAGGCGATGCGTTTTCACTACTGTATATCGCATTCTCCAGTGAGGAGATGAACCCTAGCCAGATAACCGATTACCTCATGAGAGGTCCGATACCTAAAATTCAGGCAGTCCCCGGGGTTGCCAAGGCGCAAATCAACGGAAATCAGATTTACGCCATGAGAGTCTGGCTGGACCCACAGCGGATGGTTGCTCTGGGGGTAACCGCCACCGATATTCGCGATGCATTACAAAGAAACAACTACCAGGCAGGTGTGGGTAAAACCAAGGGTGACTATCTCAGTATTGATCTCACAGCCTCAACCTCTATCTCTGATGTCGATGCCTTTAGAGAACTGATCATCCGATCCAGCGAAGACGTATTGGTGCGCATGCGTGATGTGGCTGAAGTTTCTCTCGATGCGAAAAACTTTGACCAAACCAGCTGGTACAACGGCAGCCCCGCCGTCATGGTTGCCATCGAGGCTGCGCCAGGTGCGAATCCGCTGCTCGTCTCCAAAGCTGTGCGAAATCTGGTCGACAAAATCGAGGAACAGCTACCTGAATCACTGGTCTTGCACACGGTTCACGACGGAAGTCAGTATATCGAGGATTCCATCAACGAGGTCCTGCAAACCCTGATGGAAGCGATGG
>JBLHKV010000242.1:0-5898 GCA_047618115.1 Halieaceae bacterium | reverse complement strand
TCTGTAAGGCCGCTTCCGGCGGTATCTTGCACGGTCTTCAAAACATCACCGGCAAGTACCGATTTGTCGACAACTACCGCTAAATCACGGCGAACTTCGGGAAACTTGGATAGATCTTCAAAGTTTGGCAATTTTGCCTCAAGGAGTCCCGAAAGCTCGATTTCGAGCAAAAAAACCGCCGCTGAAAGATCCAACTCAGCTGCCAGTGCCGGATGTATGGCCCCGACGTAACCCATTAATTTTTCGGAAGAAAATACCGCCGCCGTCTGTCCTGGGTGCATCGCCGGGTGACTTGCGGGTCGAAAACCGAAGTCCCCGTTACGGCCCGTAAGGGCAAAGATAGACTCCAGATCTCCTTTAATATCGTAAAAGTCGACTGCTTCGCTGCCCGCACTCCAGCTTTCTGGTGCCCGTCTGCCGGTGATCGCCATAGCTAATGTGGGTTCCTGCGACGTCTCTCCGTCAATCTTTCGAAAGCGCAGGCCAGTTTCAAAAATGCGTACTCGCGATTGCTGTCGATTGGTATTTCGAAGCACCGTTGTCAGCAAGCCAGGGAGCAGCGTGGTGCGCATCACCGCCATATCGGCGGATATCGGATTGACCAGAGCTATCGCTTCGATCTCGGGCTCGATGCGCTGCTGTAACGCCGGTTCGACAAAACTGTAGGTTATCGCCTCGCGGTAACCCCGGCCAACCAATTGACGACGTACCGATCGCAATGAAAGGCTGGTTTCAGATGCCGGTTTCATCGCCAGGTCGGAGTGGATATGGGTAATCGGCAACCGGTTATAGCCATAGATCCGTGCCAGCTCTTCGAGCAAGTCTGCCTCTAAGCTGATATCAAAACGCCAGGAGGGTACGCTTACATTCCAACCCAAGTCGTTACGGGATGCCTCCAGCCCAAGACCGGCGAGAATTTTTTCAACCTCAACGGTGTCCAGTTTGAGACCCAGTATTTTTTCTATGCGATGCTCTCTGAGCACAACGTCGGGTCGCGCCGGTAGTGCATCGTTGACCACACAATCTGTGATCGGTCCGGGAGTACCGCCCACAATATCCAGAATAAGCGCCGTTGCTCGTTCGATAGCCCTGGTCTGGAGCTCAAAATCAACGCCCCGCTCAAAGCGATGGGAAGAGTCTGTATGCAACCCATAGCTACGCGCGCGACCCGCTATTTTCTCGGGTGTGAAGAAGGCCGACTCCAGAAATATATTGACCGTGCCTGCGCCAACAGCGGTGGTTTTCCCGCCCATAATACCTGCCAGCGCTACCGCCTTTTCCCGATCTGCGATGACCAGAGAGCCCGACGTCAATTCAACCTCTGAGCCGTCGAGCAAAACCAGTGGCTCTCCCTCCTTCGCCATGCGCACCACAATGCCGCCGTTCAGCTTGTCCAGATCGAACGCGTGCATGGGTTGACCTAGCTCCAGTAGCACGTAATTGGTAACGTCGACAACCGGATCGATACTGCGCACACCGCTGCGGCGCAAGCGCTCCTGCATCCACAAGGGGCTACTTTGGTTTATATCCACGCCCTTGATGATACGGCCTACATAGCGCGGGCAATCGTCTGATGCGACAATTTCCACTGTGAGTGCATCCTCGATCGCCGCTAGAACCGGCGTAATCGTCGGAGTTCTAACCGACATATCGTTGAGCAAACCAACCTCTCGGGCCACACCAGCAATACTCAAGCAGTCGGCGCGATTCGGCGTCAGATCGATATCGATAACCTGATCATCCAGATCGAGATACTCTCGAAACTCCATGCCTACCGGCGCGTCGCCGGCCAGTTCGATGATGCCATCGTGATCTTCTGACAATTCCAGCTCGGCGCCAGAGCAGATCATGCCAAATGATTCAGAGCCGCGCAGCTTCGCCTTTTTGATTTTAAAGTTACCGGGCAAGACCGCCCCCACGCGGGCAAAGGCGATTTTAATACCAGCGCGTGCATTCGGTGCACCGCATACGACCTGAAAAGTTTCGCTGCCATCAAACACTTCACACAGGCGTAACTTATCCGCATTGGGATGCTGTACCGCGCTACTCACCTCGGCGACAACCACGCCAGAAAATTGCCCGGCCACGGCTTCAATGGCGTCGACCTCGAGCCCCGCCATAGTGATTTGCTGGGCCAGTTCCACTGTTCCAATGGCAGGATCAACCCATTGACGTAGCCACTGTTCACTTACTTTCATGATGTATACCCTTCAAACAAACTGTTCGAGAAATTTCAAATCGTTATCAAAAAACAAACGCAGGTCATTAACTCCATAGCGGAGCATTGCCAACCGCTCTACGCCCATGCCAAAAGCAAACCCCGAGTATCGCTCCGGATCAATACCCGACATTGAAAACACCCGTGGATGAACCATGCCGCAGCCCATGATCTCTATCCAACCGCTGTGACCACACACCCGACAGCCAGAGCCGCCACACATGACGCACTCCATATCGACCTCGGCAGAGGGCTCGGTAAAAGGGAAATATGAGGGGCGGAAACGTACAGCCAAGTCCTTTTCGAAAAAGACCCGTAAAAACTCCTCTATCAAGCCTTTGAGATCGGCAAAACTACTGTGCTCGTCTACTAACAACCCCTCAACCTGATGAAACATGGGCGTATGGGTAAGGTCGGAGTCACAGCGATAAACGCGACCCGGGCAAATTATTTTCAAGGGCGGCTCGCTGGACTCCATCATTCTCACCTGAACTGGTGAGGTATGGGTGCGCAGCACAGTGGTTTCATCTACATAAAATGTATCGTGCATGGCACGCGCAGGGTGATGCGCGGGAATGTTCAGTGCCTCGAAATTGTGATAATCATCTTCAATTTCAGGCCCCTCCACCACATCAAAACCGATGCGGGCGAAAAAGTCTTCCATGCGTTCGATGGTCCGGGTAACCGGGTGCAAGCCACCTGTCGATTGACCGCGACCAGGCAAAGTTACGTCTAGCGTCTCACCGGCGAGTCTTTCCGCTACCGCTGCGATATCGAGCTCTGTCTTGGCAGTATTGATCAGCTCCTGTAACGCCTGCTTAACCACATTGATGGTGGCACCTGCGGCAGGCCGCTCCTCTGCGGACAGCTTACCCAGGCCCTTCAGCAACTGGGTGATTTGACCTTTCTTGCCCAGGTATTCGACTCGCACGGCATCGAGCTCTGCAGCGCTGGCCGCCTTTTCTATGGCCTGTCTAGCCTGGTTTGCAAGTGTATCGAGGTTTTCCATTTTAAATCCTGTACATCGTCGCTACCGGCGTCCTGCCTCTCGCGACATACCGCCCATCCCTGGGCATAAAAAAGGGGAAAGAGCGCTAGCCCTTTCCCCTGTTCAGTCTGTTCGCCTGATTGACCGCTTGCGCAATCGGGATCGGGCCTCTACTTCCCGGCCCTTAGGCCAGTGCAGCTTTGGCTTGCTCCACGATCGCCGCAAAAGCGGGCTTATCGCGTACTGCCAAATCGGCCAGTACACGACGATCCAGTTCAATAGTGGCCTTTTTAAGACCCGCAATCAAACGGCTGTAAGACAATCCATTAGCGCGGGACTGGGCATTAATACGCGTAATCCACAGAGCCCGGAACTGGCGCTTGCGCTGACGACGGTCACGATAGGCGTATTGACCTGCCTTGGTGACAGCTTGTTTGGCAACACGAAAAACCCGGCTACGAGCGCCGTAATAACCTTTCGCCAGCTTTAATATTTTTTTGTGACGGCGGTGAGCCACCACACCACGTTTTACACGGGCCATAAGAAAATCCTCTTGGTTAGGTGAAAGTTAGCGTTACTTAACCCGCATCATACGGTCGATAAGTATTTTGTCATTCGCGTGTACCCCTGAGGTACCTCGTAATTGACGCTTACGCTTCGTTGTCATCTTCGTCAAGATATGACTTTTCTGAGCACTTTTACGCTTATAACCGGATCCGGTTTTTTTAAAGCGCTTGGCAGCCCCGCTGTGTACTTTTAGCTTGGACATAAAAACTCCGCATTTGAACTTTCAATGGTTTAATTGGTAGTAACCGATCAAAGCTGGTTACTTCTTCTTTCTGGGGGCTATCACCATGGTCAGTTGCCGACCTTCCATCTTCGGAAACTGCTCGACTGCACCTAACTCAGTGAGGTCGGCTTCGACCCTTTTGAGCAACTGCATGCCGATTTCTTGGTGAGCCATTTCACGTCCGCGATAACGCAGTGTGACTTTGGCCTTATCCCCGGCTTCTAGGAAACGTGTCAGGTTGCGTAGTTTTACCTGATAATCTCCTTCTTCCGTCCCTGGACGAAACTTCATTTCCTTAACCTGTGTACGCTTCTGCTTTTTCTTTGCAGCGGCCTTTTGTTTCTTGGCTTCGAACACATGTTTCCCATAGTCCATGATCTTGCAAACTACTGGGTCGGAATCGGTAATCTGAACCAGATCCATTGTGGCTGCTTCGGCGGCGGCTATTGCCTCTGCCAGGCTAACAATACCTACCTGTTCTCCCTCTGCACCCACGAGACGCACTTCTGCCGCGTCGATTTCATCATTAATGATGGCCTTTTTGGACGATCCTTTACCTGTATCTCTCTTAATTGTTTGTCTCTCCCAATACAACACGGCCGCGTCGCGCTACGTCAACTGCGAGGAGCTCGCTAAAAGCGTCCAGGTCCATTGAACCCAGGTCCTCGCCGCGACGCGCACGCACGGCCACTGTCTGTTGTTCTACTTCCTTATCACCTACTACAAGCAGGTAAGGAATCTTCTGTAACGTGTGCTCGCGGATTTTAAAGCCGATCTTTTCATTTCTCAAGTCCGAAATCACCCGAAATCCCTTGTTTTTCAAGGTATCTTCCACTTTTAGGGCATATTCACACTGCTTGTCAGTAATATTGAGCACAACAGCCTGTTCCGGTGCCAACCAACTCGGAAAAACACCCTCGAAATGCTCGATCAAAATTCCGATAAATCGCTCGAAAGATCCGAGAATTGCCCGGTGCAGCATTACTGGTGTTTGCCGCGCCCCATCCTCGCCAATGTACTGCGCATCGAGTCGTCCCGGCATCGAAAAATCGACCTGAATAGTGCCTAATTGCCACACTCTGCCAATACAATCCTTGAGCGAAAACTCAACTTTTGGCCCATAGAACGCACCCTCACCTGGCAATTCTTCCCAGGGCAGACCTTTCTCGTCCAGTGCGAGTGCCAGCGCCTTTTCAGCGCGGTCCCAATCGTCCTCGCTGCCCACGCGATTTGCGGGCCGGGTCGACAGACGGTACATCACCTCACTAAAGCCAAAGTCCGCATAAATCTCGTGCAGAAAGTCGATAAAGCTCGCAACCTCGGGCTGAATCTGATTTTCCGTACAAAAAATATGCGCGTCGTCCTGAGTAAACCCTCTCACTCGCATAATGCCGTGCAGCGACCCCGATGGCTCGTTGCGGTGGCAGCTACCAAACTCAGCCAGACGTAAAGGTAGGTCGCGGTAGCTTTTCAAACCTTGATTGAACACCTGAACGTGGCAGGGGCAATTCATCGGCTTGATGGCGAATTCCCGCTCATCGGCCTGCAGGCGAAACATGTCATCGCTGAACTTGTCCGCGTGCCCGGATTTCTCCCAAAGCGTCATATCTACGATTTGCGGGGTCTTTATTTCCTGGTAGCCATGTTGGCGCTGCGCCTTGCGCATATAGTCTTCGATAAGCTGATAGATCGTCCATCCCCGGGGGTGCCAGAACACCATGCCGGGAGCCTCTTCCTGGGTGTGGAACAGCCCCAGCTTTTTGGCAATGCGGCGGTGATCGCGCTTTTCAGCTTCGGCAATGCGGTTCAGATAGCCTTTAAGCGCCTTCTTATCGGACCAGGCAGTACCGTAAATGCGCTGCAGCATCTCGTTATTCGAGTCACCCCGCCAATAGGCACCCG